>CAYHNV010000119.1:0-8002 GCA_964358065.1 uncultured Elusimicrobia bacterium | reverse complement strand
AGGCGAGTTCTTGCGCGAAATCGATGCCTTCTTGCCCATGAGCGGCGCCGCGCACGTCGACCCCCATCTCATCAAGGACATCGCCGAACAGGACGCGGATGGAATTATCGTCGTCGACATGCAGTACGAGAGGCTTGGTGCGCTTGCCGCCGCCGAAGATGCCGAACATGGGGGTCATGGGCCTCTTGAGAGGAACTGGAATCTGGTGGACGTGACTATCCGATGGTTAGGCATCAAGCGTTTCACTTGTAGATCTCACGTCGGTGGCCGAGATCAATGACGACCACGAGTAGTTCGCCGTGTCGCACTTCGTACAAAATCCGGTAGCTGCCGAAGCGGTATGACCGCAATCCCTTGAGCTCACCATGAAGAGGCTTGCCCTCTTCCATCGGTTTTAGAGAGATTGCCTGAAACGCGTTTACGAAGCGCTGATAAAGATTCTTATCAGACCGAAAGACCTTCTCAAGGTCCTTTTCCGCTTGCCGGCTCAGCTCGACTCTATACACCTTCCAATCTGCGCCGGAGCGCTTCCAGAGAGACAGTCTTGCCAGCGCGAGCCTCTTTCCAGGACTTGCGGATTCGCTTGGCGGCAGATTTATCCGAAAGCACCTCAATGGTTTCAAGCAGCCCCTCGTAGTCCTCGGGGCTGATGAGCATCATTACGGGGTGCCCGTGCCGAGTGACGATGTAGCGGTCCAGCTTGGACTCAATGGAGTCCGCGACATGCGGAAGCTCGGGGCGAAGGGCTTTGAGGGTAATGGTTCTCATCATGTCTTAAGTATACACTTAGGGGTATACTTTCGCAAGGGCTTTCTCCATCGAGGAACTGCTTCTTTTCGCCGTCTAGAACTGGTGGACGTGACAGGGATCGAACCTGCGACCTCTTCCTTGCGAAGGAAGCGCTCTCCCAGCTGAGCTACACGCCCGACGCGTCGATTATGCCAAAAACACGCCGCCTCGTCCAGGCAAAGACGGCTCAGCGCACGAGCGGCTCGGCCTGATCCTTGAGCTTTGTCTTCATCTTGCGCAGTTCCCGCTTGTAGAGGCGGCGCGCCTCGGAATGCTCCTCGTTGGTCTCGGAGAAGATATGTCCGCCCCGCGCGTCGGCCACAAAGTAGAGCGCGCGGGTGTCGCTCGGCTTGAGCACGGCCAGGAAGCTCTGCAGCCCAGGACTGCAGATGGGTCCGGGGGGCAGGCCCTGGCGACGGTAGGTGTTGTAAGGAGAGCTGATGGCGAGATCGGCCCGGGTGAGGCCTTTCTTCCAATACCCGACGGCATACTGGACGGTCGGATCGGCCTGGAGGGGCATGCGCTTCTTGAGACGGTTGAGATAGACCGCCGCGATGACGGCGCGCTCAGACTTGAGCACCGCCTCGCGCTCGACGATGGAGGCCAGGCTCAGCGCCTCATCCAGGCTCAGCGACGGCCGCAGCGAAGCGGAGGCGTAGGCCATGCCGATCTCGCGCATGAACTCGGAGACCATCTTGTCGGCGGCGCGCTCGGCGCCGTAGCCGGGTGGGAAATGGTAAGTGGAAGGAAACAGCTTTCCTTCCAGCTTGCGGGACTTCACGAGGACCGAAAACTCCGCCGCATCGGCGACGCCCGCGGCCGCAAGGCGTTCCGCGATCTGGGCGGCGCGGAAGCCTTCGGGAATGGTGACCTTGACGTCGTCGCTCAGGCCCAGGGTCAGCTTGCGGATCACGCGCAGAGGACGCTCGCGCACGCGCAGGGTGTAAGCGCCTGGCTTCAGCCGCCGGTCGAGGCCCGCGACCTTGAGGAACATCCGGAAAGCGAAGACGGAGTGGACGACCCCCTTCTCGCCCAGGAGTTCCACGGTCTGGCGCGCGGAAAGGCCCTCGGGGATCTCGACGCGAACCGGCGCTCCGGGCCGCAGCGCCCATGCCAGGGCGCAAAACAAGAAGAGCGTTCCTCCCAGGGCGGCAAGAGACGGACGGCTCACGCGCCGCGGTTCTCAGCGCGGCGCACGACGGCGCGCACCCGGGCCAGAAGTTCCGGGGCCTTGAAGGGCTTGACGACGAAGTCATCTACGCCGAAGTGCAGGGCTTCCAGCTCCTCATCAGCCGTCTGCTTGACCGTCAGCATGACCACGGGCGTGTCCTTGAGGGAAGGCGCGGCTCGCATCTCGCGGCAGAAGCGCTCGCCGTCCATCTTGGGCATCATCCAGTCAACGAGCACCACGTCGGCGGGAGACTGCTTGAGCAGGAACAGGCCTTCCTCGCCGTCCTTGGCCAAACGGACCTCGTAGCCGGCGCCGCTCAGGATTTCCCGGATGATGACCCGATAGTCCTCCTCGTCGTCGATGACCAGGGCTTTCGTCGCCATGCCGCCTCCCGCGTTCAAAGCGCGACCTTCAGAGAGAAAAGAAACCTCGAGCCCTTCCCGAGCTCGGACTGCACTTCGACGCGCCCGCCGTGCTGAGTGATGATGGACTTCACGATGTAGAGACCCAGGCCCGTCCCCCTGTGCCCAAGCACGCCCTCGCTGACGTTGGCGCCCTGCGTAAACGGCGTAAAGAGGCGTCGGCGATCGGCATCCGCCATGCCCCGCCCGGTATCCCCCACGGTGACCTCCAGCCAGCGCGCGGCGGCGTCGCGGACCAGCTCGGCCGAAATCCAGACCTTGCCGCCGGAGGGGGTGAACTTCAGGGCGTTGCCGATGAGATTGACCAGGACCTGGCGCACGCGGTCCGCATCGCCCAACACCGCGGGGCCGACGGCGACCCGGCTCTCCACGCTCACGCCCTGGGCCAAGGCCTTGGCCTCGAAGAACTTCGCGACCTCGGTTGCGATGGGCGCGAACTCGAGCGGGTGGAGCACGCACTCCATTTTGCCTTGCTCGATCTTGGCCACGTCGAGCAGGTCGGTGATGAAACGGTTGAGACGCTGGACGTTGGCTGAGATGCGGTCCAGGTACCCCAAGGAGACGGACAGGCCCTGGCGGTCGCCCGCCGAGACCTTCTCGCGGATGAGAGGCAGGAAGCTCTCGATAGCGCCCAGAGGAGAACGGAGCTCGTGGGTCACCGAGGAGACGAAGTTCCTCTTGGCCAGATCCAGGTCGGCCAGGCGCGTGGACATATGGTTGAAGACGCGGACCAGTGTGCCGATCTCGTCCTCGGACTCCCATTCCAGATTCACGCCCAGTCGCCCTTCGCTGATCTGCTCGGCCATCTTGCCCAGAGCCCCGAGGCGCTGGGTCAGCGAGCGCGCCAGAAGGGTGGCCACGAACAGGCCCAACAGGGCCATGAGAGCGCCCGCGGCGAGGAGCATCTTCATCATCGCGTGCTGGCGCTCGCGCGTCGGCTGCCGCAGGACGTCCTGGTCCACGCCGAAGGAGATCTCCACGGTGCGCTCGCCCGCGGCGGGGTCGGAGACCCGGACGCGGCGCTCCAACACGCGCCCGCCGACCGCCGCGTTCCCCAGGTTCTGGGTGGAGGTCTTAGCACCCTTATGCCAGATCACGCGCGCATAGGTGAGGGCCGGGTACTGGACCTTCAGGAAGTTGAGATAACTGAGGAGCTGGACCTCATCCTTCTGGATGAGGGCGTCGGTAGCCGTGCGCGCCACCGTGTGCTTCATGAGCGTCTCCTCGCGCCGGACCTCCCGCTCACCCAGCACCCGCTGGACGACGACCACCCCGGCGCCCATGAGGATGAGCAAGACAAACTGGAGGAGGGCCGTCTGGACGATCAGGCGGACTCGAATCGTCATCGGTGTGAAACTATCATATTTTCGTATTGATTTATTAACACGCGGGGTCTATACTCATGCCTGCATGCCCCAAGACAAGGACGAAGCCCTCGAACCCGCCCTGCGGGACATCGAATCCATCCAAAGCCTTGACACCGCCCGCCTCGCCCTGCGCTGGGCCCTTGAAAGGATGCGGACGCTGGAGAAGCACGCCGAAGAGGCGACTGCGGACTCCAAGCGCGTCGAGAACGCCCGGACCAAGATCGCCTCAGAGCTGGAGTCGGCCCAGGAGCTCCTGACCCGCCGCCTCAACGAGGCCCTGGAACGCGAGCGTTATTATTCCAAGATCGAGGAGTACCTCAACCTCAAGCTGGAAGGGGGCATCGAGCCAGCCGCGCTCGCCAAGCGCGAGGCCCGCATCGAGGAGCGCGAGGCGCTGGTCCAGCGCCGCGAGATCGATGGAGAGCACGCCCTCAAGGCCGCCCAACTGCGGCGAGACGACGAGCTGAGAACCTCGCTTGCCGAACTCTCGGCCGCGTCGGAAGCCCGGCTCGCGCAGGCGCGCGGCGAGTACGACAAGCGCGCCGCGTCGCTCGAACGGGCCTTAAGCGAACGCCAGATCTCCCTGCATGAGAAGGAGGCGCAGCTCTCGGCCCTGGAGCGCGGTCTTGAGGAGCGCCGCAAGCGTTTTGAGGAGTTCCACGCCGCCCAGCGCGCCGCCCTGGAGCGGGAATCGGCCTCCATCAATCAGACCACCCAGGACCAAGCCGGCTTCCTGGAGCGCCGCATCGAACTGGCCCTGGCCGCCAAAAGCAAGGCCCTGGAAAGCGCCGCGCAGGCCGACCGGCAGCTGCTCCTCGGCGAACTCGCCGAGTGGCGCGCCAAAGCCCGCGAGCATCTGCCGGCCCTGCTCGAGGCCCAGCGAAGGGCGTCAGAGGCCGAAGACTCCATGCACCGGCTTGAGGAGGAAACCGCGCTCCTGCAGAAGGCCAATGCTCTTCTGAGCGCGGAGCTCTCCCGCTGGCGGCAGCAGGCGCAGAACGACCTCCCGGACTTGCTCGCCGCCACCCGCCGCGCCGCCGAGGCCGAGGAGCGCGCCAAGCATTTTGAAGTCGAACTCGCCTCCACCCGGCGCCGGGCCGAGATCTTCCAGGCCGAAGCCATGTCCAGCGATCTCACCGCCGAGAAACGCCAGTCGGCGTTTGCTAATATGGAAGGAATCATCGCGGCCAAGCTGAGGGATGCCGAGCTGAACTTGTTCCGGCAGTACGATATCTGGGTAAGCCGCGAAGAGGAACTGCGTCACCGCGACCAGGACTGGCGCCGCGACGCCGAAGCCCGGCGCGAATCGACGGAAACTTTGCGCGCCGAACTCGTGCTCCTGCGAGAAGAACTCAAGAATACCGTCGCCGCCTACCGCGCAAAACTGGAGATAAACCAATGACGAGCACGCCCCGCAAATCCTTGACGCTCTTGCCCAATGCCTGGCTGCGCCTGCAGGAAGTCAGCCGACAGCTGTGGGAAGCCAACTCCCCCGCGGCCGTGGAAACCCAGGCCATCCTCGAGGAGTTTAAGGGCGAGGTTTCCCGGATCGATGCCCAGTTCTCTCTCGCCGACGAGCATCAGCGCCATGAGGCGGCGGAACACGAGGAGGAAATTGCCTGCATGCGCCGCCAGTTCGAGATGGAACTGGCGAACCTCAAGAAGCGGCTGGAACTGATGGAGAAAAACCTGCACGAGAAGGACCTGTACATCGAGGAACAACTCAAGGTGCTCGCGCGCAATGAGGACGAGAACCTCGCGTTCCACTCCCAAGTCTTGAGGATGTCCGCGGCCGGCGACGAGGTCAAGTCCAAGAAGATGGACGAGTTCTACCAGGAGCTGCTGAAGAAGGAAGCCTTGATGGAGGATTCCTGGCAGCAGCGACAAAAGGCCCTGGAGAAAGACCACCAGCAGACCGAGGAGGTCCTCGCTTCCAAACAGGCGGAACTCGATGCCTGGGATAAGCGCCGCCACACCGAGGAGGAGTCTTTGCTCAAGAAGCAGACGGACCTCGAGATTCGCTCCCAGCATCTGGTCCAGGAATACCGCAAGAAACAGCAGGAGATCGAGGACCTCAAGGCGAGCCTGCAGAAGAGCGTCACCGACCTGGTGCGCCAGTACCAGGCCCGCCTGAAAGGGGACGCCGCGCCCCGCTGACGCATGGCCTCGCCCGACCCAGACGACGAGTTCGAGAAGATACTCGCGCGATGCGGTGAGCGTCTCTCGGAGATTGCGATCGATTTGCCCGAAATCGACCCCACTCCTCCGCCGCCGCGCATCGCGCTCTTCGAGCCCCCGCCGCCCGAACCACCGGCACGCCAAGAGCCGCCGCCTGCCATCGTTGTCTACGCAGCGCCCCCCCCCCCCCCCCCCCCCCCCCCCCCCCCCCCCCCCCCCGTAGCGCCCAACCCCAAACCCCCACCAAAAACCCCGCGTTTGTCCGCCATCGCCGTTGCCGTGCTGGTCCTTTCCGGCGCGGGCTTTTGGCTGAGCCGCCGCGGCACGCAGGACCTCGCCTTGACTTTCGATCGCGCCGACGCGATGAGCGGCGTCCCGGCAGGCAGCGGGGTGGCCATCGCCGCGGGCAATACCCTCACGATCCTCGACGCCAACGGCCACGCCGTCGAGACCCGCGCGCTCGATGCGCCCGTGGCGGCGCTCTCCTGGAGCGTCGGCTCTTTCTGGAGCGCGAACGGGCGGACCAAGGCGGTCGTCGAACACCGCTTGGATGGGGAGACCTCTTCCTTCGGACTCAATCACGTCCCCAGCTCCATCAGCGCCTCTGAGAAGAACCTCTGGAGCACCGATGAGAAGGGCCGGCAGATCCATCAGTTCCTGATTACGCGCTCCATGCTCGGGATGTTCCTCCAGCCCCTGGACCTTTACGACCTGCCAGATCTCACCGCCGAGTGCTTCGACATGGACGCTGACGGCGTGCTCTGGATGGTGGACGCCCCCAGCCGCCGACTCTACCGCCTGAAAGTGGACGGCGCGGTCTACAAGCCGGTGGAGTCCGCGCCCCTGATACCCCTTATTGGCGGCGCCGGGCGCGTGAAAGGCATCGCCGTCGACGACGGACGCCTCTGGATCCTCGTCTCTGCGGCCGACGGCAGGGGCGCCTCGGTCCTCAAGCGCCTGTCCCTGCGCCGCCTAGCCTGGACCCCAACCTAAGACCTAAGGTGTCAGGCTTTCGAATCGAAAGCCTGACACCTTTTCCCTTACTGGCCGCGTGAGTTCATCTCCGCCTGGACACGCTGGAAGGCGCGCTGGGCGGGGGTGTAGTTGGCGTCGAGCGTCAGCACTCGGCGGAAGGCCTCCATGGCCTCTGAAAGGCGGCCCTGGGCGTAGAGCTCGACGCCGGCCTCGTAGAGGCGCTCGATGTCCTGGGGCGAGGCCGTGCCCTGGCGGACCGCCGGCTTGACGGGGACCGCGGGACGCGACTGGCGCTCCAGCATGGCCTGCATCGCCGCGACGTAGGCGCGCAGTTTGCCGCGCTCCTCCGGGTCTGGCTCCAGGGCATAGGCCGCCTTCAATGCCTTGAGGGCCTCGGCGGGCTTCTTCATGGCGTGGTAGGCGCCCGCCATACGGCGGTAGGCCATCACGTTGGCGGGCTCGAGGGCCAGTATCTGCTCGGCCAGCTTGACGACCTTGTCCCACTCCTGCTGAAAGAAGGAGACCTCGAGCAAAGCCGCCGTGGAGTCGAGGATGCGCTTGAGGGCCTCGGCGCCCGCGGACGGCGGCGTCGCCGTCGAAACCACCGGCGCGGCGACGACGGCGGCCGGAGTCGAGACCACGACGACGGCCACGGCCTCGGTGGAGATGGCCGGGGCGGGAGAGCCGACCTTTGCTTCCAGGATGCGGATCAAGCCGTCATGGGCCGGGGTGGGAGGCGCGGTGAGCGCGCGACCGTTGGCCAGGGCGACCAGGGCATCGCGCTCCTTGCCGGCGATGAACTTCATGACGCCGTCGTGGGTGGCCGCACCCGCCGGCTTGTGGAGCTCTCCAGAGAGGTCGGGGAAGTAGGCCGCGGACGTACGGTAGCGCTCGTCGAGTTCAGCCAGGACCGTGTCGCGCGGGGCGAGCGAGGCGGCCTGGCGGGAGCGCTCGTGGGCGTTCATGAAGCGTCCAAGCTGTGCCTCCGCGTCGGCGTCGCGCATGAGCGCATCGACAGCCTTGCGCTTGTAGGCGACCAGTTCGCCCGCCATCTTATTGAACTCGGGGCTGCCCACCTGGCTGGGGGAGGAGAGGTTCTC
>CAYHNV010000118.1:0-8027 GCA_964358065.1 uncultured Elusimicrobia bacterium | reverse complement strand
GGGCAGCTTATCCCGTCGAGTTCCCGAGGTAGCCGCTCTTATGGCAAAACTTCAGTTGCTTGTCCTTCACCGAGGAGGCGACAGCTTCAGCGAGGCGACGATCTTCTCCAGCTCGGACAGGCGGCGGCGGGAACCCTCGCCGAAGCCCTCCCAGGCCAGGACCAGGAAGCCTTTCTCCCGGGGCACCACGTAGAAGACCTCTCGCGCGGGGCCGGGAAGGGGCCCGCCAAAGCGGCTCTTGAGCGGGACGGTCTCGATGAACTCGAGGCGAGAGGCCTTGAGTCCCGCGATGGTCGCCTCGGTCCGGGAGTCCAGCTTCTTGACGACCGTGGACTTGGCCGCCAGGCCCTCCACGAAGGCCTTGGCGTCGCCGTCGTGCTCCTCCAAGCGGAAGCGCAGCTGCTTTCCGTCCTGGCCCGGGGGCCTCAGCCAGAGGGTGCGCATGCCGAAGCTCTTGCGCCAGGCCGAGGGGTACTCGATGGAGTAATCGCCGGCGGGCGGCGAGAAACGCGTGGAATCGATGCCCGCGGCGGTCGCGGTCGTCGCGGCGGCGAGCAGGACGAAGAGGACGTTTCTCATGGCGTCACATACTCCTTGTCCACCGCCAGATTCAGGTCGTAGGGCTCGTCCTTTCCCGACTTCCGTTCGGCCCATTTCGCTTCCTGCATCATGCGCGCCAGACGCATCTCCTTGATGGTGATTTCATGGTCGGAGTCGTTCATCCGACCGCGAAGATGAGAGACATCCTTGGTCGCCTTCTCCAGTTCACGCTCCGTCTCGCGCGAGGGGCCCGAGCGGTGCTTGGCGCGCAGTTTCTCCTGACGCTTCTCCATGCTTGACAACTCCTTGCGATCGCGCTTGGCGACCTCCTGCAGGGCGGCCAACTCGCGCGCCGCGCCTTTGTCGGGGTCCACGGCCTCTTTGAGGGGCATGCGGCCCATGAAAGTGCCCTCATACCAGCGGTTGTAGCCGTGGCCGTAGGCGATGTGCTGGGCGAAGGCCGCCGGGCCCTCGTCATAGGCTTTGATCATGCCGGCGTTCGACCTCATGGCGCGTCGCGTCGTGTCGTCGTTGCTGTTCTTGAGCTGGGCGTATTTTTCCGGCGAGGCCGACTGAAGGACGCGGAGGAACAAGATGTCCATCTTGAAGCCCCGCAGTTCGCTGTCCAGCGTGTAGTATCGGCCCGCGTACATGTCGTAGATGTGCTGGAACTCGTGCGACAGGGTGTCCGCCGCGATGAGAGGGTCGGCGTCCTTGATGTCGAGGGCGACGCCGACCTTCTCGGGGCGGTCGTACTCTCCGGGGATGGCGACCCCGTAGGCCCCGCCGAGGTCCATCAGTTCCACTTTCTTCCCGTCGCGCAGGAACTTGACGACCGTCGGCAGGATGTGGGCGGTCTCGGCCTTTTCCGAGCCCTTCGCCTTGCTGAGGGTATCGTAGAGGGCGAGCATGGCCGGCATGGCCGCAGGCGGCATCCCGCACTGGTCCGGCACGGCGCACTGGGCCGTGAGGAAGGCTTGGTAGTAATTGCGGCGCGAGAGAATCTTCGCGATCTCCGGCGACTTCAATTGATCGAGGAAGGCCCCCTCCTTCTTGTCGGGGGCCGTGAAGTCTTCCACTGGGGTCGGCTTCTCCATGCGGCCCAGGAGGCCGTCGAAGAGCTTGTCCCACTCCACGGCCTTGCCGCCGACCTTCGCGGTCAAGCCCTTGAGCGCCTCCAAGGCCTTTTCAAGTTGCGCGGGATCGTTGAGCTGACGGGCCAGGCCGACCTTGGCCAGGCCCCGAGCCGCTTCCGGCCCCCAGACAGCCTGGACCAGGACCATCTGCTCCGGGGTGATTGGAGCGGAGAGGAGTTGAGCGAAGAGGCCGGCCAGGTGCATTTCGCCATCCTCGAGCTTGGCCGCGCGCTTGGCCGCGCCGAGCTTGGCCCAACTTCGGGCGTCGAGGCCGTCCAGGCCCGTCTTGCGCAGGAAGAGCTGATAGCGGAAGAAGTGGATGTGAGCCGGATCGTCGAAGCCTTCCGGGGTCTTGGCGCCCAGCGCGAACGGCAAGGTTTCCGTCTTTTCAGCGGCGTCGACAGGCGGTCCGGTCGTCGCGCGGGGAGCGGGAACGGCGACTTGAGCCAGGGCGGGTCCCACGGCCAAAAGCGAGATGAGGCAGAGGATCGGGGTTTTCATCGGGGGGTTACCTCTCGAGTCCCAGTATAGGTCTGGAACCCCGGAATTGCAAGAGGATATATGTCGGGCAGGCGTCGAAGAGGATCTTGGCGAAGAGCCCCGCGCAGACCAGCACGACCATGGGGCGGATGACGCGCACGCCGTCGCGTATGCCCAGATGCGAGCCGACCCAGTGCCCCGCCACGCTGAGGGCGCTCATCGAGAGGCCTAGACCCCAGTGGAGTCTTCCCGCCCAGGCGAAGGCTGTCAGGGCCGCGAGGTTGCTGGCAAGGTTGAGGACCTTGGCGCGCGCGGTGGCTTGGAGCAGGTCATGGCGGCCCCAGCGGACCAAGGCCAGGGCGAAGAAGGTCCCGGTCCCGGGGCCGAAGAAGCCGTCGTAGGCGCCGATGGGCAAGGCGACCAGCAGTCCGCGGCGTCGGCGTTCTTCGGCGGAGAGGTGCCTGCTGTGGTCTTCAGCGCCGAAGTCCTTGCGCGACCAGCTCAGCCAGGCGACGACCGGCAGGGCGGCCAGGAGGAGGGGCCGGATCCAGGAGGGGTCGACATGCAGGGCCAGACGCGCGCCGAGCCAGGAGCCGACGAGGGCCATCGCGATGACCGGAAGGAAGGGGCGCAGGGAGAGCTTGAGGGCGCGCTGATAGCGCAGCGTCGAGACGGCGGTCCCGATTGAGGAGGCGAGCTTATTCGTTCCCAGGATGAGGGCTGGAGGCAGCCCCGCTGCGAGGTAGGCCGGAAGGGTTATCAGTCCGCCGCCGCCGGCCAGCGCGTCGACCACGCCGGCCAGGAAGACGCAGGCGCCGAGCAGGAGGAAGGAACTTGGCGGAAGTCCCAGGATCATCACATGGAGGGAGGCGTGTCGGGGTCCGGGTTCAAAAGGAAATTGGCGCTCAGCGAGTCGAAGCGCAGCATCACCGTGCAGTCGGCGGCCAGCTCGGGAGATGAGATGTGGATCAGGGCGTTGACCATCGTCTGGTCGATGGGAGGAAGATCGCCGAAGGCTTTGTCGTAAATGTCGGCTTTTCTGCTTCTGAGCGTTGTCGGAGCGGAGACGATCCTGACCATTCCTTGGCGGTCCGCCAGGTCGCTCGATAATCCATTGATGAAGATATTGGTGATTTCAGACAAGGTCGCCTGCTTCATTCCTGGGAGCATTTCTCGCCTTTCCGTGCACAAGGGGGCAGAGGCCTTCAGCAAAGCCTGACCGCTTTCCTCGGAGAACAGGACCAGATATCTCTCGCCTGGAGTCGCGAAGTAGACCCCCACGTGTTCCTGAATATCCCGAGCCAGAATCGAGCGGAAACGCTCTCCGGATCCTACGTCCACGGAGATGATGTGGATATTCCAGGGCATGCCGGAAATAGCGGTCAGCCTCTGGGCGCTCTTCGCGGCGCCCTGCTCGAAGATGGTGAGAAGCTGCGTCTGGTGTGATTCCAGGACCATCATATTCTCGCCGGTCGAGTCATGACGGGGGGCATGGGGGTAGCATAGCCCGTGATTTCCCGAATTTCAACCTCTACCTGAACTGTTAACCGAATATTTACCAAAGGTCCAGACCAGGGCCGAAAGGACCAGTCCCGGAAAGGGCGCTTCGATGCCGAACGGCGAAGCGCCCATGCTCCGGGCCGCCGCGACCCAGATCAGCGAGGCCGCAAACCCCGACACGGACGCGGCCACGGCCCAGCGCGGGCCGACGCGAAGACGCGGCGCGTAGACCCCGAGCATGGGCAGAAGCAGGCCGGCAATCACGGCGCTGCCGACTGAATACCAGAGGTCCACCACCGAGGGGACCAGCCGTGCCAGGATGAAGGCCAGCAGACCGGTGAGTGCGAGCGCTCCGCGCACGCGCCGCCGTTGTCCGGCCTGGTCGACGGGGGATAAGCGGCCGAAGAGGTCTTTGCCCAGGCTGACGGCGGACACGAGAGAAGTCCCTTGCAGGGCGGCGAAGAGGGACGCCGACACTCCGGCGAAGAAAAGCCCACGAGCGAAGACGGGCATGGTCGCATCGGCTAGACGCGGGAAGGCGAGGGTGGGCGCATCGAGGGTGGGCAACAGCGCCCGGGCGTAGAGTCCTGCGGTTGTCGTCATCAGGTCGAAGAGCATCCAGAAAGCGATGGAGAGCAGGATGCCGCGGCGCGCGGTCGCGGGGGACTTAGCCGCGGCGCAGCGCTGGTGGAAGGAGGGGTCGACGATGGTCCAAACCGCGATGAGCCACCAGCCCAGGATCTTCCAGGGCCCCAGGCCCCCGGTCCAGGAGAGATGCCCGGCGGGCAGGCGCTCGGCGAGCGCTGCGGGGCCGCCCACGGACTTGAGGGCGAAGGGCAGGACCAGGGCGAAGCCGACGAACATGACCACGATCTGGAGGCGGTTGGCCGCGACGTCGGCGTTGAGGCCGCCGCGCCAGACCAGGGCGAGGGCGGCCGCTGCGGCCACGGCCATGGCGAGCGCCACCGGGAGCCCCGAGAGATGCGAGAGCAATGTTCCGGCCATCAGGAGTTCATCGGCGGGGCTGGCCAGGACGAAGACCAGGAACGCTCCAATCAGGGCGGAGCCTCGTCCATAGGCCGACTCGAGATGGTCCGGGATGGTCAGGCCCGGGGTCAGTCGCACGCGCTCCGCCAGGAAAAGGGCATAGAGCGCGGCGAACACATAATAGGGAAGGGCCATCACCATCCAATTGGACAGCCCGGAGGTCCAGGCGAACTCGCCGATGCCGAGCACCCCGCCGTAGAAGGTGGGCACGAGGGTGGCCACGAACTGGGGCAAGGTGAGCGCGCGGGAGGCGAGTATATAGTCCTCCAGGCTGTTTTCTTTGCCGCGGCGAGCGCGGGCGCCGAGCGTGACGGCGACGGCGAGGAAGAGCCCGACGAGGAGGGCGTCGATCACGTCTCTATTCTAATTCAGCGGCCGCCAGGGTCGGTCGAGAGGCGCCGCCGGGCCCGGGCCCGGCGCAGGCCCAGAGCCACCAGGGTCTCGAGGAGGCGCGGCGTGGGGATGCCGGATTGGCGCCACAGGCGCGGGTACATGCTGATGGGAGTGAACCCCGGCATGGTGTTGGGTTCGTTGAAGTAGACGGCGCCCGTGCGCTTGTGCACGAAGAAATCCACGCGCGCCAAGCCGTAGAGGTCCAAGGCACGGAAGGCGGCTAGGGCGAGCGAGCGGACGCGCGCGGCGGTCTTGGCCGGCAAGTGGGCGGGAACCATCAGCTGAGCCCCGTCCGGGTTGAGATATTTAGCGCGATAGTCGTAGAACTCCGCGTTCGGCGTGATCTCGGCACAGATGGATGCCTGAAGCGCGAAGCGGTCTCCCCTCGGCGCCCAGGGGTCTCCGAGCACGGCCGTCTCGACTTCGCGGACCGGATAGCCCTTCTCCACGAGGGCTTTGTCGTCGTAGCGCAGGGCCTCTTGCATCGCCGCGGCGACGGCGGAGGGGCTTTTCACCTTGACCACGCCCACCGAGGAGCCCATGCGCGCGGGCTTGATGAAGACGGGGTAGCCAAAGCGCTTCGCGGCGGCCACGGCTTCTGGCGCGGTCCGTGCCACGGCCCAGGGAACCTGGGGCAGCCCCGCCTGTTCGGCCACGCGCTTGGTCGCCTCCTTGTCCATGGCCGCGGCCGAGCCGTACACGCCGCAGCCGACATAGGCCGCACCCGAGAATTCAAGCATACCCTGGAGCGTTCCATCTTCGCCCATAGGACCATGCAGGACTGGGAACACGCAGTCTTTCTCGCCGAGGGAAGTCAATAGACTCCAGGGATCCAGTCGCCGCGCGCCCGCGCGCAGGCGGCGGACGGCGGAAGGGTCGCCGAGGAGGGCTTGGGGCTCCTCATGGAGCAGACGCGCCGTCGGGATCGATACCCAAGAGCCGTCTCGTCCGAGGTGGACGAGACGGGTGCGAAAGCGTTTGGCGGGCAGGCTGGCGACCACGCAGCGCGCCGAGACCAGCGAAACTAGGCGCTCGGCGGACATTCCGCCGCAGAGGACGAGGACCAAGTTTCTTGCCATGCGGCCATTATAGCGCGCATGCGCGGGGTGCGCTAGGGGGAGCGCTCAAGAAGACGGTTGAACTTTTCCTGGAGGAGGACGGCATCGGGATGGAGTTTGAGTCCGGCGCGATAGATCGCGATCGCCTTGTCCGTGTCGCCCATCTTTTCCGCGGCTCCTCCGCCGTAGAGGAAGGCGATTTCCGCCATCCGCCCCGGCTCGGCCCGCGCGGCTTGATGGAAGGAGTCGAGGGCATTCCCATATTCCGCGCGTTCGTAGTAGACCTGCGCCAAGTTCGTCCAGCCCTGCGACTCGTCGTAGGCTGTGCGCCTGAGGAGCGTGATGTTGCAGAGCAGCAGGAGGGGTGCTGCGAGCACGAGGGGCCGCAGCGCTCCACGCCAGCGCTTTCGGAAGTCCGGTCGTGCCGCTTCGGCGAGCATCCCGGCGGCAAAGGGGATGAGGAATACCGCCATGGGCAGGCGGTAGCGGTCGCTCACGTAGGTCAGGACCACCGACAGCATATAGAGTCCGCCCAGGACCCGGAGAGTTCCTCCTCCCTTAAGAAGGACCATCCCGACCGCCGCGAAGCTCGCCACCCATTGGAACGAGAAGAGCGGCCGGGAGAGGATGGTTTTCGTGTGCGCCTGGATGAAGGAGAGGTCATAATTGTCCGGGAGCTCGTACTTGTTCCAAAAGAGCATGAACTTAAACAGCGTGAGGTAAAGCCAAGGCCCCGGCTCCTGACGGATGAATGCCAGTCCCTTGCGGACATAGAAGCGGGAGACCTCGGAGGGAGCGAGCGTCCTGCCGGTTTCCAGCTCCGCCAAGGCAGTGCTTTGTTTTTCTTCCTCGAGCGGATGCGAGGAGACTTTTAAAGGATAGCGGGTGGTTCCGTTCGCCTCGGGGTTATTGCCGATGAAGAAGCTGAAGCCGCTTGTATAGTTGATCAAGACGAAGTCGCGGCTGGCCGCGTAGTTGTGCAGGGTCGCGGGAAGGATGGGCAACACCAGGCCCATAAGGAAAAAAGCGCAGAGCCGCAGTCCGGGCCGTACCGGCTTTTGAAGCAACAAAGATGTCGGGAGTACGGGAGTCAAGAGCAAGATGTTGCCCTTGGAAAGGGCGGCCAAGCCCAGGGCCAGTCCGCTCCAGAACGCGTCGCGCAGGCGTCCCTCGGCTTCGAGGCGAAGGGCTGCCAGGACGAACAGGCTCAGAGCCAGGATGAGCCAGGTTTCTTTGAGGAAAAAGACCCCATGAAAAAGGAAGGGCCGGTAGAGGGCCGCCATGATGCCGGCCCAAAGCCCGGCCTTCTCGCCTAAACGACGTGCGGTCGCGCGAAGCAGCGCGACACAACTCGCGGCGCCGGCCGCGGCCTGGAGCCACAACATCAGTGTCGGATGGAGCCCGAATATCTTATAGACGAGGGCGGAGAAATAGGGATAGAAGGGCGACTGGTAGAAGGCGAGTTCGCGCAGGATCTTGCCGTCCAGGATCTCGAGGGCCCACCACTGGTGCACTTGGTCGTCGAGTTGCGGGTGGAGATGATAGGGTGTCAGGCTCCATTGGCGGAGGAGCAACACGCGTACGCCCAGGGCCAGGAGGAAAATGGTCAGTCCGGGCCGGTTCTTGGCGTGGCGGAGGATGTTCTTCTACTGGCCCTGGAGAAGCTGGAGAACTTTCTTGACGAAGACGTCCTTCTCGAAGGGCTTGAGGAGGACTTCCTGCGCGCCGGCCTCTCGCGCGCGCTTGACCGCGTCTGAATAGCCGGTCAGGACCATCACCGGGATGCGCTCCGAGTCGGGAAGACGCCGCAATCGTGCCAGCACCTCGAAGCCGTCCATGCCGGGCATCATCACGTCGAGGATGACCAGGTTCG
>CAYHNV010000117.1:7142-8068 GCA_964358065.1 uncultured Elusimicrobia bacterium | reverse complement strand
ATCGCCCGGCATCAGGAGCTCGCCGATCTCAAGTTCGCCTGCCAGATCGGCGGCAAGCCCCCCGTTGGGCCCGACGAGGCCGAAGCCCTCATCTCCGGCGCGGACCTGGCCAAGCTCAACGAGGCCATGGTCTACGCCGTCATGGCCGCGGTCGAGGCGGCCCGGATGTCGGGCGTGAGCGTCGACCTGAAGAAGGGCTGCAGCACCTCTCCCGTCGACTGGGAGACCGGCGCCTTCATCGGCTGCGGCATCGGCGGCATGGACACGATGTACGATGAACTCACTCCCGTCATGGCGGCGGCCGCGGGCCAGGAGCCAGGCATGGGTTGCCGACCGATGGGGACCGACATCGTGCCCAAGATCATGGGAAGCTCGGTCTCGGTCGCGGTGGGCAAGTTCCTGGGACTCGGGGGCCAGACGACGACGAACTCCTCGGCCTGCAATACAGGGACGGAAGCCATCTTCGAAGCCTTCAAACATATGCAGCTGGGATATTGTGAATCGATGTACGCCGGCGGGGCCGAAGGCACGCACCAATCGACCTGGTCGGGTTTCGACGCGATGCGCGACGTGCTCTGCTCGAAGTTCAACGAGATGGCCGAGAAAGGCTCCCAGCCCATGGGTGCCGGCGCCTGCGGCTTCGTGCCCGCGGGCGGAGCGGGCGTCCTGCGCCTGGAGACCTTGGAGCACGCGCAGAAGCGCGGGGCGGCCATCCTCTGCGAGCTCGTCGCCGCCTACTGCAACTCGGGCGGCCAGCGCGACGGCGGGACGATGACCTTCCCCAACCCGGACGGGGTCGCCCGATGCATCCGCCAGGTCCTCAAGGACTCCGGTGTGGACCCCGCCCGGATATCCCTGATCAACGGCCATCTGACCTCGACGGCCGCCGACCCCTCGTACTCGTACCCGACCCCCGGGACGTTCGT
>CAYHNV010000117.1:608-7132 GCA_964358065.1 uncultured Elusimicrobia bacterium | reverse complement strand
CGCGAGGTGGCGAGCTGGATCAAGGCCCTGGAACTCCCGCTTGAAAAGTTCCCTCTGATCCAGTCGACGAAGTCCATGATCGGCCACGCCCTCGGAGCGGCGGGCGCCCTCGAAGCCGTCGCCGTCGTCGACCAGATCGTCAACGGCTACGTCCATCCCTCGATCAACAGCTCGGAAGTCCATCCCGCCATCCAGATCGCGGGCAGCATCCCCCACGAGATGAGGAAGAAGGAGCTCGAGTACGTGATCAAGGCGTCGTTCGGCTTCGGAGATGTCAACGGCTGTCTCCTCTTCAAACGCTGGGACGGGAAGTAATACAATCTTGAACGGATTTTAGGAGGAACTGACACCATGGCATTCATGCGCAAGCAGGCGATCGTCGAAGCGGCGGACCTCGGCGCCTTGACCCCGGAGGAGATCGAGACGCGGATCACCGCGGGCGTCAAGAAATACGCCACTCACGAGACCAACTATGCCAAGGCCGACGCGAACACCCCCTATCTGGGCCACATCGTGGGCATGGGTATCGAGTCCTCGAACCTGGCCGACATCACGATGTCCATCGAGCGTCAGTTCCTCACCAAGATGACGACCAAGACCCCCGTCGCTCCGGGCTGCGCCGACTTCAAGCTCACCGCCGGCGAGCTGGGCAAGCTGCGCATCCTCGACGGCCAGGATGCTCTCGCCGCGACCCCGGGCCTGTCGGTCAAGATGCTGATGGACCTGGGACACATGCCGCCTGCGGCGGCGTATCTCGAGAAGGTCATGTCCTTCGCCTATGTGATGGCCGCCGGCGACGGCTGGAAGATGGCCGACGCCCTGAGGAAGACGGCCGCCAAGGTGTCGAAGCTCGCCGGCGCCGAGCGCGCCGAAGCCTTGGCCAACCTGAAGACCCTCGCGGCCTCGGCCAAGGACTACGACGCGGTCCTCGCCGACCCGGCCAAGCTCGCCGCGGCCAAACAGAAAGCCTTCGTCAACGACAAGGCTTCCCTCGACGCCCTCAACAACGAGTTGAGCATGGCCCTCGACAAGATCAAGGGGCTCTCCGCGGGCGGCGACGCCGCGGCGCTGGCCAAACTCCGCGCCGAGGAAGCGGAAATCAGGACTCGTCTGAAGATGAGCGCGGCCAAGCTGCGCGTCTCCCAGGAAGTCGCCGAGGCCGCCGGAAGACGCCGCCCCGTCGAGGACGCGAAGGTCGCCGAGGTCAGATCGGCCCTGCAGGAGGCCGTCGCGCAGGCCTTGAAGCTCTCCTAAAATGGCCCTGACGCCCGTGTACGTCGCGGCCGTTCGGCGGCTGGGGCGTCTGAGCCGGGGGGGCGCCGTGCCGCGGTCGTGGTTGGTGGCGGCGACCGCGCGGCTGCGTTATTGGTACCGCCTGCCGCGGGACATCGCCCGCATCCGCGCCGAGATCTGGGAGAAGCTGGACCGGCACGACGGCCCCGTCATATGGGCCGCCAACCACCTCACCCTCATCGACTCCTTCCTCATCTACTGGGCCGTGTTCCCGACATCTCGGATCCTCACAGACCGCCGCATCCCCTGGTCCACGCCGGAGTACACGAACTACTACAAGCTGGGCGGGCCCTGGGAGAGCGCCTGCATCCACGGCCTCATGTATGTCTGCCGCTGCATTCCCTTCCTGCGCGCAGGCGAAGACGCTCAGTCCGAGGCCTGGCGCCAGAAGGTCTTCGAGAAGTGCGTCTGGATCCTGCGCGAAGGGGGAGCGGTCTTCGTCTATCCGGAAGCCGGGCGCGCGCGCTCGGGCTGGCTGGAGGCCAAACGGCCCAAGGATTTCCTCGGCAAGCTGGCGCTGGAAGTTCCCTCCGCCAAGTTCCTCTGCGTCTACCTGCGCGCCGAGACGCAGATCGCCACGACCGTCCGCCCGCCGCAGGGCGGCCGCTTCCGGCTGGTCTGCGACCTCATCGACGGCGCGCGCCCCGGCGAGGACAATCCCCGCCGGATCAGCCAACGCCTCTTCGACCGCCTGGCGCTGCTGCAGGAGCAATGGTGGCGAGGTTCCTCCATGCCCAAGAACTGCGGGGGCAACGACATCGTGGATCTGAAGGCCCCCCTCAACCGCGAGAACTTCTCCGACGACCTCACGGAGGCCGACGGCGAGTGGCTTGAACGTCACCTGACGAGCAAGGAACTCGCCTCTCTCAGGAGCCGGAAGCCCGCGGACTTCTTCCGGACGTTCTGGAGCTTCTTCTGCGCGAAGGAAGCGGCCCACAAGGCCCTGGCGCGCGCCGGCCTCATCGTGCCGCACGCCGCCTACCATGAGATCGAAGTCGATCTCTTCCGCCGCAAGGCCCTGCATGTCTGCTCGGGACTCCAACTCGACCTGCGCTTCACCGACGACGACAAGGACAAGCTCCACTGCATCTGCGTCCTGCGAGGCGGCTTCATCGGTGATTTGGAGTCGGAAGGCGACGTGCTCTGGAAGGTCGCCCAAGTCCCGGTCGACGTCTCTCCCAGCGCCTTCGTGCGCGAACTCTCCCTCGACTTCATCACGCAGAGCAATGATGAGATCAGCCGGACGAGCGCGCTGGCCCTCTCCGAGGAAGGCGGCCTGCCGACGGTCCTCTGGCGGGGCAAGCCCCGGGACTGGAGCCTCTCCTTGTCGCACTCCGGGCGTTTTGCGGCGTGCTCGTTTATGATCTCGTGAGCGCCAAGACCTGCGTCATTTTCGCCGGGCAGTCCATCCAAGAGACGGGGATGGGCATCGAGCTCCTGAAGCTCTCCTCCGCCCGCGCCGCGATCGAGCGCCTGAAGCCCTCCCTGGGCGCCGACCTCGAAGCGCTCCTCGCCACGACGCCGGATCATGAGCTGGCCCGCACCGCGAACTCCCAGCGCGCCATCCACGCCAGCCACGTCGCGCACTGGCTGGCCTACAAGGCCGCCCATCCCCGCCTGACGCTCGACGGCGCCATCGGGCACTCCATGGGGGTCGTCGCCGCCCTCGTCGCCGCCGGGGCCCTCAGCGTCGAGGACTCCGGCCGCTTCATCGCCGCGCGCGCCGGCGCCTTCGCCGCGTGCTGCCGGGATTTCACCGAACCCATGGGCCTGGCCGCGGTCAGCGCGGAGGATTTCAGCGACGTCGTCGAATCGGCGGGCGAGGTCGCGGGCGTCTCGGTCGCCCTCTGGAACACGGTCGGGCGCGGCGCGCTGGGCGGCACGATGGCCGCGCTCGAGGCCTATGCGCGCAAAGCGGCGGCGGAGGACTGGCCGGTCAAGATCAAACTCCTCAAGGTGGAAGGCCCCTACCACACCGCGGCCTTCGAGCCCGCAAAAGCGGCCCTGCGCAAAGCCCTCGAGACCATCGAGGTGCGCTCTCCCATGGCTCCGGTCTTTATGGGCACCTCCGGCAAGGCCGAGACGGACCCCGCCCGCATCCGGGAACTCCTCGTGGAACAAACGACCGCCTGCGAACGCCACCTCGACGCGGTGCGCGCCGCCTACGCCGGCGGCTGCCGGGATTTCCTCGAGGTCTCCTTCAAACCCCAGCCCCTGACGTGGCTGGCGGAGCAGTTGGTGGACGCCGCGGGCGGGAAGTTCCCCGGCGTCAGCTCGCTCGCCGTGACGACCGCCGAGATCCCGCTCATCTGACCGGTTGCGCGCGCAAGCGCTTCTGGAGATCTTTCTGCATCTCCAGGTGCCTCCGCCAGACGGCGTCCGCCTCCTTGCGGCGCTCCTTGGCCTCTGCGGCCCGGCTCAACCGGAGTTCCGCCTGATAACTCGGGTCGTCCGTGATCCTCTTCTCCTGCGCGATCAGAGGCGCGAGCTGGGCCTTGGCCTCATCCCGGTCCACCTTCTTCTTCGCGTAGAGCTCAAGGACGTCCTGCTGCTGCTTCCTCAACAGGAACAAACGCTCCTCCGCTTCGCCCAGCGCGGGACTCTCCGTGCGCAGGCGCTCGAAGTAGGCTTTGGGCGCGTCCTCGCGCTTCACGGTCTTGGCGCGAGGTGCGGCATCAGCCGGGACACACGACACGAGCGCCGCCGCCATCAAGGCGCAGACCGCAATTCGTTTCATCATCTGTTCGCTCCTCAAGCGCGGCTGCGGGACGGGATCATGGAGCTATCATGAGGCGCCCCAACGGGGTGCAGGCGCTCGAACATTGGCAGGGCCACTCGATGGTCTGGCATGAAGAAGCGGTGGTGATCTGGCCCATGCAGCCGTAGAATCCCCAAGCGCCTCCGCTGCAACACCCCTTGCCGTTCGGGCACTGATACACCATCGGTCCCTCCGTGGGCGTGGGCCCCGTGACGCTGATCTGGAAGGTCTGAGGGTTCGCCGAGCAATTCCAGCCCGCGGGACACGCCGACGCGACGACGTTGGCCGGGGGCGCGACGGTCAAAGTCGTGCCGCTCACGCTGCAGTTCCAAGCCGCCGGGCAGTTAATGTTCAGGACCCCCCCGGTGGGCGCAGGCGAATAGAGGGCGCCGCTGATGCACCTCGTCGTGCCCCCGCTCGTCGTGCAGACGTCTCCGGCGAAGACGTTCGTACTCCCGCTGCCGCCGGTGACGGTCCCGGAAACAGTCAGATCGCCTCCCGCGCTCACGTCGCCGGCGGTGGTGAGGGTCGCCGCGCCCAAGGCGCCGCCAATGGTCGCGTCGCCGACGGTGGTGAGGGTCGCCGCGCCGATATTGCCGCCCGCGACGAGGTCCGACGAGATCTTAGCCGAGCCGTTGACGTCCAGGGCATATCCGTCATTGGTCGATTTGTTGATCGAGACATTGCCGGCATTAAGGATCACTCCCCCCGTCCCCTCCACGTCCATCTTCGCGCCCGACACCGGCGATGATGTCCCGACGGCCAGCGTGCCGTCGTCGCGGCAGAGGAAGGTTCTGCCCGTGGTGACCATCTGCGTGTAGACGCCCGACGGAGACGGATAGTAGGTCGACAGGGTGACGTTCTCACAGGAGAGCTCCGGGGCCCCGAGCGCAAGCATGACGATGGCCAACCCCGAGCGGAATCGCTTCGCGTTCATGGCGCACGCCTCCAGGAATCCAGCCGCGACAAAGCCAAGACAGCCAACTACTCTTTCCTGATAAAGATAACAGCTCCGGCCTCATCCGTCAAGCCTCCAGCCTCCAGGTTTTGGCGTGCCGTGATGGTGCGTCGCCTGTCTGGCATGATACAATGCGCTCTGTGAGCCCGGCACGACGCTACCCCGAGACCGGCGTCTTCTATCGCGCACTCGACCGCGAGTTCCCGCTGGTCGTGCGCGGGGAGGGTTGTTGGCTCATCGACGAGAAGGGCCGCCGCTACCTGGACGCCTGCGGCGGGGCCTATGTGGCCAACCTGGGCCACGGAGTCAGCGAGGTCGCCGACGCGGTCGCCGAGCAGATCCGCAAGGTCGCCTATGTCAACGGCACGGCCTTCACCAACGAACCCGTCGAAGCCCTGGCCGAGGAACTGCGCACCCTCTCCCCCAAGGGCCTGGACTTCTCCTATTTCCTCTCCTCCGGCTCCGAGGCCGTCGAGGCCGCGCTGAAGCTGGCCCGGCAATACTGGGTCGAGAGCGGCAGGCCCGCCAAACATAAGATCATCGCCCGCACGCCGGGCTACCACGGCAACACCCTTCTCGCCCTGTCCGCGTCCGCCCGAGAGCACTACAAGAAGATGTACGGGCCATGGCTCGTCCCCGTCACGATGATCCCGGCGCCTTACGGCTATCGTTGCGCGGGCGATTGCCCCGCGATGACGGGCGACGCGCTCGAGGAAGCCATCCTGAAAGAAGGAGCCGAGACCGTGGCGGCGTTCATCGCCGAGCCCGTCGGGGGTTCGTCGACCGGCGCAGCCGTGCCTCCGCCGAGCTATTTCAAACGAGTCAAAACGATATGTGACAAGCATGACGTGTTATTGATAGCAGATGAGGTCCTCACGGGTGCTGGACGCACCGGCAGGTGGGCCGCGCTGGAGCACTTCGGCGTCACGCCCGACATCATGACCATGGGCAAGGGCCTCTCCGGAGGCTATGTGCCGCTCTCCGCGGTCATAACCTCCAAAAAAATAATTGCCCCAATCGCCAAAGGCTCGGGCAACTTCAAACACGCCCAGACCTTCTCCCACTCTCCCGTCATCTGCGCCGCCGGTTTGGCGGCTGTACGACATATCAAAAAACACAACTTGGTCGAACGTTGCGCTCGGATGGGCGAAGTGCTTCACAGAAAACTCGGCTCTCTCGTAGAGCAATCATCGGTCGGCGACGTGAGAGGGCTTGGGTTATTGGCGGGTTTGGAGTTCGTGGCGGACAAGAAGACGAAGACTCCGTTCCCCAGAACAATGCGATTCGCCGAGACGTTCGTCGCCGCCGCCCAAGAGGCCGGCCTCATCGTCTGGCCCAATGTCGGCCACGCCGACGGCGAAAACGGCGACCTCGTGATGGTCGCCCCCCCCTTCATCATCACCGAACCGGAGATCGATGAGATCGTCTCGCGCTTCAAGACCGCACTCGCGAACACACTGGAGGCCTGCCATGTCCACCGCTAGCGCAGCACCGTTCAAGATCACCTACTCCTCC
>CAYHNV010000117.1:0-598 GCA_964358065.1 uncultured Elusimicrobia bacterium | reverse complement strand
CTCCGCCAACGCGGACCTGACGCAGTTCCACAAGGACTTCGACGCGGCCCTGAAGCTCGTCCGCTCCAAGACCGGGCAACTCCACCCGCTCTGGATCGACTATAAGCCCGTGCCCTCCCCCTCCGAGCCCCTCGGCGACTACTCGCCAATCGACAGTTCGCTGCTCAATCAGTTCGCGGCCGCGACCCCCGAGCACGTCGACCTGGCCTGCCGCTCGGCCAAGAAGGCGCAGAAGGCCTGGGGGGGGTTGCCCTGGAAGGAACGCGTCAAGATCATGCGCAAGGCCGCCTCCCTCATCCGCGAGCGCAAGTATGCGATCGGCGCCGTGATGAGCCTCGAGGTCGGCAAGAGCCGAATGGAGGCCATGGGCGACGCCGAGGAGTCGGCTGACCTCATCGAGTACTACGCCAAGATGGTGTCGGACAACAACGGCTACGTCGTGCCGCTGGGCAAGCTCTCCCCCAACGAGAACACCCGCTCGGTCCTGCGCCCCTTCGGCGTCTTCGTCTGCATCGCACCCTACAACTTCCCGATGGCCCTCTCCACCGGGATGTCGTCGGCCGCCCTGCTGGCCGGGAACGCCGTGGTCTACAAGCCC
>CAYHNV010000116.1:0-8094 GCA_964358065.1 uncultured Elusimicrobia bacterium | reverse complement strand
TCCCTCAGCCAGTTGCGGATCTTGGAGCGCGCGCGCGCCGTCTTGACGTAGTTGAGCCAGTCCTTCTTCGGCTTGGAGCCCTTCTTGGTTAGGATCTGGCAGATATCGCCGGACTTGAGCGGCTGGTCCATCTTGATCATCTTGCTATTGACCATGGCCCCCACGCAGGAGTAGCCGATCTCGGTGTGCACCGCGAAGGCGAAGTCGAGCGGGGTGGCTCCCACGGGAAGGACCTTCACTTCCCCGGCCGGAGTGAAGACGAAGACCTGGTTGAACTCGAGGTCGGTCTTCAGGCTGTCGAGGAATTCGCGGGGGGAATTGAGGTCTTGCAGCCACTCCATCCACTGCCTCAGCCAGTTGAGCTTCTCCTCCATATGGACGTCCTTGGCTGTCTCGCCGATCTTGTAGCGCCAGTGCGCGGCGATGCCGTACTCGGAGGTGCGGTGCATCTCCTCGGTGCGGATCTGAATCTCGACGAGCTCGCCGGAGGGGCTGACGATGGTCGTGTGGAGGCTGCGGTAGAGATTCAGCTTCGGCGTGGAGATGTAGTCGGTGAAGGATCCGGCCACGGGCTTGAAGTGGGTGTGGACGATCCCCAAGAGCGCATAGCAGTTGGCGACCGTGTCGGTGATGAGGCGGATGCCCAGCGCATCCTGGATATCTTCGAAGGGCTTCTTCTGGCGCTCCATCTTCTTGTAGATTGACCAGAGCGTCTTGGTGCGCGAGAGGATGCGGCAGGGGATGTCCTCGCCGGCCACGACCTTCTCGATCGCGGTCTTAGCTTCGCCCAGCTTCTGCTCGCTCTGAGCGAGCTGCGCGCCGACCTTGCGGGAGATTTCTTCATGTTCCGCGGGATGCAGATAGGCGAAGGAGAGGTCCTCCAGCTGCCCCTTGAGCTTGAACATCCCCAGGCGGTGCGCGAGCGGGCCGTAGAGGGCCATGGTCTCGGCGGCGATGCGCTCCTGCTTTTCGCGGGGCAGGAAGTTGAGCGTCTTCATGTTGTGCAGGCGGTCGGAGAGCTTGACGACGATGACGCGGATGTCCTGTGCGGTGGCCAGCAGCATCTTGCGCCAGTTCTCGGCCTGAGCCTCGTCGCGCGACTCGAACTTCAGGGCGTCGATCTTCGTGACACCCATGACGAGCATCGCGATCTCCGAGCCGAACTCGGCGCGCAGCTGCGCCTCGGTCGCCGGGGTGTCCTCGATGGTGTCGTGCATGAGGCCCGCGCAGACCGTGGGCAGGTCCATGCGCCACTCGATGAGCGACTTGGCGACGGCCGCGCAGTGGGAGATGTATTGGTCGCCGGAGGCGCGGGCCTGATGAGAGTGGGCCTTCTCAGCGAAGTCCCAGGCCAGCTCCAAGGCGGTGGGGTCGACGCGCGGCGAGTAAGCCGTAAATTGAGCAAGGAGTTCCTGCTTCGTGATCATGGCCGCTCCGCGGCGGGCAGGGTGGCCGCCTCCAGATCGAAGAGGCGGCGGTAGAGTCCTTGCGCGCGCAGCAGTTCCGCATGCGTGCCGCGCTCCACGACGCGGCCGCCGCTTATGACCGCGACGGCGTCCGCCGCGGACACCGCCCTCAGCTCGTGGGTGATCGTGACGACGGTGCGGCCGGCCAGCACCGTCTCGAGCGCCGCGAGGACTTCCTTCTCCGCGGGACCATCGAGATGGGCGGTCGCCTCATCGAGGACGACGAGCTCGGGGTTTTTGAGCAGGACGCGCGCGAGCGCGATTTTCTGGCGCTGGCCCGCCGAGAGGGAGAAGCCCCACTCGCCGAGCAGGGTCTGGTAGCCCTCCGGCAGGGCCTCGATGAAGGCGTGGGCCCCGACGGATTTGCAGGCGTTTTCGACTTCGGAAAGGGTTGCGACCTTAAGACCCAGGGCGACGTTCTGGAAGACGGTGTCGTTGAAGAGTGAAGCTTCGGACGTGACCAACCCCGCGCGGGCGCGGATGGAGGCGGCGTCATACTCCCGCGCGTCCGTCTCATCGAGCAGCATCCGGCCCTCGGCGGGGTCGTGGAGGCGCAGGAGCAGGCGGGCCAGGGTGGACTTGCCGCAGCCGCTGGGTCCCACCAAGGCCGTGCGCGCGCCCTTCATGACCTCCAGGTCCAGGCCTTGCAGGGCCCAGGATCTGGTCCCAGGATAACGGAAGCCCACGCCTTCGAGGCGAATGGAAGTCTTCAGCCCCGGGAAGGAGGGCTTGCGGCGTTTGGGCGCGGAGGTCTTCTCGTCGAGGAGATGGAAGAGGCGTTCGATGGAGGTCCAGGCCCGCTGGATCTCGGCATTGATGCGCGCGAGGTTCTTGATGGGGGCATAGGCCGCCAGCAGCCCGCCGAGGAAGGCGAAGAAAGCGCCCGGAGTCATGTGGCCCAGGATAACCTCTCGGCCGCCGAAATAGATAATGAGTGCTACGATGGCGGAAGCGCCAAGCTCCAGAAGAGGGTTCATCAGCGCGGTGGCGCGCAGGTAGCGCATCATGGGTCGGAAGAAGGATTCATTCTCTTCGCGGAACTTCTCCGTGGCGCCGGGCTCGTAGTTGTAGGCCTTGACGACGAGCATGCCCTGCACGCTCTCCTGGAAGCGGTGGTGGAGGCGGTCCACGGCGATCTGGGCCTGTCGGCTCGATTCCCGCATCTTGCGCGAGAGTATGTAGAGGGCGCCCAAGGAGAGGGGCGAGCCCGTCAGCGCCAGCAGGGCGAAGCGCCAGTTGAGATGGACCAGGGAGGCCAGGAGAAAGAGGACGGTCAGGGTGTCTCGGATGAGGTAGACGGGCAGGGTCGTCAGCGCGGCCTGCACCAGGGTGAGGTCGCCTGTGACGCGGGAGAGGATGTCGGCGCCCTTGCGGCCCGTGTAGAACTCAAGCGGCAGGCCGTGGAGCTGGCGGAAGAGGTCCTCGCGGATATTCTGGGTCACCCGCTGTCCGATCCAGCTCATGAGGTAGTTCTGGGCGTAGGAGACCGCGGACTTGAGGGCGACGAGAAGTGGGACTCCGAGGACCGCCAGCCACAGCATATCGAGGTCCTTGGCGATGAAGATTCGGTCGACGATGGGCTTAAGGAAAAGGATCGACAGCCCGTTGAAGGCCGAGACCAGCGCCATTGCGCCGCTCGCCCAGGCGAAGCGCGCGGAATGCGGCTTCAGATATCTGATGAAGCGGCGTGACGGGGTCATCGCGAGGCCTCGCTCAGGATGGATCGCGCGGCTCGCTCCGCGCAGCCCGGCTCGCCCAGGGAAGGTCGGAGCGCGAGGAGCTCTTCGCGCGTCCGCGCCCAGAGGGGCGCGTCATCGAGGAATCGCGCCGCCTCGGCTGCGGCGCGCTGCGGCGTGGCGTCGCGCTGGATGAGCTCCGGCACCACCCCGCGCCCGGCGAGGAGGTTCGCCATCGCGATGTGCTTCACCTTCACCAGCGCGCGGGCGATGGCGTAGGTCGGCCAGGAGAGCTTGTACACCACGACCATCGGCACGCCTAAGAGGGAGTTCTCGAGAGTCGCCGTGCCCGAAGAACAAATCGCCAAGTCGAGCGCTGCTCTCCGTTGGTAATCGCTCTCGCGCACGATCTCCACGCCCTCGGGCAGGCGCCCGTAAGCGGAGTCGGGCTGGTTCGGGGACGCGAAGACCAACCCTCTCATCCCCGGTCGAGTCTGCCTGAGTAGACGGAAGGCTTCGTAGAAGACAGGTATATGCCGTTTGAGCTCGGACGCGCGGCTGCCCGGAAGAAGACCGACGATGAGGGCTTGCGGATCGGGTGTGCGCTGTCCCGGTTCAGGAATCAGATCCAACAGGGGATGTCCGACGAACTCAACCGGCACGCCCGCCTCGCGGTAGAGCTTTTCCTCGAAAGGGAAGATGACAAGCATCTTATGGACCAGGCGCTTGAGGACCTTCACGCGGCCGGGACGCGAGGCCCAGACCTGAGGGCTCACGAAGTAGAACGCGGGTATCCCGGCCTTCTGAGCGAGCGGGAGCACGCGACGGTTGAAGCCGTAGTAGTCCACGCAGACCAGGGCGTCAGGGCGTCGCTCCGAGATGAAGGACTGCAGGCGCGAGCGCAGCCCGAGGAGGAAGGGTATCTTCAGCAACGGCTCCATGAACCCGGTCACGCCGCGAGAGGCCAGGTCCTCGATGAACTCATCGGCGACGGCTCGGCAGAGAGGACCTCCGACGGCCGCGACGCGCGTCCCCGGCTCGCGGCGCTTGAGCGCCTGGATCAGGCTTGAGGCGTGGAGGTCCCCGGAGGGGTCGCCCGCGACGACGAGGATAAGTCGGGTGCTCATTGAGTCCTTACTATCCTCAAGGATAGTCGTTGCTTGAGCATTCCGTTGGGATTGAGCGCCATTATTCATTCCCTGCTTCAAGTCTCTTGATGCCGATGTCGTTCGTCAAAAGCCTCATCTGCTGGATTGCGATTTGGTTCAACTTACGCAACCGCTCTGCTTGAGGCGTCTTTTCTTGGATGAAAAGGGCATTTAGGTTTTCCAGATTGGAGAGGCAGACAAGCTGCGACACATTCGCGTAGTCCCGGATATTACCCTTCTCGCCTGGATGGGCGTCGCGCCAGCCCTTGGCGGTCATGCCGAACAAGGCCATGTTCAGGACATCCGCTTCCGATGCGTAAATCAGGTTCGTCTGGCGTGGAGTGAGTTCCGGTGGGATCAAGTTCTCTTTGATGGCGTCGGTATGGATCCTGTAGTTGATTTTGGTCAGATTGCGCCGGATATCCCAGCCGAGCTGTTTGTGTTCCGCGTCCTTTAATCGTTGGAACTCCTTGATGAGATAGAGCTTGAATTGCGGCGATATCCACGAGGCGAATTCAAACGAGATGTCCTTATGGGCAAAGGTGCCACCATAACGGCCGGATTTCGAAACAATACCGATGGCGTTGGTTGTCTGAATCCATTTCAGAGGTGACAGTACGAAATGGTTGGCGCCCGCCTCATTTTTAAACTGGTCGAATTCGACCAGTTTAAAACCGGGATTGTTCAATATTTCCCAAAGTCCTATGAACTCGATGGTGCTCCTGCTTCGCAGCCAATTCTTGACGATATCTGCAGGCGCATCACTGTTCCGGTACTTTGCGATGTCGGTAAGCGAGATATAGTCTTGCTGGTCCTTCGTGATGATGGCAACCGACTTGCCTTGAACATCTATCTTGTTTGGCATCGGCCTCTCCCTTTTGCGTCTCGTCCAATCCCCTCGAATTCGAGGGGTTTAGACGCCCTTGGAACCCAACGCTCACAATCTACCTATGTGCCCACGAAGGCCCCACCGTTACAGTAGTGAGTCCAGCGGACTGCTTCCATAACGAAGCTGTAGAAAAATCCCTCTCGCCGTCGATGGCTTCAATTAAATCAACCTTTACGCGAATATAACCAAGAATCCCCATCCAAGCGGGGATTAATCTACAGCTTCAACGCAGACGATCTGCGGCGGCGGCTATTAAGATATTCCTCACTGAGGCCGCCGTCCGCAGAATCGAATGGTTAGCTGCCGACAGGTTATTTAACTGAATTGAGGCACGCGCCATTCACATCCTCGCAGTCTCTCCAGAATCGTTCAAGTCCCGCTTCCGATACGATTGGAATCTTTCGATAGTGCATGCGTGTGTCAGTTGGTTTGTAGAAGTGCGCAAATCCGTTTCTCAAACTATTTATTCGCCCCAGATTGTCCAATTGATTTTTTGGAATGAGTGAATGCTTCTCTAAAATCCCCACCTTGGCATGAAATGGAACCTGGAAAAGCACATCAAAGACGAGGATTGAACGCTTAGGCATGTTCGTGCCGGGCATCAAGAAGTCACCTATCACGATATCGATTGTTAGTGAAACGAGCCAGTGACTTTGCATGACTATAGTCATCGCATCAAAATAGTCTTTGCCAAAGTACTTGTGCGGTATTGATTGCGCCAAATCGCGAATAACATTCTTCTTGGAAGGAGGCGCTACTCCAATGAGCGCCAATTTTTGGACCGACGTACCACTAGACAGAAGGTCATTGTGAGCTTGGGCGAGCTTCGAATAGATTTTGTCGTATGTGCCTTTCATTTTGGTGTGCAGCTAACGCTGATTATGCCGTCCGTATAGCACGCCCGACGAAATTTGCCGTATTTCAAATTGCAGCGGGAAAACCGCATCTTTGCCCGCCTGTGAATCAATGTCCAGCCGACGAAGGCCGACCGGGCCGGTCGGTATAGCACGGCGCGCCATTAGCTCCTCAGGATGTCCTTGCCGACGGTCTTGGCGATCTTCCCGAGGTCCGAGGCCCAACTGGGGATCAGGGAGCGTGAGCCCGCATGGCCGGAGACCTCGTAGCTCTGCAGTTCGTCGGTGATCTGAAGAGCGAGCTTGAGCGCCTCGACGCCGCGTTCGCCGCTTGGCCAGGGCTTGCGGTTGTGGCGGATGCAATCAAGGAAGTGAAGATGCTCGTTCTTGAGGGGGTCGACGCTGGTGAGCTTGGGAGTGAGGATCTGGACGTCCGCGAGGCTTTTGATGACCGGAGACTTTTTCTTATAGACCTTAAGAGACCCTCTGCCGTAGTCGAGAGAGATGTAGGAGTCCTTCTGGAAGACGCGCAGCTTGCGGCTCTTGGCCAGCGAGATGCGGCTGGCCGTGAGGTCGGCCACGCACCCCGTCTTGAAGCGCACGCGGACGTTGGCGATATCCTCGTAGCCGGAGAGGAGATTGGCGCCGAGGGCTTCCAGGCTCTCGACCTCCGAGCCGACCAAAGTCAGCAGGATGTCGAGGTCGTGGATCATGAGATCCATGACGACGCCGATGTGCGCCGTGCGCGGGTCGTAGGGGCCCAGCCGCTCGACGGTGATGTAGCGCGGATCGCGGATGTGCTTGACGGCTTCGAGCACGGCGGGATTGAAGCGCTCGATGTGTCCGACCTGGAGCACGAGCTTCTTGTTCTCGGAGAGCGCGAGGAGTTCCTTGGCCTCTTCCACGGAGGAGGCCAGCGGTTTCTCGATGAGGACATGCGCGCCGGCTTCGAGAGCGGCCTTGCCGACCTCGAAGTGGAGAGGCGTGGGGACCGAGATCACCACGGCGTCGACTCGTCCCAGGATGTCCCTGTAATCGCGGATGGCGACGGTGTTGGACTGCCAGGCGGCAAGCTGCGCCTTCCAGACGTTGGTGTCGCAGACCCCGACGAGGTCCACACCCGACGTCTTGCCGAGGAGTTTGGAGTGGTAGGTGCCCATCTTGCCCGCGCCGACGACGGCCAATCGCATCTTGGAGCTGTGGGTCATGCGCGGGGGCCCTCCGTGGGAAATCCCGCCACGGCCAGACCGGCCGCGTCGGCTTTCGCCGCGAAGCGCTCACGGTCGAAGATGAGGGTCGAGCCGGCTTCCAGGGCCAAGGCTTTGACCCCGGCGGCATGGAAGGCTTCCAGCGTGTCGAGGCCGACGACGGGCAGGTCGAAGCGGAAATCCTGATGCGGCTTGGCGACTTTGACGACGACCAGCGCGGGCCGGTCCCCCTGCGAGCGGGCGAGCTCGCAGGCTCGCCGCACGCAGGCATCGGTGCCTTCCATGCCTTCGACGGCGACGACGGCCCCATCCTGGACGATCACCGTCTGGCCGATGTCGAAGCCCGCCACGGCCTTGGCCGCTTCCCAGCCGAGCGCGGCATCTCGGAGCTGATCTTGAGCGAAGCAGCGGCGGGTGATCGGTCCGGCCGGGGCCAGGAGATGCTCGAGATAGGTGGCCGACGAGATGAGCTCGAGGCCGTCCTTGGCGAACTCCGACGCCACCGCGTGCAGGATGGTGTCCGTGCGCTTGTCCTTCAGCGAGAGCAGGACCTTGGCCGCCCTCCAGTCAGGCAGGACCCCGCCGAAGAGCGAGACATGCTGGACCTTCCCAGCCATGACGACCTTGCGGACCCCGGCTTTCTTGAGCGCCTGGATCGGGGCGTCGAGCTGTCCGAGCTTGAACCAGGTCAGGCCGCCCGCGACGGCCTCGAGCGCGGGATCGGTGACCCCGGGGATGCCTAAAGCCGCAACGGGCACGCCGCGGCGCTTGGCTTCCTCGGCGCCAAGAAGCGGGAACCGCCCGGCGCCGGCGACGCGGCCCAGCGGCTCAATCACAGAAATCCGGCACGCCC
>CAYHNV010000115.1:0-8172 GCA_964358065.1 uncultured Elusimicrobia bacterium | reverse complement strand
CGGCTCCAGACTGGCCGTGAGCCAGGGTGTAGGCGAGGCGGAGGTAGGTGAACTGGAAGGGCTTCAGGCGCATGCCCGCGGTGTAGCGGCCTTCGAAGGTCATGACCTCGCGGCCGTTGAGCGCCGGGTCCAGGGTGGAAGAGCGCACCACGAGGCGCGTGCGGTCAAAGCCCGCGCCGATGAAGGGCGCAAAGAGAGGCGTGCCCGACGAGCAGACGAGGTTCGCGCCGAAGTGGCTGGCGGAAAAGGACCGGTGCACGACCGAGTGCCCGACCGCCGAGACGAGGAGCTGGGGCGCCCAAGGCTTGTCCGAGGCGGAATAGATGCCCCAGCGCAGGCCGCCGCCGGCAATGGTCAGGCCCTGATAGGAGATCCCGCGGATGAAGCCGTCAAGCTTGAAGGGAAGACCGATCTCGGCTTGAACCCAGGGCAGGCCGAAGAGGCGCACGCCCTTCTTGCGCAGAATCTCGTTGCCTTTGGACGGGCGGAACTGCCCGCCGAAGCGTGCGCCGACGTCGAAGCCGGAAAAACCGAGGGGGCGGCCGCTGTGGAACGTGGCCGCGCCGAGGACGCCGCCGAGATCGCGGGTGAAGGGCTTCAGGGAACCTTCGTCGGCGTACTGCTCGAAGCCCCCGTACTGGTCGGCCCCGGCGTGGGCCGGAAGGGCGGACAGCAGAAGGAGGGCGGCGGCGAGGAGGGCTCTCATGGCTCAGGCATGATGCGATATTTCATGGGCGAACCTCAACCCATGAAGAGTGAGGTCGGGCTCGCGGCGCACGCCGTGAAGATCCGACAAGAAGAGAGGAGCCAAGCCGCCGGTGGCGACCACGACGGGGCACCCCCCCATATGGGCCTTGGTGCGGGCCAGGACCTCCTTGATCATGCCCAGGTAGCCGTAGTAGAGTCCGGCCTCCAGGCAATGAACGGTGTCCTTGCCCACCACGGTCGCGGGCTTGCGGACTTTCACCAGAGGGAGCTTGGCCGTGAACTGGTGGAGGGCGCGCGCCGCACAATCGGGACCCAGCAGGATGGCTCCACCGATGTAGTCCCCCTTGGCGTCCACGCAGTCGAAGGTGGTGGCGGTGCCGAAGTCGATGGCGATGGCGGGGCCGCCGAAGAGGACTTTGAGCGCCAGCGCGTTGAGGATGCGGTCCGCGCCGACCTGACCGGGGGTCCTGACCTTGAGCTTGAGGCCGAGGCGGGACCTCGGCGTGACGGCGATGGCCTTCAGTCCGAAGGCCTTGCGGACGGCGGTCTCGAGCTTCGCGTCGAGCGGAGAAACGACACTGCCGTATATGACGGCCTCGGGCCGCGGAGAACACTTCAAACGACCGGCGTACCACTCGGCCGATCGCCGCAGATCGGTCTCCACCCGCCACTGGCGGATGAGGCGGCCCTCAGCAAAGAGTCCGATCGTCAGGTTGGTGTTTCCAACGTCGACGGCGAGGAGCAAATTACTTCAGGGCCCCGACCAGTTCCTTGACCGCACCGGCCGACTTCAGGAGCGCAGCACGCTCCTCGACCGTCAGGTTGAGCTGGATGATGGCCTCAAGGCCCCGTGCCCCCAACTTGCAGGGCACGCCCACGAAGACCCCATCGATGCCGTACTCACCCTCAAGCAGGGCGGCACAGGGCAGTATCTTCTTCTTGTCCTTGAGGATGGCCTCCACCATCTCGGCGGCGGCGGCCGAGGGTGCGAAGTAGGCCGAACCGGTCTTGAGAAGCTTGACGATCTCGGCTCCCCCGTCCCGGGTGCGCTGGATGATAGCCTCGATCTTCTCCTTGGGCAGGAGTTCGGTCACGGCGATGCCGTTGACCGTGGAGAAGCGGGGCAGCGGGACCATCGTATCGCCGTGCCCGCCCAGCACCATCGCGTGGATGTTTTCCATTGAAACGTCCAAGGCCTCGGCGATGAACCAGCGCATGCGCGCGCTATCGAGGACTCCGGCCATGCCGATCACGCGATGCTTCGGGAACTTGGAGGTCCTCAGCGCCACCGAGCACATCGCGTCAAGAGGGTTGGAGACGACGATGATGATGCAGTTCGGCGAGAACTTGGACACCTGCTCCGACACCGCCTTCACGATGCCCGCGTTGGTGTTGAGGAGGTCGTCGCGGCTCATCCCCGGCTTGCGCGGGATGCCCGCCGTGATGACGACAACATCGGAGTCCTTGCTCGGCTCATAGGTCGTCGTCCCCGTCACGCGCGTGTCATACCCGAAGATCGGTCCCGACTCCAGGAGATCCAGGGCCTTGCCGGCCGGCATGCCCTCCGTCTGCGGGATGTCCACCATCACGACATCGCAGATGTCCATCTCCGCCAAGCGCTGCACCAGCGTCGCCCCGACATTCCCCGCGCCGATGACCGTCACCTTCTTTCGAGCCATGTGTGCCTCCTGTGGTCGCTGGTCGCTGGTGTCAGGGGTTTGATAAATTTTAAAAAACCGGGGTTTTTTTTAAATTGGAAGACCGGTCCCCACAAAACCACAAAATAAGGATTTTTTGAAGAGGTGTTTGGGGGCCGCCGGGGGGCGCGGGGCGGTGGGGTCAGTCTTTCTAATCTCCAACACCCCCGGCGTGGTTTAAATATTCTAACGCCTGACACCAACTATCCAACTATAACGGAATGTTACCATGCTTCTTGGGCAACGACTCCACCTTTTTGCCCTTCAAGAACCGCAACGCGCGGATGACCTTGGGGCGGGTCTGCCGCGCCTCGATGACCTCATCGATATAGCCGTGCTTGGCGGCCTGGTAGGGCGATGCGAACTTCGCGACATACTCTCGCACCAATTCGGCCCGGCGCTTCTCGGGGTCGGCTGCCTTGGCTAATTCGGCCTTATAAAGGATGTTGACCGCGCCCTGGGGACCCATGACGGCAATCTCGGCGCAAGGCCAGGCGTAGTTGACGTCTCCGCGGATGTGCTTGGAGCTCATCACGTCGTAGGCGCCGCCGTAGGCCTTACGCAGCACCACGGTCACCTTGGGGACGCTCGCACGGCAGTAGGCGTAGAGGAGCTTGGCGCCGCGGCGAATGATACCGCCGTGTTCCTGCTCCAGGCCCGGCCAGTAGCCCGGCACGTCGACCAAGGTCAGCAGGGGGATATTGAAGGCGTCGCAGAAGTTGATGAACCGGGCGCCCTTCTCCGAGGCGTCGATATCGAGCGCGCCGGATAGGACCTGCGGATTGTTGGCGACCACGCCGACGGACTCGCCGTCCATACGGATGAAGCCGCAGACGATGTTGCGCGCGAAGTTCCGGTGCACCTCGAAGAAGCGGTGGCCGTCGGCGATCTCCCAGATCACCTCGTGGATCTTGTAGGACTTCTTGGGCTCCAGCTCGCTGATCCTGTCAAGAGGTTCACTCTCGCGGCGAGGGTCGTCGGATGCCATGTCGGCCCTCGGCTGTTCGCGACAGTTCTGGGGCAGGAAATCGAGAAGCTCCCGGATCTGCCGGAAACAGTCCGACTCGGAGCCGGCCACGAACTGGCAGACGCCGGAGAGACGGCTGTGGGTGTCCGCGCCGCCCAAGCTCTCGAAGTCGCAGGTCTCGCCCGTAGCGGCCTTGACGACCTCGGGGCCCGTGATGAACATGTGGCTGGTGCCGTCGACCATGAAGATGAAGTCGGTCAACGCCGGCGAATAGACGGCCCCGCCCGCGCAGGGACCGAGGATGGCTGAGATCTGCGGCACGAAGCCGGAAGCTCGGACGTTCCGATAGAATATCTCGGCGTAGCCACCCAGACTCTCCACGCCTTCCTGGATGCGCGCCCCGCCGGAGTCGCAGAGCCCCACGACAGGGACCTCCGCCGTGATGGCCAAGTCCATGACCTTGCATATCTTCATCGCATGAGACAGGCCGAGCGAGCCGCCCATGACCGAGAAGTCCTGGGAGTAGATGCAGATGGGGCGCCCGTTGATGCGCGCGAAACCCGTCACCACTCCGTCAGCAGCCAGGTACTTCTTGTCCAGGCCGAAATCCGCGGACTTTGTCTCGACAAGGGCGTCGACTTCCTCGAAGCTGTCGTCGTCGACCAAGGCCGCGATGCGCTCGCGGGCCGTCATCTTGCCGGCCGCCTTCTGAGCAGCCAGGCGCTCGGGACCGCCACCTGCCTCGGCCCGGGCGCGCTTGTCAAGCATCGTCTGCGTCTTGGGGGAGACCAAGGGGCGCTTCGCTTTCTTATCCGACATGTTCCTCCAACAGTTCGATCAGCACGCCGCCCTGGCTCTTCGGGTGCAGGAAGGCGACATGATGCCCCCATGCGCCGGGACGAGCGGCCGTATCGATCAGCACCGCGCCGGCCGCGGCCTGGCGTTCGAGTTCCGCTTCGATGCTCGGCACGGAGAAAGCGAGATGGTGCTGTCCGGGGCCGCGATTCTCCAGGAACTTCGTCACGGGAGAATCCGGAGAGGTCGGCTCGAGCAGTTCGATGTAGGGCCCGTCGCCCATGAAGGCGACCTCGACCTTCTGCGCCGGCACGACCTCGCGGTGGGCCAGGCGCAGGCCCATCTTCTCGTGGCGGGCGATCGCCTCGTCCAAGGACCTCACGGCCACGCCGATATGATGGAGCTTCATAGGGACAGGAGCTTGCGCCCCGCGCTCGCGGGGTCGGTCTTGCGGCTGACCAGGTCCTCGAGAAGCTTGTCGGTGACCCGGTCGAGGGCGTTCTTGACGACGTGGCAGTGGACCCAGAAGCGCAGCTCGGTGGCGTGCTGGATCTTCAGGCGCTCGCGGCCCTCGCCGGACTTCTTCAAGTGGACCCAATGGGCTTCCGAAGTCTTGGCCAACTCCGCCACGCCCTCGCCGCTGAGCGCGGAGGTCGCGACGACGGGAGGCTCCCAGGCCTTGAGCGCCTGGCCGGCGCTCTGGCCCAGGCCCAGAGCGCCCTTGAGGTCGCTGACGGCCTTATCCCGGCCGGAGAGGTCGGCCTTGTTGACGACGAAGACGTCGCCGATCTCCATGGCGCCCGCCTTCATGGCCTGGATCTCGTCGCCCATCGCCGGGGTGGTGACGTAGAGGACGGTGTCCACGACCGAAGCGATGTCCACCTCGTCCTGGCCCGTGCCGACGGTCTCGACGATGATCTTGTCGCAGCCCAGGGCCTCCAAGACGTGGATGGCGCCGCAGATGGTGTGGGTCAAGCCCCCGATCATCCCGCGCGAGGCGAGACTGCGGATGAATACGCCCGGGTCGGTGGCATGCTCCATGATGCGCAGCCTATCTCCCAAAAACGCCCCGCCGGAGATGGAGGACGATGGATCGACGGCCAAGATGCCGACTTTGAGCTTCAACGAACGGAAGTGCCCGATCAAACGCCCCGTCAAGGTCGACTTGCCGGCGCCCGGAGGCCCCGAGACGCCCAACTTCTGCACAGTGCCCGAGGATTTGAAGAAGTCCTTGGACAGGACTTCGGCGAGGGGGTCCTCGTCGATGATGAGAGAAAGGGCGCGCGAGGCCGCGGCGTGGTCGCCTCGGCGCACGCGAGCGATGAGGTCCTTCGGGTCGTTCTTAGCGGCCAGGGAGCTTCTCTTTGAGGTAGTCGACGATGCTCTGCAGAGGAGTACCCGGACCGAAGACCTTGTCGATGCCGGCCTTCTTGAGCACGGCCACGTCCTCATCGGGGATGATGCCGCCGCCCAGGACGAGGATGTTCTTGAGGCCCTTCTTCTTGAGCTGTTTGCATATCTCGGGGAAGAGCGTCAGGTGCGCCCCGCTCAAGAGCGAGAGTCCCACGGCGTCGACGTCCTCCTGCATGGCCGCGGTCGCAATCATCTCCGGCGTCTGGCGGATGCCCGTGTAGATGACCTCGAAGCCCGCATCGCGCAGGGCGCGCACGATGACCTTGGCCCCGCGATCGTGACCGTCGAGGCCCGGCTTTGCGATGAGGATGCGGAAAGGTTTATCCATCACCAGCTCCCTCCTTGGGATTCCAGCACGGCCGCGAAGGCCTCTACGACCTTGGGGTCGTAGGTCTTCCCCAAGCCCGCCTCGGCCTCCTTCAGCGCCCGCGCGCCCAGCTCCGCGCCCTTAAGGCCCCCGGAGATGCGCAGACCTTCCATGTCCGAGACGAGGCGCATGATGCGCCCGCCCAGCGGGATGGCCGAACCCACGAGCTTGCCCGGATAGCCGGAGCCGTCGAAGCGCTCCTTGTGGTGCCGGATCGCGGGGATCGCCCCCTCCAGCATCTTGATGCCTTCGAGCAATCGCGACGAGAAAGTCGGGAGCATCTCCTCGGAAGCGGACATGACGCCCATATCGGCCAGCATGCGGGGATTCTTAAAAGCCACGTAGCCGATCTTGTGAAGGATGCCGGCGTAGTAGAGCATCCGGTAGTCGTACTCGTCGACGCCCAATGCTCTGCCGATGGCGCAGGCGAGCTTGGCCGCGCGCACGGGATAGTCGTCGTAGCCGGGCTTCATCGTCTCGACGACGCCGACCAGAATCTCCAGCACATGCGAGAAGAAGTTCTTCTGCTCCGTAATGATCTTGGTGTTGGTGATGGCAACCGAGGCCAGGCTTGCCAGGCTCGAGAGCAGGCCCACATGCCCTTCCGTGTAGCCGCCCTGCTTCTTGTTGAGAACCTCGACGACGCCGACCAGCTCGCCGCGGAAGATCATCGGCACGCACAACAGCGAGCGCGTCGTGAATCCCGAGGCCTTGTCGAACTTGCCGGCGAAGCGCGGATCGCTCTTCGTGTCGTTGACGGTCTGGGGCTGGCGGTTCTGCGCCACCCAACCCGCGATGCCCTGGCCCATGGGCAAAGTCATCGTCTTCAAAGCCTTGGCCTGCGCACCCGAGGCGACGCGGAAGAAAAGGTGTTTCTTGTCGTCGGTGACGAGCATGATGGAACTCGCCTCCGACTCGGTGAGCTGTTCGGCGGCGGCCCCGATCTTCTGCAGGAGGAAGTCGAGGTCCAGCGTGGAGTTCAGACTCCCGGCGATCGAGAAGAGTTCCAGGGCCAGGTCCACATTCATCTCCGGGCCCTGAGTCGACGCGTTGGTCTGTGCCATGGCTATTCCGTGCCTCCCAGGACTTCGCGACAGGTCGTCAGGCCCATCTTCACCTTCTCCAGACCGTCTTGCGAGATCAGGCGCATGCCTTCCTTCATCGCCATTTTGCGCACGGGATCGGCGGCCACGTCCTTGAGGCAGAAGGTCCGCAGGGTATCGGTCATCACGAGGAGCTCGTGCATGCCGACGCGGCCCTTGTAACCCAGATTCTTGCACTGATCGCAGCCCCCCGAGGGCGGCGGCCCGTGGATCTTACTGCCCGCAGGCAGCGCCACGCCGTTCTCCTCGAAGATCTTGGACTCCGCGGGGGTCGGATCGTGCGGCACTTTGCAGTTGGAGCAGAGGCGCCGGGAGAGGCGCTGAGCCAGGATGGCCTTGATCGTGGTGGCCACCATGAAGGCCGGCAGTCCCATGTCCGTCAGACGCGAGATCGTCGATGCCGCATCGTTGGTGTGGATGGTCGAGAAGACCAAGTGGCCGGTCATCGCGGCTTCCATCGCGATGTGCGCGGTCTCCTCGTCGCGGATCTCGCCGACCATGATGACGTCGGGGTCCAGGCGAAGGAAGGAGCGCAGGGCCGTGGCGAAGTCGAACTTCTTGTCTCCACCCAGCTTCAAGTCGGGATTGACCGGGACCTGGACGATGCCGTCAAGGTTGTACTCGACGGGGTTCTCGGCCGTCAGGATCTTGATGTCGGGACGATTGACATGGTTCAAGGCCGCGTAAAGCGTGGTGGACTTGCCGGACCCGGTGGGACCGCAGACCACGATCAGGCCGAAGTTCTTTTTGCCGCCGATGCCCTTCAGGAGGTCCAGGAATTTGGCCAGCGTATCTTCCATGAAGCCCATCTTCAGGATGTCGACCTGAACGCTCTTGCGGTCGAGGATGCGCATGACGCAGGACTCGCCGTAGACGGTGGGGACCATCTCGACGCGGAACTCGATGGGATTGCCCTGCGCTAATATCTGGATGCGGCCCGATTGGGGGATGCGGCGCTCGGTGATGTTCATCGAGTTCGTCATGATCTTGATCTTCGCCGCGATCGCGTTGCGGTAGCCCCACGGCACGCTGAAGGGACCGGGCAGGAGGCGCCCGTCGATGCGGTAACGCAGGAGGATCTTCGAGTTCTTGCCCGCGGGGTCCTCGAAGGGCTCGATGTGG
>CAYHNV010000114.1:0-8206 GCA_964358065.1 uncultured Elusimicrobia bacterium | reverse complement strand
TGCGCATGGGTGAAGCCGAACTGCCGCGCGATCTGGTCGATGATCCGCGCGCTGTCCGCCCCCAGGGGCAGGCGTCCCAGGGAAGCGTCGTGACGCGCGCCATGAACGCTCCGGAAGCCCAGAAAGTTCTCGAAGATGTATTTCGCCGTCTCCGGAGCCTCCGGCTTCGGCGGCGTCGCGGAGGCGGCGGGAGGCGGAACTGGCGTCGCCGGGGCCAGCACGGGCGGGAACTCCGAGGCCTTCGCCGCAACGGCACCGTCGGTCAGGTCCGCGCGCTTGGGGCCCGCGGCTTCGCCCGTGAGGAGGCGGAACGAATCATCCGCGCGGGTCTTGGCGTCACCGGCGCTCTCGACGCCGGCCGGAGCCTCGACAGGCGCAGCCGCGACCTTCGCGCTCCCGCCGCGGACGACGGGTGCTGGAAGCATGGACGCAGCGGGCGCGGGCCGGAGGTTCGGCACGGCGGAGGCCGCCTGCGGACGAGCATGCCCGATTCGGTCCGGCAGGGGGGCGGCTGGAATGAGCGCCGAAGCGGAGAGAGAGGTCGGCGAGAGCGCCGCCAGCGACCGCCCCGAAATGAGCGAAGGCATCCCGACGACGGGAGAGACGACGCCGGAACGTCCGCTCCCCGCGCCTGATTGGACGGCGCGTCCCAGGCTGACGTTGGCGGCCAAGGCGGCGGTCCCAGGGCCGAACGCCGACAGCACGACGGCGGTCGAAACGACGACCGCCAGCGTCTGACGCAACCATCCACGGGACCGGGCTGTGTTCACTCCCTAATAGCTTACACCGGGTTCTCCGAATTATCAGTCCCCCAGAGGCCTAGGAAGGTGCGGATAAACAGCCCATGGACCTCTGGGACCAAGGGCCCAAAGTGCCAGGCTTTAATTAATTAAACTATCACGTCCTCGACGGAACGGATGATCTGGCTGATGGCGCTGGGGGTGCGATGGAAAAGGTGAGCCAGCTCCGAGACCCCCATCCGGGTCTCTTTCCAGACCCGATGGATGGCCTCGCGGCGCACGATGGAGACCTCGCGCCACTGCACGCGGCCCAGAATCTTCTCCTCGCTCACCCCGTGGCGCCCGGCCACCTCGGCGATGATCTTGCGCGCGGCCTCGACGGGGACGGGGCGCGGCAGGCGCGGGGCGTTGCGGTGCGCGAAGATCTTGTTCAAGAAGGCTTCGCCTCCGATGGCCACCCCCCCGACGATGGGAAGGACCTCGCCCTCGGTCGATTTCATGCGGTCCTTGATGTACTGGAGGTAGCGGACGGACTGCTTGAGGCGTCCGCCTCCGAACTTGCGCAGGACGATATCGGAGTCCACGATGGGCTCCTTATGCTCGGCCTCGACATAAGCCGCGCAGGAAGACCACTGGTAGCGCCAGGGCTTGTCCTTGAGCCCCTCGCGCGCGCAGGAAAGATGCACGTAGCGGGTCATCTCGGCCAAGTGAGTCTCCTTGTCCACGAGCCAGGCCTTGTAGCGGCCCGAAAAGACGTGGCCGATGGCGTTATGGGCTCCATTGAAGAATTTCGTGTACTGGGTGTTGAAGCCCTGCATCACGACGGAGAGGTTCGGCTGCGCCGTCTCGATCAGCATCGAGACGGTGCTGCCCATCAGGCTGTAGGCATAGACCTTGAGAGCGTAGCGCTCTTTGCAGGACTTGAGCAACAGCAGGAACTGTCGACGGTCTTGGTTCGAAAGAAAAAGATCTTGACGATTGTTGCCCTGCAGGACGATCAGGTAGCAGGCTCCGGCGTATTCGATTCTCTTCGGGCGTCCCATGCCGCGTATTCTAGCACACTCCTGGGCAATAGTGCCAGGCTTTTAATGATTTGACTTGCTGTCGACCTTCCTCCTCAGCACTTTAAGCGCCTCCGTCTCGCCGATCAAGACCAAACGGTCTCCCGCTCGGATAGGCTGAGTGGCGGCGGGGTTGATGTCGTAGCGATCAGACCCCGCCGCGACGACGGCTACAAGAAGGGGCGCCTCGCCTTGAGCCCCCTTCAGCTCGGAAATCTCGCGTCCGACGAAGGGGGAATCGGATGGGACGGTCACCTCGTCAAAGCGCACATGCGAACCTTTCTCGCGCAGCATGGAGTCGAGGAAACCCACGGTGATCGGCCGGATCATCTCCGAGGCCAGACGCAGCCCGCCGATGAACTCGGGGTCGACCACCCCGTCGGCGCCGCTGCGCAGCAGCTTCTCGCGCACGCCCAGGGTCTTCTGGCAGGCCAGCACGCGCGCGCGGGGGTTGAGGACCTTCGCGCTGAGCACGACGAAGGCATTGTCCTGGTCGCTCGCGAGCACGGCGAAGACGCCGGCCGCGCGCTCCACGCCCGCCTTGCGCAGGACCTCGTCCTCGGTGCCGTCGCCGATGATGTGAGGGAATTCCCCTCCCAGCCGCTCCGCCAGCTTCGCGACGGTCTCGCCGTCCCGGTCGACGACGACGAAATCCCGCCCCGTCTTGCGGAGCTCCGCGCAGATGACCCCGCCGGTGTGCCCCGCCCCGCAGACCACGTAGTGGCCCGAGAGCTTTGAGATATCCTTCTCCATGCGCCTCCTCCGTAACGCCTCCGACAGTTCCCCCTCGACAAGGATGGCGGTCAAAGTCGAGAAGCCGTAGGGCACCAGGCCGATGCCGCCCATGATGAGGAACATGGTGAAAAGACGGCCGGACGTCGAGAGGGGATGAGTCTCGCCGTAACCGACGGTGGCCAGCGTGATCACAGTCATGTACAGCCCGTCGAGCAAGGGCCAGCCCTCGATGAGGCGGTAGCCCAAGGTCCCCGCCACGAGACAGGCCACGAGCATGCCCGCCACGCTCAGCAGACGATCGCGCATCCTCGCGAGTTCTTCCACAGGGATATTCTACCTCAATTCATGGCTGAGCATAGGCGGTCCGGATCACCCCAAGTTCCCCTACCCCAGCAAGCGCGGGACGCACCTGCTATAATGAGCTTATGAAGCAGTACCATCTGACCGCCGTGATCTGGAAAGAGGATAAGCGCTACGTCTCCAAGTGCCCGGAACTGGGGGTAGCGTCGTTCGGTGCGACTCCCGAGAAGGCCCGCGCGGCCCTTGGAGAAGCCGTGGGATTGTTCATCTCCAACGCCAAGCGCCTCGGGCTCCTCAAAGACATGGAGCCCGCCATGGCTTGCGAAACCCGCTACACCACGCCCCTCGAAGTCGCCGCCACCTGATGCGGCTGCCGTCCCTCTCTTCCAAGCAGATCATTCGGGCCTTGCGCAAGGATATTCCCCGTGGAACCCTCCTGGCGATCCTCGACCAAGCGAGCCTCAGCAAGGACGAGTTCATGGGGCTCCTTTAACCTATTCTCGGTTCTGACCCGCCGCAGCTCAGACAAAAAGGATTTCACTGCTTCCAGTGCCGCATGTGGCCGTATTGTTGCGTGGAAATACAGACATTTAAATCCAGAATCCCAGCTCCTCCATTTGCCTCAATCGTTGCGCAACGCCGCGTTCGCGAATGTCAGAAATATGCCGCACAAGTTATGGAGAGATAAATGACCGTCCTGACCCCGCTGTTCCTCATTGTCGCATCCGCGGCCTCCGCCGCCGTCGAACCGCCCAAGCTCACCTTCAGCGGACAGGTCCGCGCGCGCGCGGAGACCACGAACATCGAGGCCTATTCCACGCCGCTCAAGCGCCGCGGCTACGACCTCACCACGCTCCGCACCCGCCTCGGCGTCGCCGTCGAGACAAACCAGAAGGTCAACGGCTTCATCCAGATCCAGGATTCCCGCAACTGGGGCTCGGAGGCCTCGGTGGCGGCGAACACGGCCAACCTGGATCTCCACCAGGGCTACATGGATATCCTCGATCTGTTCGCCCAGCCGCTCGACCTGCGCGTCGGGCGCCAGGAGTTGCAGTACGGCGATCAGCGCCTGATCAGCCCGCTCGACTGGAGCAACGTCGCCCGGGCCTGGGACGGCGCGCGCCTGCGCTGGCGCGGCTCGAATTACACCGTGGACCTCTTCGAGACCGTGATCAAGGAAGTCAACGCCGCCAAGCGCAACGGAAATTTCTGGGGGCTGTACGCGTCCTGCAAGGCGGTACCCAAGCATGAGTTCGACGCCTACATCCTGGGCCGCGACCAGCGCGACGAGTCCTTCACCAACGAGCAGGGCACGAAGGGAAATCTCAGCGACCGCACGGTCGGCGCCCGGTTCAAAGGAACCCCGGACCGCTTCGACTACACCGGCGAGGCGAACTGGCAGTTCGGCCGCAGGGCCGGCCAGCAGGTGCGCGCCTGGGCGATGGCCGCGACCGGCGGCTACACCCTCGACGTCGCCTACAAGCCCCGCCTCGGGGCCGAGTACACCTTCGCCAGCGGCGACTCCAACCCCAACGACGGCAAGGTGCAGACCTTCGATCCGCTCTATCCGTTCGGCCACTCCTACCAGGGCTACCAGGACGTGTTCTCCTGGAAGAACGGCCACGACTTCAAGGGGAGCGTCTCCATCGACCCCAAGGCCGACTGGCGCGTGCAGGCCGACTTCCACCACTTCCGCCTTCACCGCAGCTTCGACGCCTGGTACGACGCGACGGGCACGGCGATCATCGCGCGCTCGACCACCGGCGGCCCGGGCAAGGACATCGGCAACGAGATCGATCTGCACGTGAAGGGCAAGTTCCGCGAGGTCATCACGCTGTGGTTCGGCTACTCGCGCTTCTTCGCGGGCTCGTACGTGAAGGCGACCACCACGCGAGGAGACCGCGACTGGGGTTTCTTTCAGGCGGCGTTCAACTTCTAAATCAGGAGAGAGATCATGAAAAAGAATATCCCCTTCAATCGCCTATGGGCGCTCCTCGCCCTGGCCGCTCTCTTCACGGCTGAGCCGCGCGACGCGCAAGCGGCGCCGGCCCCATTCAACCCGCAAAAGTGCTTTGAATGCCACAGCGAGGTGTCCGAGCTGTGGAGCGGCGGGAAGCACAAGGGGAAGCTCTCCTGCAACCAGTGCCACTCCAAGCTCGACGCGCACCTGGAGTCGCCGATAGCCAAGCCGGGGACGAATCTTGACCCGGCCCTCTGCGGCAAGTGCCACAAGAACCAGTTCGACACCTTCTTCAAGACGAACCTCAAAAAACCCGCCCGCCTTGAGAAGTCCCTGCTGACCGAGCGTTCCCCCAACCCGTTCTGGGACAAGCTCATGGCCGGCCACGGCTTCACCAAGGAGCACAACGCCCCGCGCAGCCATGCTTACATGGTGATAGACCATCTCCTCGCGGACCGCACTTACGGCGGGCGCTTCCAGCCCAAGGAAGGCTGGAAATATGCGGCCGCCAAGGGCCCCATCAAGACGTGGGATCTGCTCGAGGATCGCTATCCCGACGACAAGGAGCACAAGCCCTTCATCACCGAGAGCGCTGCGGCCGCCAACCTGACCTGCATGAAGTGCAAGACCTCCGATACCATCCTCAAGTGGAAGTTCCTGGGCGACAAGGACCCTCGCACCCCGTGGAGCCGGGGGTCGAACCCGGCGCAGTACGCCAAGGAGATCCACAACGTGATGGGCTGCATCCACTGCCACGACCCGCACGCGACCAAGCCCCGCATCGTGCGCGACGGCCTCATCCAGGCGCTGACCCGGCCCGAGGCTGACACCTTGTGGCACAAGGACCCCAAGCGCACGGAGGTGGAGGTCGTCGACTTCCGCGGCTTCCGCAAGATCGCCGTCCTGGCGAAGAACGACTCCAAGCTCCAGTGCGCCCAGTGCCATGTCGAGTACAACTGCAACCCCGGCATCGACCCCAAGACGGGCGCCAAGATCGGCTTCGACGACCCACGCACCAACCACTTCCCGCTGAAGGACGTGTTCCAGATCAACGAACATTACGACGCCCTCGGCTTTCGCGACTTCAAGCACGCGCTGACGGGCGGCCTGCTCTTCAAAGCCCAGCACCCCGAGGCCGAGGTGTACTGGAACTCCAAGCACGACAAGGCGGGAGTCTCCTGCAAGGACTGCCACATGCCCAAGATGACGGGCAAGGACGGCAAGGCCTTCACCTCGCACTGGCAGACGAGCCCGCGCAACTACATCAAGGAAACCTGCCTGCGCTGTCACAAGGAGTGGAACGCCGAGGAGGCCGCCTACACCATCGACGCCGTCAAGAACCACATCAAGGGGAAGATGCGCAAAGCCGAATTCCAGCTCTCCGCCCTCATCGACAGCATCGTGTCGGCCAAGAAGCTCGGCGTGGACGAAGCGTCCGTCAAGACGGCCCAGGAGCATCACCAGAAGGCGCACGTCCTGTGGGAGTGGTGGACCGCCGAAAACTCCGACGGATTTCATAACCCCGAACAGGCCCGCGAGTCGCTGACGCGCTCGATCGCCGAGTCGCGCAAGGGCATCGAGTTCCTGGCGAAGGCCGTCGCCGACAAGGCGGCAGCCCCTAAATAAGCGAGGTCCTCGCATGAAGAATCGAATCACGCGCCGCGAGTTCCTTCAATGGGGCGGACTGAGCGTCGCCGCCGTCACGGTCGGCGACGGCCTCGTCGCGCTGAACCCCTTTGAGGCGAACGCCGAGGAACTCCTCCCGGGCCTTTCCTGGGACAAAGCGCCCTGCCGCTTCTGCGGCGTCGGTTGCGGCGTCATGGTGGGAGTGGAGAAAGGCCGCGTCGTGGCGGTGAAAGGCGACCCAGAGTCCCCCGTCAACCAGGGCACGCTGTGCGAGAAGGGCTACGCGCTGCCGTTCATCCAATACGGAACCGACCGGCTCACCAAGCCTCTCATTCGAAAGAAGAACGGCCGCTACGACAAGCGCGGCGAACTGACCGAATCAGCTTGGGACGAGGCGCTCGACCTCGTCGCGCTCAAGGCCAAGGAGGCGATCGCGGCCAAGGGGCCCTCGGCCGCGGCGATGTTCGGCTCCGGGCAGTGGACGATCTGGGAAGGCTACGCGGCCGCCAAGCTTTGGAAGGCCGGCCTGCGCTCCAACAGCATCGAGGTCAACGCCCGCCACTGCATGGCCAGCGCCGTCACGGGATTTATGACCACCTTCGGCATGGATGAGCCCATGGGCAGCTACGACGACTTCGAGCACGCCGACGCCTTCATCCTGTGGGGTGCCAACATGGCCGAGATGCACCCGGTCCTATGGGCCCGGGTCACCGAGCGGCTCCTCAAGAACCCCGAGGCCCGGCTCTACAACCTCACGACGCTGTCCAACCGCTCCTCGGAGATGGCCGCCAAGGAGATCCTGTTCACCCCGCAAAGCGACTTAGCGCTCGCCAACGGCATCGCGCGGCTTCTGCTCAAGAAGGGCCAGGTCAACGAGGACTTCATCGCCCGGCACTGCGCGTTCAAGCGCGGCAAGGAGAACATCGGCTACGGGCTCGAAGACGGCTTCAAGTTCAAGGACGAGCCCGCGGCCTCCGACCTCGCGGCGTTCCGGGAGTTCGTCGAGCCCTACACGCCCGAGCGCGTCAGGAGCTTGAGCGGCGTGACGCCGGAGACCCTCGAGGAGTTGGCCGCCGTCTACGGCGACCCCAAAATCAAGGTCATGTCCCTTTGGTGCATGGGGATGAACCAGCACACGCGCGGAACCTGGATCAACAACCTGGTCTACAACCTGCACCTCCTGACCGGCAAGATCAGTTCGCCGGGCAACTCGCCCTTCTCGCTGACCGGCCAGCCCAGCGCCTGCGGCACCTGCCGCGAGGTCGGCACCTTCACGCACCGCCTGCCGGCCGACATGGTCGTCATGAACCCGGATCATCGAGCCAAGGCGGAGGAAATCTGGGGGGTGCCGGGCGGGACGATCCCGGACAAGCCCTCTTACTCCGCCATCGAGATGATGCGGGCCCTCGACCGCGGCGACGTGACATTCTTCTGGAGCATGACGACCAACCCGTTCCAGTCCTACCCGAAGCTCAACCGCTACCGCGGCGGCGCCCTCAAAGACGGCCGCTTCATCGTGGTCTCAGACGTCTACCCCAACCGCTCTACCGAGGTCGCCGACGTCGTGCTTCCCGCGGCGATGTGGGTGGAGAAAGAAGGCGCCTTCGGCAACGCCGAGCGGCGGACCCAGTTCTGGCGCAAGATGGTGGACGCCCCCGGGGACTCCAAGTCCGACCTGTGGCAAATCCTGGAGTTCGCCAAGCGCATGGGCCACGGCGAGCTTTTCGAGCGTTCGTTCAAGGGCCAGGCGCTCCCCAAGGGTCACCGGGCCTCGGACGCGAGCC
>CAYHNV010000113.1:0-8215 GCA_964358065.1 uncultured Elusimicrobia bacterium | reverse complement strand
CGAGAACGCAGTCCGCAAGAACAAGCCCGCCTTCAACAACCTCCTCAAGGGCCACAAGAACCAAGCGTCCTAACACTGCCTGGAATCGGTTCGTCTCAGCGCTGAGCTCTCTGAAGCTCACTCTGGCCTGCCTGGCCCTGCTGATGGCCCTCACGGTCATCTGCACCCTGGCCCAGGTCCCCCTCGGGACCCAGGCCGCCGTGGACCGAACCATCCGGACCTTCCTGGTCTGGTGGCGGCCCGAAGGCAGTTCCCTCCAGATCCCCGTCTTCCCCGGCGGCGGCATGGTCGGGGTCCTCCTATTCGTCAACCTGGCCCTGGCTCAATTCATGAAGCTGGAGTGGAGCCGACGCAAGCTCGGGCTCTGGATCGCCCACCTCGGGCTGGCCCTGCTCTTCCTGGGAGAGTTCTCCACCGCCTTCTTCCAGGTCGAGAGCCACATGCCCATCGAGATCGGCCAGACCCGGGACTATACCGAGGACTACCACCGACTCGAGCTGGCCGTCACGGACACGACCGACGCGCAGCACGACAGCACGACCGCCATCCCGGAGTCCATCGTCAAGGCCAGAGGCGAGATCGCGCACCCGTCGCTTCCTTTCAGGCTGCGCGTCCAACGCTACCACGAGAATTCCCAATTTTACATGCGCGGGCCCACCGACCCGCCCTCCGAAGCGACCCTCGGCGTCGGCGCCAGTCTGCATATGCGCCCGGAACCTCCTGTCTCGGGAGAAGGCCAGCAGAACGCCGCCGCCGCCCTCGTGTCGGCCGTCGCCGCCGACGGTCGCGACCTTGGGAGCCTATGGCTCTCCAACGCGCTGGGTGCGCCCCAGGGCTTCATCCTTGAGGGCCGGGCCTTCCAGCTGGCCCTGAGATCGCGCCGCTACTACCTGCCCTTCTCCCTGACGCTCAAGGAGTTCCATCACGACAAGTACGCGGGCACGAACATCCCGAAGAACTTCTCGAGCCTGGTCCGCCTGAACGACGCGGGCGGGGGCGAGGACCGCGACGCCCTCATCTCCATGAACAACCCGCTGCGCTACGGCGGCAAAGCCTTCTATCAGGCCAGCTTCGGCAAGAACGACACCCTGTCCGTGTTCCAAGTTATCCAAAACCCGGGCTGGCTCATCCCATATCTCTCCTGCATCCTGATCACCCTCGGCATGCTGATCCATTTCGGACTGAAGCTCGCCGGCGCCATGGGAGGCTCCAAATGAGACGTTCTTACTCCATACTCGCCGCCTCTTTCTGCGCCGGACTCCTGATCGCCGCGGGGCCGCTCTTCTCACGCGGTCCCAAAAGCGAGTTCGACCTCCGGGGCTTCTCCCGTCTGCCCCTGCTTGAAGGCGGGCGCATCAAGCCCATGGACTCCTTCGCGCGCAACTCCCTGCTCTTGATCCGCGGCCAGCAGAGCCTGCCCGTCGACCAGCATCGCCTCAGCGCGACACAGTGGCTGCTGGACGCGATGTTCCGGCCGGAAGCCGCGGACACCTATAAGGCCTTCGTCATCGACGACCCGGACGTGCTGGGCTTGTTGGGCCTGGAGCGAGGCAAGGAACGGCGCTTTGCCTACTGGCAGGTCGAGCCCAAGCGCGATGAAACCCGCGCTCAGGCCGAGCGCGCGAACGCATTAGAGTCCAGCCGCCGCTCCCGCTTCCAGACCGCGGTCGCCAACCTCGACTCGCGCCTGGAGCTCTACGAACGCATCAAGAACACGATCATGGTCAACGGCTCCGAGGACCCCGTCGGGGAGTTCCAGACTTTCGTCAAGCTCGTGCCCTCCGCGATGAAAGCCATGCATCTCCCGGCCAAGTCCTTGGCCGCCGACAAGAAGGCCATGAAAGCCCTGACGGAGATGCTCGACCGCTACCGCTTCCTGGCCTCGGCCGCCGCCTTCAAGCCCCTGCCTCCCCGCGCCGGCGAGCCGGACGACGCTTGGACATCCATCGGCGAGGGCGTGATGAGCCCCTCGGCGGCGACTGAACCCCACCCGGGCCTCTACGCCTACACCCGCATGGCCCAGGCGTACAGGAAATCCGATCCCGCCGCCTTCAACGACGCCCTGCGCGCCTTCGAGGTCTGGCTCTCCCGCGAGAGGCCCCAAGCCCTCTCCAGCGCCCGCTCCGAGGAAATATTCAACCGGGCACAGCCCTTCGTGGCGGGCATGACGCTCTACGTGATGGCTCTGCTGGCCGGCTTCCTCTGGTGGGGCACCCGCCGCGCCGAGGTCCAGTCGGTCTCGATGGGACTGCTCAGCGCCGCCGTGCTGGTGCACACGCTCGGTCTATGCGCGCGCGTCATCCTCCAAGGCCGCCCACCGGTGACCAACCTGTATTCCTCGGCCGTCTTCGTGGGCTGGGTGGCGGCCTTGCTCGGCCTTTTTGCGGAGCGTTTCCACAAGAAGGGCTTCGCCGCGGCGGGAGGCGCCCTCGTCGGCTTCTGCTCGCTGCTCGTTGCGCACCACCTCAGCAGTTCGGGCGACACGATGGAGATGATGCGCGCGGTGCTGGACTCGAACTTCTGGCTGGCCACGCATGTGGTGACCATCACCATCGGCTACGGCGGGACCTTCCTGGCCGGCGCGCTCGGCACCTCCTGGATCTTGCGTCTGCACTTCGTCAAGAAGCACGACGCCGAGACCAGCAAGGCCCTGACGGGCCTGGCCTACGGCATCATCGCCTTCAGCCTCTTCTTCAGCTTCGTCGGGACCGTTCTCGGCGGCATCTGGGCCGACCAGTCCTGGGGACGCTTCTGGGGCTGGGACCCGAAGGAGAACGGAGCGCTCCTCATCGTTCTCTGGAACGCCTCCATCCTCCACGCGCGCTGGACCGGGATCATCCGCGAGCGCGGCATCATGGTGATGGCCGTTCTCGGCAGCGTGGTGACCTCACTGTCCTGGTTCGGCGTGAACATGCTGGGCGTGGGCCTGCACTCCTACGGCTTCATGGACAAGGCCTTCTGGTGGCTGGTCGCCTTCGCCGCGGTCCACTTCTTGATCGCGGCCCTGGCCCTGCTGCCGCCGCGCTTCTGGACGACGAACAAAGCCTGATCAGCGCAGCAGCAGCCAGCTGGCCAGCGAGAAGTACAGAGCGTTGCTGAGGATGTCGGTGGTCGTCGTGATCATCGGCCCCGTGGCCGTGGCGGGGTCCACGCCGAAGCGGCGCAGGACGAAGGGCTCGATGGAGGCCATCACGGTCGCGAAGGTCATCGAGAAGCACATCGACAGGCCGATGACGACGCCGAACCACAGGCCGTAGCGCTCGGAGTAGAAATAGTCGGCGATGACGCCCACCACAAGGCCGTAGCAAACCCCCATCAGCAGGCCGATCGCAACCTCGTGGGCGACGGCCTTCCACTCGTCACCCAAGCGGATCTCTCCGGTCGCCAGGCCGCGGACCATGATGGTCGCCGTCTGCGCGCCGACGTTTCCGCCCATGCCGGCGATCATCGGAGAGAAACTGGCCAGCGCGATGATCCTGGAGAGAGTCGCCTCGAAATGGCCGACGACGAACGAGACGAGCATCCCGCCGAAACAGGTGATGACCAGCCAGGGCAGGCGCAGGAGGGCGCTGCGCAGGACGGTGCGGGTGGCCGGGTGGGAGAAACCGGCCATCTTGGCGAAGTCTTCCTCGGTCTCCTCGGCGGCGACCTCGAAGATGTCCTTGTAGACGACCACGCCGAGAACCTTCCAGCCCGCGTCCACGACGGGCGCGCTCTTGAGCTTATAGCGGGTGAAGAGCTTGACCGCGTCCTCCTGGTCGGCCTCGGGCGGCAGGGTGGGCGGCCTCGGGTCCATGAGTTCGCGCACGAGCATGTCGCCGGGGGCCACGACCAGGGACTTCAGACCCACCTGGCCGAGCAGGCGGTTGTCGCCGTCGACGACCATCAGGGTGTCGAGATGCGTCTCCTCGATGCGGCGCAGACGCGTGCTGTATTGGATGCGCTCGACGGCCGCGCGCGCGGTCCAGCGCTCCTCGAGCGTCACGTAGCGGCCGCGCATCAGCGCGCCGACGGTCCGTGCCGGGTACTGCAGGTACCGCTGGACGTACTCCTGGCCGCCCTTCTTCATGATGGCGGTCAGTTGACGCACCATCGGCGCGGGCAGGTCGCGCAGCATGCGGCCCGTCTCGGAGGGGTCGAGGTCGCTGAGGAGCTCCTCGGCATCGTTCTTCTGCAGGCTGTTGAGCAGGTCGGCCTGCTCGGGAGGGTCAAGCTCCTCGAAGAGCTGGGTCGCCTTCTGGCGCGTGCTGAGTCGGAAGATGGCCGTGCGCTCATCCGCAGTAAAGCGGTCCCAGGCCTCCGCCAGGTCGATGGGCGAAACCTCCCGGAGGCAGCCGCGCACGGAAACGAAATCGTTGGCCTGGAGCACTTCCTTGAGGTCGGCCAAGTAAATCTGCAGCATCTTCATGGCCGCGATGGTATCAAATCCGTGTAACATGGAGGCAGGGCGAAGTCGGGCGAAGTCGTGCCTTGACAGCACGCGGCTAAGTGACTATCTTTGGCTGGACGCCAAGGAGAATACATGCCCCGCCAAGCCCGCTGCCTCATCATCCTCGCGACGGCATTCGCGTGCGCCTGCGCCACGCCGTCGCCTTTGGTGCGCATCGCCGATCCCAAGCCGCCGCTCGAGGACGGCGCTTATGCGGGGGAGACCGCGTATCTGAGGTCCTTCACGGTCAAAAGCAAGGAGGCGCGGGACACGCCGGCCGAGAAGCAGCTGCGTTCCCAGTTCATCGAGTATCTCGTGAAGGTCGGCAAGTTCGCGCGCGTCATCGACGCCACCGATGGCGCGACGGCCGTCCCCGCCGACGCGCTGTCCCTGGCCGTGGAGCTGCGCCCCTCCTTGATGCAGGAATCGAACGCGATGAAGAACTACTTCCAGATTTACACCGCCGGCATCTTCACGTCTCGGTCGGGGACCGTCACGGTGGCGGGCAACATGAACGTCCTGCGCGGCCGTAAGGTCCTCGGCGAGAAATCGTGGACCTGCAACGAGAGCTATGCGTTCTCCTTCTTCGGGTGGGTCCGCACGGAACCGATCCGGGTAGCCTATCGATCCTGCTATGAAGACGTCTTCGCGCGCATCTCGATGCCGTCGCGCAACGAGGGCGGGGGGATCAGTCAGACGCAGCTCGACAGCATGGTGAAGGCCAGCGTCGAGAAGGCCACGAAGCCCGAGGAGAAGGTCTACGACTCGGACGTGGACAAGGCCTCCTACAAGAACCCGGAGAACGCGGACGCCTTCGCCGTGGTCGTCGGCATCGAGAGATACCAGCAGCTCCCGCAGGCGGACTTCGGCGAGCGCGACGGGCAGACCGTGCGCGACCATCTCGTGGCGATGGGCTTCCCGCCGCGCAACGTCGTGCAGCTGTCGGGCAGCATGGCGACAAAGTCGAGCCTGGAGAAATACCTCGAGCTTTGGCTGCCCGAGAAGGTCAATGAGCGCTCGAAGGTCGTCTTCTACTTCTCCGGCCATGGCGCGCCGGATGTGGACTCCAAGCAGGCGTTCCTCATGCCCTGGGACGGCGACGTCAAGTTCCTGCAGCAGTCCGGCTATCCTTTGAAGAGGCTCTACGCGAGCCTACGCGCGTTGAAGGCGAGGCAGGTCCTCGTCGCACTCGACTCGTGCTTCTCCGGCGCGGGCGGACGGTCGGTGTTGCCGAAGGGCGCGCGTCCTCTCGTCACGAAGGTCGACGAAGGCGCGGAGGGCATGGGCAGGCTCGTGATCCTCTCGGCCTCCGAGGGCGACGAGATCTCGCTGTCCGATGAGAAGCAAGGGCACGGCCTGTTCACCTATCACCTGCTCAAGGGCCTCAACGAGAAGAACGGCCGGTCCACGGTCAAGGGGCTGTACGATTACCTCGTGCCGCGCGTTCAGGACGGCGCGCGCCAGCAGAACCGCGACCAGACGCCGCGCCTGATCACCTCGGACGCGGCGCTGTCCGCGATGACCCTGGGCGACTAGCGGGAGAGGGTCATCCGGTCGACGACCCCGGTCACGCCGTGGACGCTCTTGGCGAGGTTCACCGCAGTCTGTCGCTCCTCCGCCGAGGCGGACCCATTGCGATCCAAGGGCACGAGAGTTATACTCGCCTCATGCCCCGCCTCATCCTCGTCGTGCCCATCCTGCTCTTGTTCGCCTGTCGGAGCGACCGCGACAGCGCCCCCGCCGGAAGCGGAGACCTGACCGGACCCTGCCAGAACAGCGACCAGCACTGCAACTCCAGCGGCGACTGTTGCGGCACACTGCTCTGCAACTCCAACAAGGTCTGCTTCAATGGAAACTGTCAAGGAGAAGGCACGGCCTGCTCATCCTCCTCACAATGCTGCGGGACCCTCACCTGCGCAAACGGACTCTGCCGGTAGTCGAGTCGGCGTGGGCGTCAACGGCGGAGGCGATAGCCTGAAGCGCCTGGGGGTGCTCGGCCATAAATCGCGCGGTTTCCGGCTCGGAGATGAGGCCCGCGATGGTGTTCGGGTCGGCGAGGGCCTGCTGGATGCCGGGGCAGTCCAACATCTTGCGCATCAGGGGGCTGCGCAGCAACTCGCGCACGACGACAGGGTCCTGGAGCGCGGGACTGGCGAGAAACGCGCGCACGAGGCGTCCGTTGCCGAGCACGGCCTTGGTGAAGGTCGCGCTGTTGAGGGCCACGCGCACCAGCGGAGAATTCATGTAGGCGTCCACGCGCCCGCGATCGGCGAGGAAGGCGCGCATCTCGCGGGCGCTGCGCAGGGAGGTCTGCGCCATCAAAAAGGGCGCGGGTTTGGCCAGCAGGTTCATGAAAAGGCGGCTCGCGCGCGCCTTCCGCACGACGCGCGCGGGCAGGTCGCGCGCCGGCGCGGCCGCGGACCCAGGAGCGGGCTTGTGCCCTGCGACGGCCATGCCCCTCGGAGCAGGAGGACGGGCCACGGATAAGACCGCCGCCGGGACCCGGCTGGCCTGGAGATCGAAGGATCGAGCCGCCTCGCCCATGAGATACGCGTCGGTCGGACGAGAAAGCGCGGACCAGACCACGACGCCCGCGGCGAAGGCCAAGCCCGTGACGCTGACGGCGGCAAGGAAAATCCTCACGGCGAATGCGCCTCGTCGAGGCATATCCTTCTTGCCGCCTTCGGCGATCATGGCGCCTCCGTCTTGGAGGGTCGCGCCACCGCGGCCAGCGCCATGGCCGCCGCCGTGAAGACCAGCGCGTAGGCCAGCGACGCCGCGCGCGGGGGCAGCCAGGAGCCGAACAGGCTCGCGTTCAGCCACAGCTTGAGATTGCCCGCAGAGCCGTCAGGCAGAGGCATACGGACGAACTCCTGTATCCCGTAAGCCAATCCCGCGAGGACGTAGACCATCAGCGCCCGCCGGCCGGAGAACACCGACGCCACGCCCATGATGACAAGAAAAGCCGGAAAGATGAGGTCCGTTGGGGTCCAGCCGTTCCAGTCGGCGTGGCGCAAAGGCGCGAAGACATCGTCGCTTCCCGGAGAATTGACCAGCACCATGGCCGCGACCGTGAGGCCGCGAAAGACGTCGAGAGAGCGCAGGCGGCTGACCGCGGGCATCGGCCCCATCGCCCTTAGTATAGATTATGGGCGGGCCGCCCGGTCCTTTGCTAAGATGCCCGCTCGATGACCCCCGAAACCAAGCCGAAGACCCGCCCCGCCGGCAGGACCGCCGACGAGATGGGCAAGCAGCAACGTGAGATCTCCGTCTCCGAGTTCTTCACGAAGAATCGGCATCTGCTTGGCTTCGACAACCCGCGCAAGGCCCTGCTCACCTGCGTCAAGGAGGCCGTCGACAACGCGCTCGACGCATCCGAGGAAGCGGGCCATCTCCCCGAGATCGTCGTCAAGCTTGAACCCGCCGGCATCGGCGACGCCCCCGCCCCCGCCGCGTCCCAGGCCACGCGCTTCCGCGTGACCGTGATCGACCACGGCCCCGGCATCGTGCGCGACCAGATCCCCCGCGTGTTCGCCAAGCTCCTGTACGGCTCCAAGTTCCACCGCCTGCGCATGAGCCGCGGCCAACAGGGCATCGGCATCTCGGCGGCGGGCATGTATGGCCAACTGACCACCGGCAAGCCGGTGAAAATCATCTCCCGCATAGGTGAGAAGGCCCCCGCGCACTACTTCGAGGTCCAGATCGACACGAAGAAGAACGAACCGATCATCCTGGAGAAGAAACAGATCGAGTGGGAGCGCCATCGCGGCACCCAGGTCTCCATCG
>CAYHNV010000112.1:4030-8251 GCA_964358065.1 uncultured Elusimicrobia bacterium | reverse complement strand
CGGCAAGAAGGCCGACGGCTCCATCGTGCGCGCGCGGGTCAAGTTCGCGGTGGTGCGATGAAAAGTCTGCTCGCCTGCGCCCTGCTGCTCTTGCCCCCCTTGCGAATATATTGATAGTGGTGTACACTATGAAAGTAAATGGCACAGTTTAAATTCGTCCCGTGGCTGATTCATTGGCTCCGTGAAATATCGGGATTTCAGTTCGAATGGGACGAAGGGAATAGCTTCAAGAGTGCCGCGAAGCATGGCGTTGCACCGGAGGAAACGGAGGAGGTGTTTCTGCTGAAACAGGCAGCTCCGCTGGGGGTTCAGATAAGCCCGGAAGCCCCCGAAGAAAGACTCGGCATCATCGGACCAAATTATTCAGGCCGAATTCTGCAGGTCGTCTTTACACTGCGCGGCGGCAAGATTAGGCCAATTAGCGCGCGTCCCGCCGGAAGGAAAGAGAGGAGATTCTATGAAGCATACTTACGTGAAGTCGCTAAAGGAGTATAAATATCCCTCCCAATTCGAGGAGAAGAAGATCCTCGCGGCAGCTAGGCGAATTAAAGGAAAGCGCAAGCTGCCGACAAGCATTGCCCTGGAAGAGGAAACGATTCGGGAGTTGAGGGCGCTCGCTGAATGGCGAGGCGTTCCCTATCAAATCCTCATGCGGATGTTTATTCTGGAAGGATTGCATCACTCCAAGGTTAGCGCGCGTTAATAATCAACATTTACAACTTAGTGAAGTCATGCCAGCCAGATGCCGCGCGTGATCAACGCTCGGGCAGCAGCCCCACGAGCTTGGAGGCGACGGAGCCCCGGGGGTCGAGTCCCAGGCGCTTGAAGCCGCGGCGCGCGGAGTCCTGAGTGGGGCGCACTCCCTCGGACCATTGCGTCAGCGGCGGCTTGCCTGATTTCTGCGGCAGCGTGTAGCCAAGGAAGAGCGCGACACCGATGAGGAAGCCCGCTTCAAGCGCGATCTTAAGCGCCCCCTCGCTCAAGTCGAGAAGCTTGCGCAGCAGCCAGAGCCCCACCACGCCTCCCGCGATGCAGGCGGGAACGATGACATGATAGACCGTGCCCGTGCCGTCGGGAAAGGCCACGCAGTAGATGAGATAGACCAGAGCGGCCAGCACGGCTGGACGGATCAGCGCCACGCTTCCTCGGACTTCAGGGTGAGATGGATCTTCAGGAACGGCTCCCGGAAATCAGAGGGCAGGGCGGGAAATGGCGCGGCCGCCTGCACCGATTCCATGGCCGATCGGTCGAAGCCCGAATCGCCGGAACTTGACTCGACTCTTAGGTCGGTGGCGGAGCCGTTGCGGAGGATGGCGAAGACCACGCCGCCCTCGGCGTCGAGGCGCGGCATCTTCTTCTGCCAGGCCTGCCAGAGCATCAGGCGCACTTGAGAGATGTACCACGGGTAGGGGAAGTTCGGCAGGTCGGTGGCGATGCCCGCGCCCGCCGGGCCGCCGGGGCCGGCCGCCGACTGGGCCGGGCTCGTGCCCGGGGCGGCCGTCATCGACGGCGCGACCGGCTCCTCCTTGCCCCCGCGTAGAAGGCTGGGGCGAGGCAGGACGATCGGCCCACGACGGCCCTTGCGCGCGAAGCTGTCGGGGTCGGCCTGCGCGGTGATGGCGGCCGCGATGGCCGGGGCGCCCTTGGCCGCCGACGGCGCGCCCGATGACATGATGGTCGCCGAGGGTCCGACGAAGTCGATCATGTAGACCTGGGCCGACGTGAGGCCTCCGCGCTGAGCGGCGAGAAGGAGGACGACCGCGCCGACGGCGTGCAGGCCGAAGGAGCGCGCCAAAAACGGCTTGAGCGCCTCGTTCACGGGGACTCGGGCGTGACCCCGATGCCGAGCTTGCCCACGCCCAGGCGCTTGGCGACGTCCAGCACGCCGACCACCCTCTCGACGGCCACCGAGCGGTCGGCTTGGACCAGCAGGGTCTTGCCCGCGGACTTGGACAGGCGAAGGGTCAGCTCGCGCTCGAGCTTCTCCCAGCGCACGGAGGCGCCGTCGATGGTCACCGTCCCGTTTTTCGAGATCTGGACCGTCAGGGCGCTGGCTTCGGCGGCGGGCTCCCCCGAGACCGCCTTCGGCAGCTTCACCGTAAGCTGGTGCTGGACCAGGATGGGCGTGAGCACCATGAAGATGATGACCAGGATCAGCGAGACGTCGATGAGCGGAATGAGGTTCATCTCCGCGATCAAGCGTCGGCGCTTGCCCGCGCCGGTCTCGACCCTCATCTCAGGGAAGGCCGCTGCGAGAGACTGTCGAGGACTTCCTCGACCATCCAGCCGAGCTCGTCGGAGAAGTGCGCGATTCTCTGGTTGAAGTGGTTGAAGGCGGCCACGGCCGGGATGGCGACAAGCAGGCCCGCGGCCGTGCAGACCAGGGCCTCGGCGATGCCGACGGCCACCAGCCCGGGCCCGGCGCCCGCGGCGCTGGCCAGGTCCTTGAAGGCGCGCATCACGCCGAGGACCGTGCCGAAGAGGCCGATGAAGGGGGCCACCGAGGCGATGGTGCCCAGCGTGGCCATGCCGCGTTCGAGCTCCGCCACGGACCGACCGATGGCTCGCTGGGCCGCGCGCTGACGCTCTTCTCGGTTGGTGGGGCCGGTCAGCGTGGCCGTTACGACCGACGCGGCCAGGCCCTTGTGCGACTTCGCCAGCACGGCGGCGTCCTGGAGCTTGCCCGCGGCCGCGGCCGCGCGCACGCGCGCGAGCAGGTCGCGACAGCCTCCCGTGGCCACGGCGAAGAACTTCCAGCGTTCCCAGATGAGGGCGACGCAGTAGATGGAGAGGAGGATCATGAAGGCCAGCACCGGCCCGCCCGCGACGAGTATGTCCTTGAAGCCGACCTGTTGTCCCATGGGCGGATTATACCTATAATGACAACGGCTGGACCGTTACAGGAGGTTGTACCATGGCAAACCTGAATAAAGTCATGCTCATCGGCCGCCTCACCCGCGACCCGGAGATCAAGACGTTCGTCAACGGCGGCAAGGTGGCCAACATCGGCTTCGCCGTCAACAACCGCCGCAAGAACAAGGAAACCGGCCAGTGGGAAGACGCTCCCGTCTGGGTGGATATGAAAGCCTTCAACCGCGAAACGGGGCGCAAGCTGGCCGACTTGGTCGAGCAGTCCCTGCGCAAGGGCCAGCAAGTCTACATCGAGGGCCATCTCGTCCTCGAAGAGTGGACCGGGAAGGAAGACGGCAAGAAGCAGTCGAAGATGGTGGTCTATGTCGATGACATGCAGTTCTTGGAGAAGCGCGAAGGCGCCGCCGCTCCGGCAAAGACTCCCGAGTCCAGCGAGGCCGGCGACGGGAAGATGGAGGAAGTTCCATTCTGACCCAAAACTCGCACCGGTGCGAGTTTTGAACGCGATGCGGCCCGTTGCGGCGCTCATCCTCGCGCTTGCCGTGTCCGCCGCGGGCGCCGCCCCCGAGCCTCTCGTCGCGCTGGACCCTCCGCCGGGTTGGAGCGACGCGACCGCGCAGACGAGGATCAAGGGCCTGATCCTGGCCCTGCGCGGTCCCGAAGGAAGCTCCTTCATCCTGGCGCGCATGCCGGAAGTTTCCCTCGACAACGCCCCCGCCGTGCGCTCCTTCCTGATGAACGTGCTGGCGGGCGTCCGGACCGGCTCCAAGCTGGACTACCGCCTCTCCGGGCGCCTGGAGACCAAGTCCTTCCGCAACGGTCTCAGCGCCCAGATCCTGCGCGTCGAGCTTGACGGCAAGTCCCGGCTGGTGCTGGCGGCTTTCGATGCGGACGGCCGGCCCGTGCTGGCCAGCCTTTCAAGCAACGCTCCCGACGCCATGCTGACACCGCTGCTGGGAAGCGTGCGCGTGCGCGCCGGCGCGGTGAGGACCTCGGGCAGCGCGCGCAGTCTCGACGGCCAGCTCGAGATCGAGTTGGGCGGCGGGCTGGGCTCGCGGGAGCCCACGCCCGAGGAGAAGAGCCGCGGCGCGGTCTTGGCGCTCCAAGGTTCCGGCGCCGAGGTCCTCTTCTTTAAGCTCTCCGAGGATGACGTTGCCCCGCAAGAGCAGCCCGCCGTGGCCCGGGCGACGGTGGCGGACGCCCTGAAGGTCCCGCTCGAGGCGGTTTCTTTTGCGCGCGCGACACGCACCCCCGCCGGGCCGACCGCCGTCTACTCCTGGGCGCGGGCGCCGGGTTCCGCCGACCTGCGCTTCGCCGCGGGTTTCCTGCCTTGGGGCTACTGGGGCTATT
>CAYHNV010000112.1:0-3930 GCA_964358065.1 uncultured Elusimicrobia bacterium | reverse complement strand
TCATGAGCGTCAAGACCTCCCAAGACGTCGCCATGGCCGAGCGCTTGGTGACGGCGCGCGCCTCCATTCGCCGCCAGCTGTCGGCCGTGATCATCGGTCAGGACGCCGTTGTCGAGGAGGTCCTCATCTCCTTGTTCGCGCGCGGTCACTGCCTCCTCCAGGGCGTGCCGGGTCTGGCCAAGACCCTGCTCGTGACGAGCCTGGCCCGCATTCTCGACCTGCGGAGCTCGCGCATCCAGTTCACGCCCGACCTGATGCCCTCGGACGTCACGGGCACCGAGATCCTGCAGGAGGACCCGGTCACCCGCGCGCGCAGTCTGCGCTTCGTGAAAGGCCCCATCTTCGCCAACATGGTCCTGGCCGACGAGATCAACCGCACGCCGCCCAAGACCCAGTCAGCGCTCCTCCAGGCCATGCAGGAGGGTCAGGTCACGGCCGGCGGTTCGACCCACGCCCTGCCGCGCCCCTTCTTCGTCATGGCCACGCAGAATCCCATCGAGCAGGAGGGAACCTATCCCCTCCCTGAGGCCCAGCTCGACCGCTTCTTCCTCCAGGCGCTGATGGACTATCCCTCCCTTGAAGAGGAGCGCCGCATCGTCGCGGAGACCACGGGAGACCTCCTGCCGAAACTCGAGACCGTCTTGGGTGCGACTGAAGTTCTGGAGCTCCAGGATCTCGTGCGCCGCGTGCCCGTGCCCGACGCCGTGAGCGACTTTGCCGTGCGTCTGGCCCGCGGCACGCGGCCCAAGGACCCGCTCTCCCCGGAGTCGGTGCGGCCCTGGGTCTCCTGGGGCGCGGGGCCCCGCGCGAGCCAGGCCCTCGTCGTGGGCGCCAAGGCGCGCGCACTCCTCGATGGGCGCCTTGCCGTCGCGCGTGAGGATGTCGTGCGCGTGGCGGCGCCCATCCTGCGCCACCGGCTCGTGTTGAACTATCAGGCGGAGGCCGAGGGCGTGCGCGCCGACGACCTCGTCGCGCGCCTGCTCGATGCGCTGGCTTAACCCCGCCGACTTGGCCCGGCTGAGGGCGCTCGGACTCTCGCCTCGTCGGCCATCTTCCACCGCCGCCGCTCCCGGCCGTCACCGGGCTTTAGTCCGCGGCTTCTCGCGGGACTTCGCCCAGCACCGCGCCTACTCGCCCGGCGATGAGGCCCGCGCCATCGATTGGAAGGCTTACGCGCGTCTCGACCGCTTCTATGTCCGCGAGTACCGCGCCGAGAACCGTTTCCCCCTCGCGGTCTTGCTCGATGACACGGCCTCCATGGGATTTGCCGGCGGCGGCCGGCCCGCGAAGCTGGACTTAGCAAGGCGCCTGGCCGCGGCCCTGGCTTGGCTGGCGCTGGCGCAGGGTGACGAGGTCGGTCTCGTGCCTCTCGGCGCGGGCGCGGGACTTCCTTTGCGCGCTGGCGCCGCCCAGCTGGCGGCGTTCGACGACGCGCTGACGGCGCTTGCGCCCTCGGGCTCCGGCTTCGCGGAGGCTCTGGAGTCCGCGGCGGCGGTTCTGCCCCGTCATGCGCTGTCCATCGTGATCTCCGATCTGATGGGCGAGACGACGCGCGTGCTGAAGGCCCTGCGCCGCCTCTGCGCGGGCCGCCGCGAGATCCGCGTGCTGCGCGTCATCGATCCTGAAGAGCGCGATTTCCCTTTCGAAGGACCTTTGCGCGTCCAGAGCCTGGAAGGCGGCGAGGTTCTCATCGACGCCCGGGAGGCGGGCGCGGCCTATCGCGCGGCCTTCCTTCAGCAGGATGAGGCCTATCGTGTGAGCCTGCGCCGCGCGGGTGTGCCCTACGCGGTCGCGACGACCGATGCGCCCTGGCACGCGGCGCTGGCGCGCCTTCTCGCATGAGCGGCATACGACCTGGGCGACGGCGGGCGGAAGAATCTTCCGCCCGCCGTTTCCTCGCCGTTTCCTCGCCGTTACCCTCTCTACGCAGCCGACCGGACGCGTCGCCGACGGGATTTGGTCGACGCGCGGCCATTGCCCCCGAGGCCGCGCATGGCTTTAATCGTTGGCGAAGACCGCTAAGCGGCGGTCAAACCGCCGCGGTCCCGGCGGTGGCGCGGCCGGTCGGCGTTCCGCATGAGGTGGACAGACTGCGGTCGAAACTCGCACCGGTGCGAGTTCTGGTCCGAGCGGGCGAGTCGTTCGCATGAACTTCGCCTTTCCTGCCGCGTTATGGGCCCTGCCCGCGGCGGGACTGCCCGTCCTCGTGCATCTGCTCTCGCGCCGCGCGGCCCGGCGACTGCCCTTCTCCGATTTGACGCTTCTATCCGCCATCGAGGCGCGCTCGCGTCCTCGCTCGCGCCTGCGCGAGATCCTGCTGCTGGTCGCGCGCTGTCTGCTCCTGGCCTGCCTGGTGCTGGCGGCCGCGGGCCCCACGGTGCAAGGTTCCGCGGCGGCCGGCGCGGGCGAGGGTTTGGACCTGGTGGTCCTGCTCGACGCATCCTACTCGATGCGCGCGCGAGAAGGCGCCGTGGCGGGCTTTTTAAAAACGCCCCCCGCGGGGCGGCGCCGGCTGTTGAGGGTTGGGCCCGGCGGCCGCGGCAGCATCGGGGTCTTTGACGAGAACCTTTCGTCTCCCCTCGCTTGGACGGACGTGGAGAGCGCCGACCGGCTCCTGGCGCGCGCCGTGCCCGGCTTGCGGGGCACGGACGTCGCGGCGGCCCTGAGCGCCGCGCGCGGCCTGCTGGAGAAGTCTCCGCGCGCCCGCCGCAGGGCCGTCGTCGTTCTTGGCGACGGGGCCGCGCACATGCTGCCTGCTCCGGTCCCGGCGCCGGCCGAGGGCGCGACTCTCATCGGCCTGCGCATGCCCGCCCTGGCCAACTCCTGGGTGGCCGAGGCGCGCTCCGCGCCGGGCTCAAGCGTCCGGGAGCCGAAGCTGGAGGTCCGAGCCGCGGCGAGCGGGCCGTCCTCCACGGCATCCTTGGACCTGTGGGTCGGCGAGCGGCGCGCGGGCTCGACTTCGGTCGCAGTCGCATCCGGCGGAGAGGGCCGGGCCATTCTGGCGCTTCCCGAGGCGATGGATCCACGCGCCCCGGCCTGGTCCGGGCACGTGGCCGAGCGCCCCGACGCCCTGAGCGAGGACGACAGATCGTATTATCATGTGCGTCACCGCGCGGCCCCCCGCGTGCTGGTCCTGCGCTCGGAGGCTTCCTTCGACCGTCCGGGGCGAGCGGGGTGGTTCCTGCGCGGGCTCTTCGGCGCAGCGGAGCGCTCGCTGGCGGGGCGCGAAGCGGACTTCCTCGAGGCCTCGCGCTGGTCGGAAGCCGATCTCTCGCGCTACGGCACCGTTCTTCTTCCGGACGCGGAGCATCTGCCGACGGGGCTTGCGCGCGCGCTTGAGTCCTTCGTCTCGCGCGGCGGCGGGGTCTGGGTCGTGCCGGGCCCGAAGGCGACAAGCGAGGATCTCGCCGCGCTCTCCGCGTGGCTTCCCGCCCGCTACGGCGTGTCCGAGGCCCCGGCCGCCGCCGGACTGCGAGTTCTTCGCGCGGGGCCCGAGACCGCGGGTTGGGATGAGTTTAATCTTTCGCGCGTGGCCTTCAAGCGGCGCTTCCGGCTGGAGCCGCAGCCGGGTTCATCGGTGTGGCTGAGCGACGCCGACGGGGGCGCTCTGCTGGTCAGCGGCGCCGTGGGCCGCGGGCGCGCCGTGGTCTGGGCGACTTCCCTCGCCGCGGAGGGCGCGAACCTGGGCTTGAAGCCGGTCTTCGTGTCGTGGGCGAAAGCCTGCCTCTCGCTGAGCCTGCCGCCCGACGCGGGCGAAAGCGCGCGTTCTTCGCGCGTCGGCGCTTCCCTGATCCGGACCTGGCGCGCCGACGAGCCGGCGCCGGACCGCGTGAGCGTCCGTACGCCCGACGGCCGCCGCGTGCGGCTGAGCGTGCGCGCGCGCCGCGCGGAACTGCTCTCGGCCGACATGCCCGGCCTCTCCGAGTTCGA
>CAYHNV010000111.1:0-8287 GCA_964358065.1 uncultured Elusimicrobia bacterium | reverse complement strand
CCCCTGGGCTCGCGCGCGCTCGGCATGGGCACGGCATTCACCGCCGTGGCGTCGGATTCCTCCGGGCTCAGCTACAACCCCGCCGGCCTGGCTCGCCTGAACGCTCATGAGGCAGGCCTCACCTACATCGCGGGCGCGGGAGAGTCGGTGATCCAGCATCTGGCTTACGCGGGTCCCACTCCCCTCTCAGGAATCTCAGGCAGCGGCTACACCAGCATAGGCGCAAGCCTCCTCTTCTCCCAGAGCGGAACCATCGAGATCAACCGCCTCAGATCCGATGGCTCCCTCCAATCGAGCCAGAGTCTCCCGGCGGGCAACGACCTCGTGGCCTCGTTCGGGTACGCGGAACGAGTCGGGATGACTCCTCTCGAATTGCGCGAGGCAAGCTACGGCATCGATCATTTCATCGGGCTCGGAGGGAAATTCATCCGTTCGACGTTGGTCCAGAGCTACTCCGCCAGCACTTTTGCCGGCGACGTCGGCTACCTCGCCGGCTCCCGGGAAGCCGGCTGGAGCTTCGGTGCGTCGGCCCTGAACCTGGGAGGACGCCTGAAGTATATCGAGCAGGCGGACCCCCTGCCCTCCACGCTGCGAAGCGGCATCGCCTGGCAGACAGGGGTGCGTTCGATCCACCACGTCGTCGCAGCGCTTGACGGCGACTATGTTCTCGATGAGAAAGTCTGGCATGTGAACGCCGGCCTTGAGTACTTCTGGCTCAAGAGCTACGGTTTCCGGCTCGGCTATCAATTCCATCGCGGTGACGCGGTCGGGCTGACCACCGGATTCGGCCTGCGCTGGAAGGGCCGTATCCTCTTCGACTACGCCTGGGCCCTGGGAGACTCCTTCGGCAACGCCCACCGCGTCACGCTCACCTACCGCTTCGCAGGCGTCCCGCCCTCGGTCCGCGGCCGCCAACGCCGGCCTTTCATCGAGGCCGCTCCCGAGAGGGAGCGGATGCGCGGGCTGGAAGAAAAGAAGCCCGCGGAGTCGGACATCCCTCGACCGCGGGCCGTGCCGCGCGACCGCTCTCAGGGCGTTCCGGGCTGGATCTACTGACCGACGCCGCCCTTTTCCTCGCTGCGCTTGCGCAAAGACCCGTTGAGGACTTTCTTGCGCAGTCGGATGCTCTTCGGCGTCACCTCGAGGAGCTCGTCCTCGTCGATGAACTCCAACGCCTGCTCGAGGCTGTGGATCTTCGGCGGCTCGAGCTGGATGGCATCATCGGTGGCCTTGGAGCGCATGTTGGTCAGCGCCTTGGCCCTGCACGGATTGACGATCATATCGGCTCGGCGCGAGTTCGTGCCGACGATCATGCCCTCATAGACCTCCACGCCGGGCGCGAGGAAGAATTCCGAGCGCTCCTGCAGGGCGGAAAGCGCATAGCCGGTCGTAGCGCCCGGCCCCATCGCGACGAGCACGCCGTTGGAACGAGGAGGAGGATCGCCGCCCTTGGGGCCATAGCCGCTGAAGCTGTGATGCATCATCCCGGTCCCTTTGGTCATGGCCATCAGTTCGGTCTTAAATCCCATCAACCCGCGCGAGGTGATCGAATAGTCGAGGCGCACGCGCGAACGCCCTTCGGGGGCCATGTTCTGCAATTGACCCAGGCGGCAGCCGAGGGCCTCGATGATGGCCCCCTGGTGTTCGCAGGGCACGTCGATGACAAGGCTCTCCATCGGTTCGCTCATGACGCCGTCGATCTCTCGAAAGATCACCTGGGGTCGAGACACCGCCAACTCGAAGCCTTCGCGCCTCATCGTCTCGATGAGGATCGACAGGTGCAGCTCGCCGCGGCCGGAGACCTTGAAATGTCCCTCGCCCGCCAGCTGTTCGATCTTCAGGCCGACGTTGATCTGCTGCTCCTTGAGCAGGCGTTCGCGGATGTGTCGCGAGGTCACCAGCTTGCCCTCGCGCCCCGAGAACGGGCTGTTATTGACCATGAACTCCATGGACAGCGTCGGCTCGTCGATCTCAAGGGGAGGCAGGGCGATGGGGTTGGCGACGTCGGACACGGTGTCGCCGACATTGATGCTCTCGAGGCCCGCGAGTGCGACGATGTCGCCGGCCTTCGCGCTGGCCACGTCCACGCGCTGGAGGCCGTCGTACATCTGCAGCATCGTGATCTTGCCTGGGACCACCTTGGCGTCCTCGGCCTTGATCAACGCCACGGTCTCGCTCTTGGCGATCGTGCCGTTCTGGATGCGACCGATGCCGATCTTGCCGATGTAGTTGCTGTAGTCCAGCATGGTGACCAGCATCTGTAAAGGCTTGTCCAGGTCCACCATGGGCCCGGGCACGGACTTCAGGATGGTCTTGCAGAGCGGCTTCATGTCGGCGCCGAGCGTGGACACGTCGTGGCTCGACCAGCCGGCCTTGCCCGCAGCGTAGATCACGGCGAAATCCATCTGAGGATCGGTGGCACCCAGGTCGATGAAGAGATCGAAGATCTTGTTGAGCGCCTCCTGCGGGCGGATGTGCGGGCGATCCATCTTGTTGATGACGACGATGGGATGCAGGCCGAGAGCCAGGGCCTTGCGCAGCACGAAGCGGGTCTGGGGCATGGGACCCTCGACCGCGTCGACGACAAGGAGGGCTCCGTCGACCATCTTAAGGATGCGCTCGACTTCACTGCCGAAGTCGGCGTGGCCGGGGGTGTCCACGATGTTGATCGTGGTACCCTCGAACTTGATCGAGGTGTTCTTGGCGAGGATAGTGATGCCGCGTTCTCGTTCGAGGTCGTTGCTGTCGAGGACCTGCTCCTGCGCCGCATCGGCCTTCACCTTGAAGGCTCCCGTGTACTTCAGGAGGGCGTCAACGAGGGTGGTTTTGCCGTGGTCGACATGGGCGATGATGGCGATGTTCCGGACGTCTTGGCGGCGAGGTGAGCTCATTTGGGGGTGTTCCCGGGATGGACGACGATGGCGGCGTCTCGCACGACCGCGTAAGGCAGGAGGGCGTGACGGCCTTCGCCAAGCTTGATGACGACGTGGTAGAGGGTCATGTCTTCGACGACCCCCTCGAAGGCGCCGACCTTGAGACGATCGCCCACTTTGAAGGGCTTGGCGAAGAGGACTTCGCCTCCTTGGACCACGGTGCTGAAGAAATTATTCGAGGCCAGCCCAATGCCGAGCGTGGTCAGGCCCAGGCTGGCCGCCAGAGCGGTCCAGGAGACTCCGCTCGCGCGCAGCACGGCGCCGCCGCCGATGGCCCAGACGGCGGCGCGCACGGCCAGACGGGCGATGACCCGAGACTCCAAGCGCCAGGAATTGCTGTCGGCGATCTTCTCGACGGCTTTGACCAGGACAAGTTCGACGCGGCGCGTCAGCCAGGCCGCAGCGCCCGCCGTCGCGTAGCCGAGCAGGGACGCCGTCCAGCCCGTGGCGGCGACGGCGAAGAGACCGGGAGCGAAGAGGAGCCCCGCGAAGATGGTCGCCGCCAGGAAGACTCCGTAGTCGAGAGAGGTCCACACCGCCCTTATGCCGCCCAGGAGTCGCGGGCCGCTGGATGAGTTCAGGCTCGCGTCGGGAAACTGATACGTCCCAAGCAGAATCACGGGCTTGGCCGCGAGGGTCGCGTAGCGGACCTTCACATCCGCGCCATCGTCCTTGGCCACGCGCATCCCGTTGAGGGTCAGGTCCGCGACGGTCCCGACCGAGTCGTCGATCTGGACGCGGTCACCGACGGTGTAAGGGCGGGTGATGAGGAAATTGACGCCGTGGATGAGGTTGCCCAGGATGTCCCGCAAGGCCAGAGTGATCAGGGTCCCGCCGGCGCCGAAGACCGCCGTGACGGCCGAAGCGGGCGCGCCGCCGAGGGTGAGCGCTCCAGCCGCGGCGGCACTCCAGAGCGCCACGCTCACAACCAGCCGCGTGACCGCGATCTGATGCCGGTCAAGCCCCTTCTTCTTGGCAACCTTCCCGATGATCCAGCGCGCAAGCCTGTTGGCGGCGTAAGCGCCCGCCAGCACGGCGCCCGCTTCAAGAAATGGGACGGCCTGCACGAGCAAGGCCTTGAGGCCTGACGCGGCGGGAACCATGGATGGGATGACGGCTGGAACCGCGACGAACGCCTTCAGCCGCGCGGCCCAGGGGCGACGGGCGGGCGAGGCCTCCGGCTTCGAGGCTGCGACTGCGGGGTCCTCGCGGCGGCTTGCACCCGACCAGAAAGACTCGGAGGAGGCGCGTTCGGCTTCGGCGGAGACGGGAAGGGCCGCGCCGCGCGCAACGGGCAGAGCCTCCGAGGCGGAAGCAAGGGCGGCCGCGCGCGCGACGGGAGCGGCAACCGGACGTGCCGCGACGGGAGCATGCGGGAGAACGGGAACGACGGAAGCGTCCGGGACAAGACCTGGCGCCGGCAGGGAAGCGGCGTTCAGGGAGACGCCCGGCATGAGGCCTGCGCTCAGGGCCGGCGGGGCGCAGACCACGCGAGGCACCGAGCGGGAGATTATCGGGACTGCGGCGCGCATCTGAGTGGGCGCTGGGACCGCGAGAAGGACGCATAGGGGGACGGCAAGGAGGACCTTGGCCTTTCTCATGGGAGATATTATACCGGGTACGACCCGCGCGGCACTACAGCCCAAGGACCCATGCGCCGTGAGGCAATGGTCCTATGGAAATGCGGTTGTGGTATAATCCCACGTGACCCGTTATCGCGCAATCCGCGCTGCGCTGGCGCGCAAACTGGCTGGAACCGGACTCATCCATCTTGTCGGCGCCACTCCCGTCCCGCGCAACAGCGATGTCGAATACCCCTTCCGCCAGGATTCCGACTTCCTCTATCTCACGGGCGTCGAAGAGCCCGGCTGCCACCTGGTCCTCGACCCGGAGAAACGCCGGGAGGCCCTCTTCGTGCCGCGTATCGACAATCACCACCGCGTCTGGCTGGGGCATGTCCCCAGCCCACAGGAAGCGCGCCGGCTCTTCGGCGTGGACCGGGTCCTGTACGCCGATCAACTCAAGAAGTTCCTCGGCCGCCGCAAGGTGGTCCCCAAGGCCCTCCTGCGCGACGCGCTCGATGAGATGCGCGCCTGCAAGACGGAGGGGGAACTCTCGCTTATGCGCCGCGCCAGCGCTGTGAGCGGGGCCGCGCACCGTGCCGTCATGGCCGCGGCACGGCCCGGCATGCGCGAATACCAGGTCCAAGCCCTTTTTGATGCGGAGTGCCTGAAGGCGGGGCTCAAGCACCTGGCCTACCCCTCCATCGTCGCCGCGGGCGCCAACGCGGCGGTCCTGCACTACCACCGCAACGATTCCCTCATCAGGAACGGAGACATGCTTCTCGTCGACGCGGGCGCGGAGTTCAAGGGCTACCCTGCCGACATCACGCGGACCTTCCCCATCAACGGACGCTTCACGCGCCGTCAGCGCGACGTCTACCAGGTCGTGCTGGAGGCGCAGAAGTCCTGCATCGAGCGCGCGCGGCCCGCCGTCGTCTCCGCAGACCTGCATATCCACTCGATGCGCGTCATCGCCGAGGGCCTCAAGTCCCTCGGCATCCTCAAGGGCGAGACCGACGGCCTCGTCGAGAACGGCGCCGCGCGCCTCTTCTATCCGCACGGGCTGAGCCACATGTTGGGCCTGGACGTCCATGACCGGACGGGCGGCAAACGGCGCAAGATGAAGAACCCCACGAAGATCCCCCTGCGTTTCGTCGCGCGCCTCGAGCCCGGCTTCGTCATCACCATGGAGCCCGGCATCTATTTCATCGCCGCCCTGCTCAAGGACCCGGACCTGCGCCGCAAACACAAGACCTCCGTGGATTTCACCAAGGCCGAGGGTTTTCTCGACTTCGGCGGCGTCCGCATCGAGGACGATGTGGTCATCCAGGCCGGCGGGCCTCCTCGCAACCTCACTTCCGTGCCCAAGGAGATATCGGATATCGAGGCCGCCTGTGCTCGCTGAAGTCCTCCTGCTGGCGTTTTTGGCCTCTCCCCCGGCGGCCGCGCACGACATGGGGCACTCGGTCACTTTCCAGTCCGTCGAAGGATTGCGTTTCGCCGTCCGTTCGGGCGGGCTTCCAGGCCCCAGCGTGGTCTTCGAGAGCGTCGACAGCGACCCCGTGCCGGATGAGTGGGACACGGTCCTCATCCAGGGCGTGCTGCCGGACCCCGGTATCGGTCTACAGGTGCTCAAGAGTGGTGCGCAGAGTTGGGAGCCGCTGACAGTCCATCGCTTCCCGGGCGGCCGCTTTTGGGCCAGGGCGCGCATGCCGCGCTCTCCCGGCTTTCTGCGCCTGCGCGCCCTCAATATCGGCGTGCGGCGCAACCACGTCATCGAGCTTTACGGAATCGAGGTCTTCGTCGATCAACCGCAAGTTCCAGGAGGATCGCCCGTCCCGCCCCGCGGACCGGAGGACCCCTCCGCGCCCCGCCCCCTCGTTCACAGCCGGGGCGAATGGGGCGCCGCGCCGCCCACGGAACCGTATTCTCCCGATCCGCTCGCCTGGCGCATCACGCTCCACCACTCGGATGGTCGCTACACCACATCCCTTTCCGAGAGCTTCGGCGAGACCCAGTTCATCCAGGACTTTCACCAGCGGGGACGCGGCTGGATCGACATCGGCTACCACTTCATCATCGATCCCTTGGGGAACATCCTGGAAGCGCGCCCGGAAGGAGTCCTTGGCGCCCACACCCTGGCCAACAACGAAGGAAACATCGGCATCGTCATTCTTGGGACCTATCATCAGCCCAAGAATGACCTCACCACCCCGGCGCAGCTCGAAGCCCTCGTCGCGCTGGGCCGCTACCTGGTCAAGCGTTACGGCGTCGATCCCTCATCGCTCAAAGGCCACCGCGACTACAAGAATACCGACTGCCCCGGTGATAAGGCTTATGTCGCCATCGCTGACCTGCGCAAGGCTTTCGCGGGCGGCCCCGTCCCCGCTCCTCCTCCCAAGAAGCGGCGGGCGCCAAAGACTCCGGCACTTATCTCCTCCGTCCCAGACTGGGACTAAAGGAAAAGGGGTCAGGCTTTCAGTTTATTCAATAAGTATCCCGCAAGTGGTCCCTTTATTGAATAAACTGAAAGCCTGACCCCTCTCACTCTCAGCCCCCATCGCTCAGCGCACGAAGTAGAGCGCGAAGACGCCTGCGGCGAGGGCAAGACGGTAGATGACGTAGGGCCTCAATCCCCATCGGCCGAGGCAGCGCAGGAAGAGTCTCACCGCGGCCCATCCGGTCAACGCCGAGACGACGACTCCGAACACGAAGGGTCCCGTGAGGTCCGCCAACGCGATGTGACCGAGCTTGTGCGCGGCCGCGCCGGCGATGATGGGCGCTGAAAGCAGAAAGGACAGTTCCGCGGCGCTGGCCGGAGTCAGTCCGAGGAAGAGCCCCGCGCTGATCGTGGCGCCGGAACGCGAAACGCCGGGGATGACGGCCAAAGCCTGAGCCGCGCCCACGGCCAAGAATACCCTCCATCCGATCTGCGCCCACTGCCTGCGCCGCGAACCCCAGGACTCGGACGCGCCAAGAATCAGCCCGAAGACGACCAGCACCCCCGCGATGAGCAATGGGTTGCGGAAGGATTCTTCCGCCTGCTTCTCCAGGGCCAATCCCGCCGCCGCGGCCGGCAGGGTGGCCATTGCAAGCAGGAAGAAGAGCCTGGCCTGCTCGCCCCGCGGCTCGCGAATCGCGCCGAGGACGATCTCGCTCCAGCGCCGCCCGAAGGTGGCGACAATCGCCACGAGTGTCCCGAGGTGCAAGGCCACATCAAAGGCCAACCCTGGATCGCGGAAACCTAATGCCCAGGGAGCTAAGACCAGATGGGCGGAACTCGAAACCGGGAGGAACTCGGTCAGCCCCTGCAGGGCGCCCAAAAGACCCGCCTGCGCGTAAGTCACGGCTCCTCGGGCGTCTTGGGGACCAAACCCAAGTCCCGGCGAACGGTCTTTTTCAAGACGCCCACCCACGGCAGGTTGCGCGCCCCGGCCTGCATCAGGAGCTTGCGCTCCTCAGGATTCGCCTCACGAATGGAACTGGTCGCATCGCCCGTCTCAATGTAGCGCTCAGTGTAGTCGTCATGGATGATCTTTAGAGGATAACCCTGAGGCCCGCCCGCGGGAAGAACGACCTTGTAGTGACCGTCGCCACGCGTCTCCGTCTCTCCCACGATATCGCCGTCAGCATCCTGGAAGGAGAGTTTTGCGGCAAAGACCCCTCGAGCGGTCAAGAGATCAAAGATCACCCCTTCGAACGCCCAGGTCGGGCCTTTCGGCTTGTCGCGTCGTGCAGCGGGCGCGCCATCTTCTGAGGGCTCTCCAGTCGTGGACTTCTCGAACATGGGCT
>CAYHNV010000110.1:0-8454 GCA_964358065.1 uncultured Elusimicrobia bacterium | reverse complement strand
GGGTAGATGCGCATCGGCGCCGAGTAGGGATCCTCGTCGGTGATGTGGTGGTACATCTCGAAGAGGTTGCCGTACTTCTCGGCGATCTTGTCCTTGCCCAGGCGTTGGATGGCGTCCTTGAAGTCGAGGAAGACCGCCAGGCCGCCGAGGGCTCCGCGCCCGTCGTCGGTCATCTGCTTGGCCGCGCGCGAGGCGATGTCGCGCGGGACGAGGTTGCCGAAGGCGGGGTACTTGCGCTCCAGGTAGTAGTCGCGCTCGCCCTCCGGGATGTCCTGCGGCTTGCGCGCGTCGCCCTTCTTCTTGGGCGCCCAGATCCTGCCGTCGTTGCGCAGGGACTCGGACATCAGGGTGAGCTTGGACTGGCGCGCCCCCGCGACGGGGATGCAGGTCGGGTGGATCTGCGTGAAGCAGGGGTTGGCGAAGGCGGCACCCCGCTTGTGCGCGCGCCAGGCCGCGGTCACGTTGCAGGAGTTGGCGTTAGTGGAGAGGTTGAACACGTTGCCGTAGCCGCCGGTGCACAGCAGGACCGCGTCGCCCCAGTACTTCTCGGTCTCGCCCGTCACGAGGTTTCGGCAGACGATGCCGCGGGCGACCCCGTCGACGACGACGAGGTCGAGCATCTCGCGGCGGCAGAACAGCTTGACCGTGCCCGCGCCCACCTGGCGCATCATGGCCGAGTAGGCGCCCAGCAGAAGCTGCTGGCCGGTCTGGCCGCGCGCGTAGAAGGTGCGGCTGACCTGCGCGCCGCCGAAGGAGCGGTTGTCGAGCAGGCCGCCGTACTCGCGCGCGAAGGGCACGCCCTGGGCCACGCACTGGTCGATGACGGCGTTGCTGACCTGGGCCAGGCGGTAGACGTTGGACTCGCGGGCGCGGAAGTCGCCGCCCTTGACGGTGTCGTAGAACAGGCGCCAGACGGAGTCGCCGTCGTTGGGGTAGTTCTTGGCCGCGTTGATGCCGCCCTGGGCGGCGATGGAGTGCGCGCGGCGGGGGGAGTCCTGCACGCAGAAGGCTTCCACGTTGTAGCCGAGCTCGGCCAGCGAGGCGGTCGCCGAGGCGCCGGCCAGGCCCGTGCCCACGACGAGGACCTTGTACTTCCTCTTATTGGCCGGGTTGACGAGCTTCAGCTCGAAGCGATGCTTGTCCCATTGCTTCTCGATCGGACCGGTGGGGACTTTGGAGTCAAGCTTCACTTGGCGCCTCCCGCGGCAAAAAAACCGAAGTAGATGGGCAGGCTGGCGAAGCCTACCGCGACTGCGACCGCGAAGAGGAGGCCGAGCCTCTTCAACATGGGCGTGTATCGGGGATGGCTGACGCCGAAGGTCTGGACCGCGCTCTGCACACCGTGCGAGAGATGCAGGCCGACGCCCGCGACGGCCAGGATGTAGAAGCCGGCGTACAGGGGGTTCTTGAACCAGCCGGTCACGTGGGCGAAGAGGTCGGGGCCCTTCAGGCCGCCGATGTTGAACTTAAAGGTGGCGACATGGATAACGACGAAGGCGAGGATCAGCGCTCCGGTCGCCGCCATGGTGCTGGAGCCGGGCGTGCGCGCGCCCTTGCCTTGATAGACCTCATAGGCCACGGGGCGGGCGGCCATGTTGGAGAACTTGGCCCGGAGGGTCAGCGCGATGTGCAGAAGGAAGAGCACGACCAGGCCGATCTCGGCCGCGGGCAGGAGGGGGTTGTTCTCTAATACCTCCGCGTAGCGGTTGAAAGCGGGGCCGCCGACGAACATGAATATGTTGCCGGCGAGGTGGGTGATCAGGAAGCCGCTGAGGAGGAACCCGGCGAGCGCGACCATGATCTTTTTGCCGATTGTGGATTCGAGAAATTCGAAGAGCCGACAGGAGCACTTGCAGCAGCAGGTTTTGGCGGCGTTCATGCTCCGATTCTATCACGCGTGCCGACGGTATTTGTTGATGTTGGTCAACCGCGTTGTAAGAGATGTCGTCCGGCTCTTTACAGCCCCCGCATGAAACGCTATCCTCGCCGCATGGTCGCGACCCTCCTTCTTGCCGCGTCGACCGCGCTTGCCGCCGAGACCGTCCGCAACCCCGACACCTTCACTGTCCTTGAGGTTGGCGAGGTCGGCAGTCTCGACCCGGCCTTCCCCTACGACGGTTCGAGCCAGTCCGTCATCCAGAACGTTTACGAGACCTTGATCGCCTTCAAGGGAGCTTCGCTGTCCGAGTTCGAGCCGCGCCTTTCGGAGAAGGTTCCGAGCCTGGCGAACGGACTGATCTCCAAGGATGGGCGCACCTACCGCTTCCCTATCCGCAAAGGCGTGAAGTTCCAAGATGGGCTCGACGTCACGCCCGAGGACGCGCGCTACTCGCTTCTGCGCTTCATGATCACAGATCGCGCCGGCGGCCCCTCGGCCCTGCTCCTGGAGCCCATCGCGGGCGTGCCCGGCACGAGGAACTCATCGGGGACCGTCACCCTCGACTTCGCCGCTCTCGAGAAACGCGTGCGCGTGGAAGGCCGCGATCTCGTCGTGGAACTTCCGCGTCCGTTCGGGCCCTTCCTGTCCGTGATGGCTCGCTGGTCGTATATGATTTCCAAGGCTTGGTGCGTCGCGCACGGCGAGTGGGACGGGACGGCCGCGACCTGGCGGAAGTATAATGATCCGCCCAAGGAGAAGTCCTATCTCTTCGAGCACATGAATGGCGCGGGTCCCTTCAGGCTGGCGCGCTGGGACCGCACCGGCCGCTACGTCCTGCTTGAGCGCCATGACGCCTACTTCCGCGGCCCCGCCAAGCTCAAGCGTGTGCTCATCAAGTCCCTGCCCGAGCTTAATACCCGCAAGCTGATGCTCCAGGCCGGCGACGCCGACCTCATCGAGACGCCGCGCCCCTACGCTTCTCAGCTTGCGGGCCTTCCCGGCGTGAAGCTGGTCGACGGCCTGCGCCGCCTGGCGACGGACCCAGCGCTTTTCTTCACGGTCAAGATCAACCCGATCGCCAACTCCGACATCGGCTCCGGGAAGCTCGACGGCGATGGCATCCCGCCGGATTTCTTCGCAGACCCGGACGTGCGCCGCGGCTTCTCCCGCGCCTTCGACTACGACGCGATCCTGCGCGACACCTTCAAGGGGACGGCCGCGCGCGCGCTGGGGCCCATCCCACCAAGCGTTCCCGGCTCCGACGCAAGTCAGCCGCGCTATTCTTACGACCTCAAGAAGGCCGAGGAGCATCTGCGCAAGGCTCAGGGGGGACGTTTATGGGAGAAGGGGTTCCGATTCACGCTCACCTATAATACCGGCGGCGAGGTGCGCGAGGCCGCCGCACAGATCCTTAAGAATGGGGTTGAGCGCCTCAACCCCAAGTTCCGCATCGACCTGCGTGGGGTGGATTGGGCGAACTTCGTCGACAAGGCCCAGCGCCGCTTGATGCCGATCTTCGCGCGCGGCTGGGTCGCCGATTATCCCGACGCCCACAACTTCATCTATGCCTTCTATCATTCTCAGGGCCGCTATCCCTCGGCGCAAGGCTACGCGAACCCGGAACTGGACGCCATGATCGAGAAGGCCGTGATCGAGTCGTCGCCGGCCAAGCGGGCGGCGATGTATAAGAAGATCCTGGCGAAGGGCTACGACGAGGCGCCCGCCATCTTCACGGTCCATCCGTCGGGCGTCTATGCCATGAGAGAATGGGTTCGCGGCTTCGTGGACAATCCCGTCAATATGGGCATCTACTACTACCCCATCGAGAAGAAGTGATGGTGCGAGCCGAGAGGGCCAGGAATATCGTCTCGGGCCTGCGCAAGCTCTATCCCGAGGCGAAGTGCGAGCTGGACTACTCCAACGCGCACGAGCTCCTGTTCGCGACCGTCCTCTCCGCGCAATGCACCGACGTGCGGGTCAATAAGGTGACGAAAACATTGTTTCAACGCTACAAGACCGTCGCGGACTATGCGGACGCCGACCCCTTGGTGCTTGAGGCCATCATCCATAGCTGCGGCTTCTACCGGTCTAAGGCCCAGTCCATCATCGCCGCCGCCAGGGCTCTGCGCGACGATTTCGGCGGCGAAGTGCCGGCGGAGATGGACCAGCTCCTGACCCTGCGCGGCGTGGCGCGCAAGACCGCCAACGTGGTCCTCGGCAACGCCTTCGGCAAGGCGGAGGGGGTGGTCGTCGACACGCACATGAAGCGTCTGGCCTACCGCATGGGGCTTACCGACGAGACGGACCCGGTCGCAGTGGAGCGCGACCTGATGGCCTGCGTGCCGAAGAAGGACTGGATCGACTTTTCCCACGCGATGATCTGGCACGGGCGTCGCGTCTGCAAGGCCGCCCGAGCCGCCTGCGACTCCTGCGCCTTGCGTGCTCATTGCCCCCAGCGGGGCCTGGACGCCGACTAGGACAGCGTGGTCAAAATAATGACGGAGACCGCCTTTCGGAAGTCTCCGTCGATAAACACGCCTTTTTAGAACCTGCCCCCAAGGGGAATCGAACCCCTGTTTCAGCCTTGAAAGGGCCGCGTCCTAACCGTTAGACGATGGAGGCGAAAACGACGAGAGCGGTGGGCCCGGTGGGAATCGAACCCACGACCCCGCGCTTAAAAGGCGCATGCTCTACCCCTGAGCTACGAGCTCGGCACGGCCAGCCATTGTAGCAAAAAATCTTTTTGTTACCGGCCGGCGATCTTCTCGACGGAATCCTTGTCGAGGAAGATGAGCAGGAGGCACTCGCTCAGCAACCGGCGCGAAGCGAGCTTCGCCAGGAAGGTCGCGGCGAGAGGGGCCTCTTCCCGGTAGAGCGCGAGCGCCTTGGCCAGGTGATCGCGCTGCTTCGCGATCCCGGTCTTCGGCGAGGAGATGATGATGTCCCGGTCCCAGGCCTTCGCGAAATGTCCGAGCATCGCATTGAGCATGATGTTCGACACTTCTCCAAGCGAGCGCGCTTCCCTCTTGGGGATGCTCTCGACGCGGTCCGGCACGGCGCGCGTGAACGCGTTGGTGATCAGATAGCCGCTCTTGCTCGTGCACAGCACGAGGAAGCTGCCGCCCGGGAAGCTCAGATGGGCGCCGTAGTGGTCGTTGTCGATGGAGGCAAGCAGGTCCGCGAAGGGGCCGGCCTCGTCCAGGCTTAATGTGACGCCGTCCACGTTCCATTCGGAGAAGGTGACCTCGCCGAGCTTGGCGGCGCAGTCTTTCACCCCTGCCGTGACGGCGGTGGTGAGGGCTTTTCGCGCTTCCGCGGAGAGCGTCATGCGGCGAGGACCTTTGCCAGGGCGGCGGCGAGGGCGTCGATCGAGATCGGCTTTGCGATGAAGCCGGCCGCGCCTTCCGCGAGGAGCTGCTCGTAGATCTTGGGCTGAGAGTTCCCGCTGATGATGAGCACCTTGGCTTTCGGGTCGACGGCGCGCAGCGCACGCAGGATGGTGAACCCGTTCTCCCGACTCATCGACAGGTCGAGCGTGACCAGGCCGGGCCGGTGGGCCGCGTAAGCCGCGAGGGTCTGCGCGAGATCCTCGGCCTCTCCCGCCACATGGTGTCCTAGCATTTGGAGGAATTCCATGATCATCGCGCGCGTGATCGGACTGTCATCGACGACCAGGATGTTCGCCATTACTCTTTGCGGCCCAGTTGCTTGAGCGTGCGGCGGTAGGCCTTGAAGAGACCGGTGGCCTTGCGGCGGCCAGGGGGAAACATCTGCTCCAGGGTCTGCCACCAGAAACCTCCGCCGAGGGAGTTGGCCATCGCGCAGGAAGCGGTCGTATAGAGGTCGGCGATGTCCTTGCGCGCGCCGTCCACATCGTCGGGTGCGAGCCACCAGTAGCCCTTGAGCGCGTCTTGCTCGGCGTAGCTGAAGCTTGAGAGCATCAGCCGAGTTCCGGGCAGAGCCTCGGCCGCCGAGTCGAAGGCGCGCTCAAGCGACATCCCCACCGGATTGTCTTCCGGATAGAGCGAGAGTCCCACGATGTCGATGTCCTTGCCGAAGCCCTTGGCCGCGTGCGTCTTGAGCCAGCCTGAGAACGAGTGCTCCCGGTCCGGAGCCGTCGCCTCCCACCAGTAGAGCGTGGCCACCGTCTCCGCTTCCGGATTCAGTTCCTTGGCCTTGGAAGCGCCCGCCGTGAAGATTTTATAGACCTGCTCCAGGCCCAGCGGCGTGGAACTGCCGCCCAGCCAGTCTCCATTGATTCCGCTGCCCACTTCCCAGGCGTCGACCTTGCCTTTATAGTGAAGGACGATGTTCTTGATCCGCTCGGAGTACGCCTCGGGCGTGAGCGTCTTCGGCCATTGCGCCGTGTCCAGGATGCAGCCCATCACCTTGATCTTTTTTTTCTTAAGCTCGTCCATCACGCCGTCGTATTCGTTGAAGGACCTCAGGGAGGCGTAGGTGAAATCCGAGCCGTTGGGCCGGAAGACCAACCGCACCCAGCCCGAGCCTGAACGTCTCACCGCTTCGGCGACCCACTCCACGTCGTCCATGCGTTGGAGCAACGTGTAGTCGAGGGTCAGGCCGAACCGGTAGTTCTGCGCACGCCGCTCATCGCTCGCGTGCTGCAGGCCGTGCTCGAAGAGGACTTTTTCCCAGGCGAGGGCCGTCGCCTGGAGGGCCTTGGAGAAGGCCTGCGCTCGCTCGGGCGCTTCCTTCCGACGGGAGGCGTCGGCCACCGCATTCTTGGCCTTTTCGGCGAAGTCTTTTGCTTTTTTGCCAGGCATGTAGAGCGGTTGCCAGTCCGTTGTACGTCGTCTCCACGATTCTTTGAAGAGCCGGTACTGCGTCAGGGCGATTTCCTCATTAAGAAAGACCGAGGCGCCCTCGGAGAAGCCGTTGCCGTCGTTGTCCGCGGAAACCGCGTTGTAGCCGTCCTCGGCCACCGGCCAGACCAGTTCCAGGCGCGCGGGGCCGCCAGCAACAGTGCGATCACCTTGATCGCCGACGCCAGGCCGTCTCCAGTTCCCGTCGGTGGCTTTCCCAGAAAAAGAGGAGGTAGGTCAAGGTGACCGACAGCGCCATCGCGCGCTGGAAGGCGTGTCCCGTCACCAACTGCAAGCCCAGCCAGAGCCAGGCCAGGTTGGCCAGCCAGCGCATCTTCACCGGGATGAAATAAATCAGCACGATGCGTTCTGGATCCACCCGCGTGAGTGCCAGGAAGCAGGCCAGGATCGTCGTTCCATTGCCCGTCGAGACGCCCGTCCAGAGTGCCGCCGCCGCCGTGGACATCGCGGCCAGGAAGAGGAAGACCGTGAGCTTGAACTCTCCCCAGACCTGCTCAAGGGTCTGCAGGCAGCTGAACAGGAACCAGACCCAGAGGCCCAGCCAAAGAGACGAGAACAGGTCGTGCGGCAGCACGGCGGGGATGGCCATGAAGGACAGGAGGCGCCAGACCTGGCCCTGCTTGACCTTATCCGGGTCCAGCGTCAGCACGCCGAGGAATTCAGGCTTGAGCAGGGCCAGCACTCCGACCAGGACGGTCATCCCGGTCAGGAAACGCGGCAGGTCCGGGGCGGCAAGGAAACCGATCCGTCTCTCGAGACGGTCCACCCAGGCGCCGTCCATGGAAGGTGCCCCTTTCATGGCGGCATATTATCATTAAATGGTAGAAAGCCGTCATGGGCGGCGACTGGCGCGCGCGATTTCTGGAAGTCCTGCCCGGCGCCCGCCGCGATGAGCCGCTGGCCCGTCACACCACCTTCAAGATCGGCGGACCTGCCGACCTCTTCCTGGATGCTCGAGATCGCGATGAACTTCTCACGGCCCTGCGCCTGGCGCGCGAGGCGCGCGTGCCCGTCTTCGTCCTGGGCCGGGGTTCGAACCTTCTCGTCAAGGATCAGGGCGTGCGAGGGCTCGTCCTGCGCCTGGCCGGAGGCTTCGATCAAGTCGAGTTCCTTGGAGACGGGAAGGTCCGTGCTGGAGCCTCGGTGCGGGTGCCACAACTCGTGGTCTCCTGCGCGCAGATGGGCCTCTCGGGCTTGGAGCCTCTCGTGGGTGTGCCTGGCACCGTGGGGGGGGCTGTGGCCATGAACGCGGGCACGCGCGATGGCGAGATCGGGGCGCTGGTCCAAGAGGTGGAGGTCGTCGATCCGATCGCGGCGGAGCTCCGTACGCTTTCCAAGTCCGGACTGCAGTTCTCTTACCGTGCAAGTTCTCTCGCCAATCTCGTCGTGATGACGGCCACGCTTCAGTTGAAGCCCGGGGACAAAGGTGATATAATGGCCCTCGTCGCGCGATATCAGCGGAAGAGACTTCAGACGCAGCCCATCCATACATTCAACGTGGGATCCACCTTCAAGAACCCTCCCGGACGCTTCGCCGCCAAGATGATTGAGGAACTGGGCCTGAAGGGCTTTGCGGTCGGGGGTGCTCGCATCTCTGCGATGCACGCCAACTTCATCGAGAACTTTGCCTGGGCCACCGCCCGAGATGTTCTCGCTCTCGTCGACCTCGTCCGCGGGCGAGTCCGCGCGGCCTTCGGCGTGGACCTCGAGCTTGAGATGAGGGTCGTTGGT
>CAYHNV010000109.1:0-8466 GCA_964358065.1 uncultured Elusimicrobia bacterium | reverse complement strand
CGCACTTGGCCGCGAAGTCCTTGATGCCGAGGATGAGCACCCCGCCGGTCTGGCCCACATCATCCGGTTCAGGAGCGAGCGTCGCCCCCGCCCAGGTCTCGGTGTCGATGACTAGCAGGTCCTCGGCCGCGAAGGCCGCGCGCGCGCGCAGCACGCCATTGGCGTCGTAGGCGAGACTGCCGCCGTCGAAGACGATCTCGTCGTTGCCGCCGACCGCGTTGCAGTAGAACAGAGGCTTCTTGTGGCGTTTGGCGTGATGCGAGAGCAGGCTCCTGCGCGCCGCGGTCTTGCCGTGCAGGAAGGGCGAGGCCGACAGGTTGAGCAGGATGTCGGCCCCCGCCTTCACCTGCGCGGCGATCGGGTCGACAGGGTAGAGGCGGCGCTTGGAGCTCGGCTCCCTGGACCAGGCGTCCTCGCAGATCGTCACGCCCAGCCTGAGGCCGCCCCAAGAGATCGGCTTGTTGTCGCGGGCCGGCTCGAAGTAGCGCGCCTCGTCGAATACGTCGTAGGTGGGAAGCAGAGTCTTGTGACGCACCGCCACGATCTTCCCGTTATGAAGGAGGGCCGCGGAGTTGCGCGCCGGCTTGCCCGCGCGGTCTTTGTTGCGCGAGACGAATCCCACCAGCGCGGCCGTGCCGCGGACCTTCTTGGCGAGCGCGGCCAGGGACTTCTCGTTGGCCTGCGCGAAGCCCCGGTCCTCCCAAAGATCGAGGGCCGGGTAGCCGCCCAGGGATTGTTCGGGAAAGACCGCCAGGCACGCGCCGCGGCGGGAGGCTTCGACGAGCGCTGCGAGGATGCGTTTGGCGTTGCCGCGCAGGTCGCCGACGGTCGCGTCGACCTGGGCGAGGGCGACCTTCAACTCAGGCCCCGCCCGTGCGCAGAAGGCTCTCGAAGACCTCTCCCGCGCCCATGAACTTCTCATTGATCGCCGCGCGGACGGATTCCTGCACGGTGACCGTGGCCAGACTGCAGACCTGGGCCATGCCTTCCATGGCCCAGGTCATGCACTCGGAGGGGTCCTGGTTGGTCTCGGCGGCCACCGCGCCCATCTGCTGGAGCATGGCGACGGCGGCGGCGGGCAGGTCTTTTTCAAGGAGGACCATCCCGCTCATGATGCCTTTGCAGGCGGCGCGCACGCTCACGCGGGGTTGTTGCCTTGAGCCGGTGCTGGTGACGGCGGCGATGGCCATCTTTCGGAGCATCTCTCCGGCGACGGTCGGGGCGTCCTGTGATGTCTTCAGGTGCGCGAGGATCAGATCCTTGGCCAGCTTCTCGAAGTCGAATGTCTCCACGGCCGGATTATAGAAAATCGAATGCTACAATAGCGGGCATGTGGCGCGTCAGGGCCGCGGCGGGGCTCCTCTTTTTGTCCGGCTGCGCGGGGCTGTCCCCGCGGGAGCCCACGGCTCTCAGCAATGGGATGCTGATCGCACGCGCGCGGGTGCGTGGGGCGCTCCTGGGTTTTACCTCCGACTTAGCCGACTCCGCGACGCTCGAACAGTTGGGGCCCGACGGTCAGCCGGTCCCGGGCAAGGAGGCCGTGGCGGGAGTCTCGGATGAAGTCCAGGCCTATTTCCTGGATCTTCCCCCCGGCCGCTACGCGCTGACCTCCATTAGCTTCCGCGCGCGCGGCGCGCGGTATCGCGTCTTGGTGCCTCCGGCGCTCGGGCGCAAGGAAGCCGTCGACTTGCGCCCGGGAACAGCCGCGTTCATGGGAGAATTCGATCTCGACGGGCGTTTCCCCGACTTCGACGTGGCCGTCGAACGGGCCCTATCGCTGATCGGGCATTGGCTTACGCCCTGGATGCGCCGGCCCGTCATCGCGCGTGACGCCGACCCGCGCGGAGTCGGGCGGGGCGTTGAGGCGGAGGCGCGCGCTCTTCGCGCCGCGCGCGCGACGCTGGGCGCGACGCAGTGGCGCCAGGCCATCGAAGCCCGCCTGCGCGAACTCCACGCGCCGGAGCCGGTCAAGACCCAGGGGGCGATCCGCCCCAAGGAGATTGCCCTGAGACCCGAAGCCTTCCTCTCTTGGCGCGACACGCTTGAATGGGGGCCGCCCAAACATTCCGCCGACGCTCTGACCTGGTCCAAGCCGGGCGGGACGGCGCGCATCGCGGTCTTCTTCACCAGCGCCACGGCCCGGGGATTTGCCGGCTTTGAAGCCGCGGTCCGGGAGATGCGCGCCGCGGCCTCCACGATGAACGTCTCCGATCAGGGCGAGCTCTACGAGGTCCGCGTCTCCACGCGCGTCGGCGCCGCCGCGCGCGTGAGGAACTATCATTACCCGGTTGAGACCCTGGTCGGCAGCAAGACCGAGATCATCGTCACGGAGACCGTTCTTGTCCCGGATCGCGCAGGGATGTATACCGCGCGCCTGCGCGCCGCCCAAGGCGAGTTCGAGAAGGTCCTTCCCGCTTTCCGCGAGTGGCTTCTCCAGCTCGTCTTGGGGCCGCCCGAGAAGAGCGAGGACCGGAGAGACTCCTTCTTCCTGCCGTTATGAGCCGCCCGGAAGACCGACTTCAGTCCGTCCGCATCTGCGGCGAGTTTCCTCTCGTTCTGGACGATGAAAAAGGGGTCCTGATCGATGACCACGCTCTGGCCCACGATATTTCCGCGAAGGGCTTCAAGCTTGAGAGCAACGGCGTGCTGCGGATGGGCCAGCTTTTATGCTTTCGGATACAGTTCAATCAGGGCCCGCCGATGAGCGGGCGCGCTCGCGTGGTTTTGGTCGAGCGCGCGGACCTGGTCCTCTGGGCTGGAGTGGAGTTTATCCATCTTTCCTGGTCCGACCGTCGCCGCTTGCGCCGGATCACGCATCCCTCGGCTGTGAAGTGGGACATCGTTGTCGATAAGGCGCTTGCGGCCGCCTTCTTGATCACGGTGACTTGGGCCCTCTGGGGCGCCTTGTCGAGTTACATCTGGCGCTCCCTCATCTTGGACCTGGCGCCGAAGGTTTTGGCGACGCTGGCAATGGGCTGGGCCCTGCGCGAAATGCTCCGTCCCCGGCGCTGACGGGCCAAAGACTCCCGGGCCTAGAAGCCCTCGCGGCAACGGGGGTCCATGGCGTCGCGCAGGAAGAGCCGCGCTCCCGTGGCGCGCAGGACGACGCCCCAGCGCTCGTGTCCCCAGAGCGGGGCTTCCTTGGTGTAGGCGAGGAGAAAAGGGCTTCCCTTTCCGCCGGGGTCATAGGAGACGAAGTGCAGCAGCGCGGTCTCGGCCATTAGGTCCGAGGGCATCTCGACGCAGCCGCCGACGAGTTTGTTCCCGTCGGCCAGTCGAAGGCAGCGGCGGAAGGAGTTCGAGATCTGGGCGCCGATCACCAGCACCAGCGGGGCGGCCAGGCCCGCCACCTTGGGGCGTGCCGCGTAGTCGATCTTGAGCAGGATCTTCTCGGGCTTGGGGTCGGCGAGAAAGGCGGAAGCCCCTTCGTCGTCCAGCTTGAAACGGAAAGTTCCATCCTTGGCCTGCGAGAGCGCGGCGTCGGCGAGGGCGGCGCCGAGGGATTGATAGACGGCCTCGTTGACTTGATTGGGGAGGTCCGCATAGCGCGCATGTGAACCTTTGAGGGAGAAGGTGTTCGGGACCTTGATGGCGAGGATGGGATCTCCCACCTCTTTGCGGGGTCCCTTCAGGATCGCGGCGCGCAGGCGCAGCGGCTTGCGCCCGCGGCAGGCCCCGCCGTAGGTCGCGGAGGTTCGGGCCACGGAGAAGAGGGCGGCCCCCCGGCTGCCCACGATCAGCAAGCGCGCTCCCGGCCTCAGGGCGGAAGAGGCGCTCTTCTTGGAGGCCCTGTCATAGATGAGCCAGGTCCCCGCATGGTCGTAGACGGGAAAGAGGCCTTTGGCGCCGTACTCGTCCTGGGCCGACGACGGGCGCCAGGCGGCGCAAAGCAAAAGGGCCGCCAACGCCAGTCGGAAGGTCGCGCGCACCATGGGGTGCGAGGATAGCAAATCAGGGCAGGGACAGCGACTTGGGCGCCTTCGGCCGGCGGCGGGCGGGCATTGCCTCCTCCGGGATGCGGCCGATCTCCGCGCCGCTGAGCGCGTCGTAGACCACGGCCCCCTCGCCCGGCGTGATCACGGCCGCGCGGGAGAGGTCGGGGCTGTAGACGATCTCAGTTCCGGTGACGGGGTGGAAAAGACCTTGCGCGCCCCAGTCCTGGAAATGGCGCCAGACCCAGGGTTCTCCCTCGTGCAACACCAGCCAGACGCCGCTTTTGCGCAGCCACCACAGGTTCTGATGGCGCGCCAGGGGCGTCTTGCCGACAAGGCCCCACCAGCGCGCAGCGTCCTTCTCGAGCCAGAGCCAGCCTCCGTCGCGCGCCAGCCCGTGCGCGCGTTTCTCGTGCCAAGTTTCGCCATCCCAGTGGGCGTTCTGTCGGCGGTCGGAGGCGATTTCATCGGGGGCCACGATTTCAAGCGCTCCCAGCTCGCGGCTGGGCGGAGGCACGATCCGGCCGGAGGCGTCGAAATAAGGACGCCTCGACGGCAGTCGCGACAAGCCGACCGGGGGGCGCAGCAAGGACGGCGGGGGCCTCAAGGCTTTTCCCCCGAGCAGTTGAGACAGGCGCAAAGGCCGGAATCGCCGGGCGCTGCGAGGCATCCTCCTGCCGGCCTCCCGTCTTGCCCGGCGCGTCGGCTCGAAGAGAGACGCGGCGCGCCTAAGCCCGCGGCGCAAGTCAACGGCGTCGGGCGAGGCCTTCTCCTCAGGCCATCGAGTGCGTCGCGCGGCGTCGCGCGTCGGGCGTGAAGTCTCGATGACGGGCGCTGTTCCCGGCGGATCCTTGACGCCCCTGCCTGCATGGGCGATCTCATTGTCGCCAACGGCGGCGCGCTCACCCGCGATTGATGCGGGGCGTGCGCGCGGCCGGCCTTCGTGAGCGTCGCGGGCGTCTACTCTGGGATCGGAGGCGAAGCGGTCTGGTTGCGGCGGGAGAGGCCGTGCCGGGGCCGATGGCGCGGCGGAGACGTTGCCCCTCGTCATCCCCAGGGCGGAGGCGCTCAGGCCGCGCTCGAAATCGGATGCGGCTCGGGCGGAGGGCCCCGTTTCAGGCGGCGCGGGCCTTCCCGCGTTCAGGGCGTCGTGCCGGCCTTCCACGGCGTTCTCGCGCGGGCTTGGAGTTTTGGCCGCGAGGCGCAGGGCGTCGGGGCGTCCAGGCGCCAGCAGAGAAATCGCATAAGGCGGGCGGTCGGTGAAGTAGGCCGCGGCGGCGATCGCGGCGCAGAGCAGCGCATTGCGGGTCGAGTTCCTGCGCCTCATGAACGCAGTTTGACCCGCCTGGCGGGTCGGCTTCAGGGCCGGAGGGCCTGCCTGAATATGGGACGAAAGGCCTATTGAGACTCGATTTTGTAACATAGTCCTCTTACACTGATACGCGGACCCCCATGGATAAGTTCCATTTCTGGAAGGAAGACTATCGTCGCGAGGTTGAAGACCTCGTATCAGCGCGTCGACAGGCGCGCGAGAGAGGCGAGGACCCCGGTCCCGCCTTCGGCGAGGGCTTCACCGGACGTCTCTCCGACCTCGTCATTCCTCCGGCGGGCATCCACGCCGAGGCGCAGGCTCTCAAGGAGCGTCTGGCCGAGGCCGAAGCCTTGGGTGAAGCCCTGCGCCTGCGCGTCGAAGAAAAGGAAGCCGAGGCAGTCCGTGAGCGCGCGCGCCGTGAGCGCCTCAAGGACGCGGCCATGAGGCTGGCCCTCAGCTTGCGCGACACCCAGGCCGAGGTCGTCGCCGCGAGGCAGGGGGAGCGCGGCGCCATCGAGGCCGCCGTCGCGGCGAACATCCAGTCCGCGCACGCGCTCCAGGCGCGGCTGAACTCGGCCAGCCTCGATAACGACGCCAAGGACGGCGAACTGGCGTGCCTGCGCGCGCGGCTGGAAGCCGCCATGCGCCGGATCGAGGAGACTGCGGCCGAGACGGCGGCCGCGCATGGAGAGCTGGCCGGAGAGCGGGCGGCCTCGGCCTCTCGTCAGGCCGTGATCTCCGAACTCGAACGTCGCGCGCAGTCCTCTTCCGCCGCGGCCCGGGAGTCCCGCGAAGAGGCGTCCGAGGCCCTGGCCCGCGCCGCCAATGAAACCGCCCGCCGCCAGATACTGGAACAGGCTCTTGAGGCCGAGTCGCGCCGGCTGGTGGCGCAATCGGGCGCGCGCGCGCAGGCAGAGTCGGATCGCGCATCCGCGCTTGAGGCGCAGGCCGCAGCGCAGTCGCGTCTGGCCGCCGAGATGGAGGCCCTGCGCGCCGCGCGCACGCGCCTTTACGCGGAAGTCGCCGCCGAGCGAGAGGAGTCCGCCCGCATCAAGGCCGAGGGCGAAATCAAGTCGGCTGAAGCCCGCCGTCTGGAGGACGAGATCCCCCGGCGCGTCGAAGCGGAGATCGCGGCGGAAATGACGCGGGCTCAGGTGGAGCGGGCTCAAGCCTCCGAGGCCTTGGAAAAGGCGCGCAAGATCGAGAGCGCGGCGCGCGCCCGCCGGTTGGAGTTGGAGCACGGCGTCGAGGAACTGCGCGTGAAGCTGGCTCACGAGGCGCACGCGCGCGCCGAGACCTTTTTTGCCGAAGGCCTGTCCTGCGAGCGGGCCCGTGCCGAGCATGCCGAGCGCGCGGCGGCCGATTGCCGCAAGACCGAGGAGTCGGCCGTCGCCAAGGCGCGCATGCTCCAGCAGGCGCTTTCCGATTATCGCGATCGGATGAAAGAGGTCGCCCTGAAGCTGACGCGGCGCGTCGAGGAAGCCGATGCGCACGCGGCGAAGGAACGGGTCGAGGCCCGCCGCCTTGTGGCGCAGTCCGGGGCACGCTACGAGGCCGAGATCGCGCGCCGCGAAGCCGTCATCGAGGAAGATCGCGCGCGGCTGCACGCCGAGTTCGAGGATTCGCGCTCGCGCGCGGAGGCCGAGCTCGACAAGGAGCGTGCGGCCCTCCAGGCGCGCTGGCGCGAACAGGCGGAACTGCTTGAGACGCTGCGGAGGTCGCGTGGCGCAAGCCCCGAAGCCTGAGGACATGCGGCCGGTCGTCGTCTTGAACGAATCCTCCCTTCCCCCTCCGGCCGATAGCGGCGCCGGCGACTCCGTGTGCCTGGAGATGCGCGTCGAGGAACTGGAGCGGCGTCTTAAGGCGCGCACTCTGGAGCTTGAGACCGAGATCCGCGGCAAGCAGCGCCTGCGCTCGCGCATCGACGAGCTCATCCACCGCGTCTCGGAATTGGAGGAGACGGCGGCCTGCCTGCATCGCGAGGCGGTTTCGGCGACCGCGCTTTCTCAGGAACTTGATGAGACCTTGCGCGTGGCGCGCGAGGCCCGCCGTCACCTCGCCTCGGCCCTGGAGGCCGAGCGGGGGCGTCGTGAGGCCGCGGAGAAGGAACTCGGCGAGTTGCGCGCTTCGCTCGCGGAGGCGTCGAAGAAGTCGGAAAGCGAACTGCGCGATGCCAGGCGCGTGGCGCAGGTCGCGCGGCAGAAGATTGACGGCCACGAGGTGCACATCGAATCCCTGCGCGCGGAAGTTTCGGATCTCCGCCGATGCCTGGCCGAGGCCGAGAAGTCCCGGGTGGAGTTCGAGTCGCGCGCGCTTGCCGCCGAAGAGAAGGCGGGCTCGCTCATGCAGAACGCGGAAGCAATCCGTCGCGAGGGCGTGGAGGCCTTCGAGAGGGCCCGCGAGGTCGCTCTCGCCCTCCAGCTCCAGGAGGATCAGTTCCGGCGCGAGATATCGCGCCAGGCGCAGGAGGCCATCGCGCCCGAGCCGTGGCAGGTTTCCGATGAGATCCGTCTCCTCCTATGGGTGGCGATCGGCGTGAGCCTCGTCGCCGCGATGGCGGGCTGCGTCCTCTTCTTGCAGAACTAAGGCCTCAGTCCGCGGCGCGGCGGGGGCTGACGTAGCCCGCCTTCTTGACCAGGGCTTCGCGGCGCGCGACGGCGAGGTCCTCGCGCGCCATCTCGCGCACGAGTCGCTCGAAGCTGACGCGGGGCTTCCACCCGAGCTCCCGACGGGCCTTGGTCGCGTCGCCGAGCAGGGTTTCCACTTCAGCCGGACGCAGGTAGCGGGCGTCCAGGACGACGATGGTCCGGCCGGTGCTGCGGTCCACGCCGTGTTCGCCGCGGCCTTTGCCCTTCCAGGCCAGGTCGATGCCCAGCTCCGAGGCGGTCGCCTCGACGAAATCGCGCACGGAGTTCTGGCGGCCCGTGGCGGCCACGTAGTCGCGGGGCGCGGGCTGTTGGAGCATCAGCCACATCATTTCCACGAAGTCGCGGGCGTGGCCCCAGTCCCGCATCGCGTCGAGGTTGCCCAGCCAGAGGGTCTTCTCGAGGCCCAGCTTGATGCGCGCCAGGCCGCGGGTGATCTTGCGCGTGACGAAGGTCTCACCTCGGCGCGGCGATTCGTGGTTGAAGAGGATGCCGTTGCACGCATAGAGCCCGTACGCCTCGCGGTAGTTGACGGTGATCCAGTATGCATACAGCTTGGCCACGCCGTAAGGCGAGC
>CAYHNV010000108.1:3585-8520 GCA_964358065.1 uncultured Elusimicrobia bacterium | reverse complement strand
GTTGCTGCTAGCCGACGTTGGTCGAGGACCCCTCCCCCGCCCAGGTCAAAGCGGCTGTTCCTCTTGTCGGCGAAGATGACGCCCCCATCCTGGCGGCGGCCTTGAAGGCCGAAGCCCGATTTCTGGTCACATGGAATACCCGTCATTTCATGACTTCAAAAATCCCCAAAGACCTGCCGATTCAAATTTTAAATCCCGGCGAATTGATCGGGAAATGGACGGAGTTTCTTCGGGAGAGCACGACGGGCGCTTAGCGAAGAGTTTTGCCGGCGGCCCAGGCCTCGGCCGCGGCGAGCTTCTCGGGCGTGCCGACGTCGTGCCAGGTCCAGCGGTCGGCGCGGAAAGCGCGGATATCGGAACCTGAGGCTGAAAGCCTCAGGTAGGTTTTCGTGATGGAGAATATGCCGCTCTCGGTGATCTTGTCGAAGATTGCCGGGGAGACCACATGAATCCCATCGAAGGGAAGCCTTTGGGCATTGGGGACGGCACCCTTGGCCCAAGTCGTGCGCTCCGCCTTTCTATCGTCGTGGCCAACGAATCGGTCTTTGGCGTCGAAGAGATAGGCACGACCACTCTCGCGATTACGAACGGAGAGCGTGACAAGGGCGCCGTTGTTTTGATGAGCCTCGTAAAGGGTTTTGAGATTTATGTCGGTGATCACATCGGCGTTGTGTAGGAAGAAGGGCTCGCGCCCGCGCAGGAGTGCCGCGGCCTTCTTGAGCGCACCTCCGGTGTCGAGCAGAAGGTCATCCTCGCGCGAGACGGACACGGGCACGCCGTGCCGTCGGGAGAGCCCCGCGCAGAAGTCCGTGACCTTCCGCGCGTGGGCATGGGCGTTGACCACGAATGAGTCCGCCCCCGCGGCCTTCAGACGCAGGAGTGCGCGCTCCAGCAGCGGCATGCCGCCGACCGGGATGAGGGCCTTCGGGGTCTCGTCGGTGAGGGGGGCCAGGCGAGAGCCCACGCCCGCCGCCAGGATCAGGGCCTTCATCTCGCGGGCCAGCTCTTCTTCTCGCGATGCGCGACGACGACGGAGACTCCCTGGTCGCGCAGGTGCTTGGCCAGGCGCTCGGCGAGGTAGACGGAGCGGTGCTGGCCGCCCGTGCAGCCGAAGGCCACGAAGAGGTCGGTAAAATTCCGTTTCCCGTAATCCTCGACGGTCTGGTCCACGAGAGAGAAGGCCGAGCGCGACCAGCGGTCCACGGACTCCTCCTTGGAGAGATGGGCGACAACGTCCGCGTCGAGGCCGCTGGAGGCCTTGAACTGGGTCTTGCGACCGGGGTTGGGCAGGCAGCGGCAGTCGAAAACATAACCGCCGCCATGGCCTCGGTCGTCGCGGGGCATGCCGTGTTTGTACGAGAAGCTCTGTATCCGGACCGTCAATCTCAATTTGGCCGCACCGAACTGTCTCAGGGCGGATGAGCCGACGAGGCGCTTGAACACGCACATCAACTCGGGGACCTCGACCGGGAGGTTGGAGGTCAAGAGGACATGCTCGATGTTGCGGATGGCGTAGGGAATGCTCTGCAGGAAGAGGGGTTTCTTCTCATGGAATCCGCGCAGGCCGTAGGCGCCCAGGGCCTGCATGATGCGAATCAGCACGAAGCCGGGGAAGAACTTCAGGAACTCGGCGCGTTCCACCTTCGCGTGCTTGGCCGCCTCGCGGATGTAGAGCTCGAGGAGCTCGTCGCGCAGGTCGAAGGGCACATCCGCCTTCGCGTCATACAGGAGGGAGGCAAGGTCGTACTGGAGCGCGCCGCGGCGACCGCCCTGGTAGTCGATGAAGAAAGGCTTTCCCTCGCGGAGCATCACGTTGCGCGACTGGAAGTCGCGGCAGAGGAAGAAGCCCCTCTCGGCGCCGAGCAGGTAGTCGGCGAAGACCGCGAAGTCCTCCTCCAGGCGCTCCTCGTGGAAGGCGATGCCGCCCAGGGTCAGGAAGTAGTATTTGAAGTAGTTGAGGTCCCAGAGCATGGACTGCTTGTCGAAGCTCCGGCGCGGGTAGCACCAGCGGTCATCGAGGGTTTTGCCCGCGACGATCTGGATTCTCGGCAGCCAGCGCACCACATCTCTATAGGCCGTCACGACATCTTCGGGAAAGCCGGAGGAGGTCCGGCGCTTGCCGAGGAACTGGAACAGAGTGGTGTCGCCCAGGTCCTCTTCGAGATAGGCCGTGCCGGAGGGCGACTCGCCGTAGATTTCCGGGACCGGGATGCCTTCCTTGCGGAAATGCCTGGAGAACTCGATGAACGCCCGGTTCTCCTTGGCGTCCTTGTTGAGCACGCCGATGGCGGTTTGGCCCGCGCCGCTGAGGCGGTAGATCTTCCGGTTGGAGCCGTCCGCGCGCACGGGGACGGGGTCGCTGGATTGGCAGGCGAAGCGCTTCTTGAACAGATCCTTCAGCGGGTCGGACACGAGGACATCTTACCCCTTCGCGCGCCCAGACGACAATTGCTAAAATCCTCCATCGCTTAAAACGAAGGAGACAACGATGAAGCCCGCCATCCAAGACCTCATGGACGACCATCAAGTCATTCTGCGCATGTTGAGAGCTCTCAACGGCATGTGTCTGCGTCTGGGCGAGGGCAAGACCGTGGTCGCGGCCGATCTCGATGCGGCGCTCGATTTCATCAGGACCTTCGCCGACTTCTGCCACCACGGCAAGGAGGAGGACCTCCTGTTCCCGGCCATGGAGGAGGTCGGTTTCCCCCGCGAGGGCGGGCCCGTCGCCGTGATGCTCATGGAGCACGAGCAGGGGCGGGCTTTCGTGAAGTCCCTTGCCGCGGCCTTGGAGCGCGTCCGGTCGGGCGAGACGGCGGCGCTGAAGGACGTTTCCCGCAGCGCGATGAACTACGTCTCCCTGCTGTCGGGCCACATCGGCAAGGAAGACGACATCCTCTATCCGATGGCCATGGACGCCATCCCGGACGCGCGCTGGAAGGTGCTGAAGAAGGAATTCGACCGCGTCGAGGCCGAACGCATGGGCCCCAAGCGCCGGGCCGAGTATCTTGCCTTGGTCGACCGACTCCTGGCCGCTTATCCGGCGCCGGAATTGGTCCGTCCCGTCGGCGGGATGTGCCATTGAAGATGACCGCCGATCTGGTGGCCTACCAGGACGGCACGGTGGTCAGCCGCACCCTGATCAAGAAGCCCGCGGGCACCGTCACGCTTTTCTCCTTCGACAAGGGCGAGGGGCTCAGTGAGCACACGGCCGCCTTTGATGCCCTCGTCTCGGTGCTGGATGGTGCCGCCGAGGTGACCATCGCCGGCCGGGCCCAGCGCGTGGCGGCGGGGCAGTGCATCATCATGCCCGGGGGCAAGCCTCATTCCCTGAAGGCCGTGGAGCGATTTAAGATGATGCTGGTGATGATCCGCGCCTGATGCCCACCGAGACCGTCCAGCGCGAACGCGTGCGCGCCATCCTGATCTCCCTCTTCGCGGGGACGCTCATCCTGGCCATCAAGGCCGCCGCCTACTTTTTGACTGGATCCATGGCCCTCCAGTCGGACGCCATGGAGAGCATCGTCAACGTCGCGGCCGCCGCCTTCGGCCTGGGCGCGGTCCTCTTCGCCGGCCAGCCCGCCGACAAGAACCACCCTTACGGCCATGGCAAGATGGAGTACTTCGCCGCCGCTTTCGAGGGCGGCCTCATCTCTCTTGCCGCGGTCGTCATCATCTACCAGTCGATCCTGGCCCTCTTCTCGGGTCTCGAGCTCAAGAACCTGGGCCTGGGCATGGTTCTCAACATCTCGGCGGGTGCGCTCAACGGCCTGCTCGGCTGGTGGCTGGTGCGCACCGGCAAGCGCCTGCGTTCCAAGACCCTGGAGGCCGACGGCCGCCATGTGCTCTCCGACTTCTACTCCACCGCGGGGATACTCGTCGGACTGATCCTGGTCAAGGCGACCGGCTTCTGGCGGCTCGACCCGCTGGTGGCCATGGCCGTGGGCGGGATGCTCGCCAATACCGGGCTGCGCCTCGTGCGGGAGTCGGCGGCGGCCCTGCTCGACGAGGAGGACTCGGCCATGATCGAGAAGATCGTGGCCACGCTCGACGGTCTCCTGCGCCGGGGCGTGGGCAAGACCGGCGTCATCACGGTGCACGGCCTGCGCGCCATCCGCTCGGGCCGCTACACTCACGTGGACATACACCTGGTCGTGCCCGAGTACGAGCAGGTGGCCAAAGGCCACGACTGCGCGGAGCGTTTCGAAGGACTCCTCATCGACGCGGCCGGTCTGGAAGGCGAGGTCCACACCCACATCGATCCCTGCCGCCGCAAGTACTGCTCCGGCTGCACCGACGCGGCCTGTCCCATCCGTCTCTTGCCCCATGCGGGGTACAATTCGATCACGAAGGAGGAAGCCACGCTGGCCGAACCGATCGAGTAGAATCCCGTTATGGCGCTGATCTTCCCCGCCCTGCTCTCCAGCCTGGTCCTGGCCGCCCACTTCCTGCGTTGGGGCAACCCTCCCGGCGTCCTCGCAGTCCTCGTCCTGACGGTCCTCGCGCTGGCCGCGCGCCGGAAGTGGTCGCTCAAGCTCCTGCAGGGGATGCTCTTCGCTTCTCCTTTCCTCTGGGCGTTTCTGGCTTACCGCACGGCCGCAGATCGCATGCTGGAAGGGCGGCCGTATGCGCGCGCCTGCCTAATCTTCGCGGTCGTCGCCCTCTTCTCGGTCTGGTCCGCCTTCCTTCTTGACAAGCCGAAGGCCCGGGAGCGATTCGGACGATGATGCCTCGCGAACACACCTCCATTGCCGTAGTAACGCCAACCAAACAAATGGGAAATTCCCCCCCCGGCGGCCGTGCCGCCCCGCGCCCGCCGCACTCCGTGGGCGCCGCCCGCCGCCGCCCGGCGGCCCCCGCCGGCCCCCCGCCCGCCCGCCCCCGCCGCCCCGGGTTGAGAGGTGGCTCGACCGCTCGTGATTGTGAGGCAGCGGGTTC
>CAYHNV010000108.1:0-3575 GCA_964358065.1 uncultured Elusimicrobia bacterium | reverse complement strand
CCCCCCGCCCGGGTCGGTGTGCCCCCCTGCCCCCCCCGCCCCCCGGGCGCGGGGGGGGGCCCCGCGGCTCCCATCCTGGTGGGACTGGCCGCCGCGGGCGGCGGTCCGGCCGGCGCTCTGGCGGCTTTCTGCGCCGCTGCGCTGGGCGCCTTTCTGCTCCGGACCCCTCTGCAGTCCGCGCTCTCTGCTCATCCTGCGCCGGGCGCGGGGCTTTGGCTTGCGGCGTACGCGGCCCTGGCGGCGGCGGGGGGGCTGCCTCTGCTCCTCGTCTACGCGCGCTGGGGCCTGCTGGGCTTCGCCGTCCCTGCGGCGATACTGCTGGCCATGAATCTTCGATTTAATTTCAAGCGTCAGACTTTCAGTTTCTCCAATGAGATCATGGCTTGAGCGCTAACGAGATTTGACCCACCTTCGCTAACGAAAAATGACCCACCCCTGCCTGCGCTCACTGAAATAGACCCGATTCTGTTCACCGAAACAGACCCACCTCCCGCCGCATAACCCTCCGCCGTTCAAGGTTTTCAGCCCGCCGCCGTTGGCGGGATGAAAACCCCGACGCCGACAATACGACGGCGTCGTTGTCGTTGTTCCTGCCGTTCCTCTTATACGAGCCCAAACAAAATCCGGCTATCCTGCATTGTTGCGGAGGTAGCCTGTGGCCAAGAGGCGCTGTCTATTTTGCCGGCGATGGTACGAGCCCTACCCCGCCCAGGCGGCGCGACAGCAGATATGCGGACGGCTGCGCTGCAAACGCAAGCTGAAGAGGACGCTGGATCGCGCATGGAGACAGCGCGAGCCTGGCTGGCGCAAGGATTTAGAAGCCAAGAAGCGCGCGTGGGCTGCGAAGCGAAAATACTGGTCATGGTATCGCAGCGGGCATCCGGCCTATGTGGCACGCGATAACCGGCGGCGAGTGCGAGCGCGGCAGCACCATGTCCGCAAGACAGGAACGATGACTTAATCCTCGTCGAGAAAACGATGGAATTGTCCGCAAGACAGGAGTTTATAGACGCGGGAAGAAGTCTGCGGGATAATGTTGGACAAGATGCGGATCATCGAAGTGGGCCTTGAGCAGTTGTTGCTGAAGTACGAGCGTTTGAGTGCGCGGCGGCCTGGAGCTGAGAAGCGATTGCTGGCGTCACTGAGCGAGACCGGGCAGCAGAGCCCGGTGGTCGTGGTGGCCGGCGACGAAGCGGGGCGGTACGTGGTGGTAGACGGTCACAAACGTGTGAGGGCGCTCAGGCGTTTGAAGGCGGACGTGGCGCGCGTGGTGATCTGGGAGATGGACGAGGCGACGGCGTTGGCGACGGCGTACCAGTTGGGGCAGGGGCGGCGCGACGCGTTCGAGGAGGGCTGGCTGGTCGTCGAGCTTCACCGCGTGCGCGGCTGGAGTCTTGGTGATGTTGGGACTCGACTGAGCCGAAGCAAGAGCTGGGCGAGCCGGCGTCTGGGGCTTGTAGAGGCGTTGCCGGATTGGGTGGCGGAGGAGGTGGCGAGCGGGCGCATCGGTGCGCACGCGGCGGCGACGTATTTGGTGCCGTTGACGCGCGGCAACGGGGAGTCTGGTCGGGCGTTGGCCGAGAAAGTGAGGGGGCTGGGTCTGACGAACCGGCAGATGGGCGAGTTGTACGCGAGCTATCGGTCGGCGGGTGCTGAAACACGACGCAAGATCGTGGAGGACCCGTCGTTATTTCTGAGGGTAAAATCGGCGGCGAGCCATGGGGATGCTGAGCTTGGCGAGAAGGAAGCGCGGTGCGTGAAGAATCTCGGGTTGGTCGGCAACGTATCGCTGAGTCTGGCACGAGGATTACCGGAGGTGTTGGGCTGTGACGCTGGGATGCTGCCGCGTGAACGGTTGTTGGCCGCGTGGCGGCGGTGCCGCGAGCATTTCGAGGTGTTGAAGAAGACGGCGGAAGGATTGACGAGGGAGGCGACATGATCGATCGGCAGACGCGAACGGCGATATTGGCGTTGAGGGCGAAGGGGCACGGCATTCGTGCGATCGGCAAGGCGCTCGGGGTGAGCCGCAACAGCGTGCGAGAGGTCGTGGCCGACGGCGGCGCGGAGCCGAGGTGTGCGCGGCGAGCGAGCATGTTCGACGAGCATTTAGAGTCTATCCGGCTTTACCACGGGGAGTGCCGGGGCAACATGGTGCGCGTTATGGAGAAGCTTCAAGACGAGCTGGCTGGTCGTGGCCGCAAGATTGAGGCGTCTTATTCGGCGCTGACGCGGTTCTGCCGGGAGACGGGGATCGGTGTCGAGACGAAAGTTCCCGTTGGGCGCATCGTGACGGGTCCCGCTGAGGAGATGCAGCACGACACATCGCTCTACACGATCGTGATCGCGGGCAAGAAAGTGAAGCGTCAGTGCGCGAGCCTGGTGTTCGGGTATTCTCGGATGCTGTACATGGATTTCCACGAGAAGTTTGGCCGATTCGAGTGCAAGGTGTTCCTGACGGACGCGTTCCGATATTTCGGCGGGACGTGCGGGCGGTGCGTGATCGACAATACGAGTATCGTTCTGGCGTGCGGGTCGGGAAAAAACGCGCAGGTCGCACCGGAGGTGGAGGCGTTCGAGGAACGTTTCGGATTTCGGTTCATGGCGCACGAGATCATGGACAGCGACCGCAAGGGGAAGGTGGAGAGGCCGTTTCACTACATCGAGAATAATTTTCTAGTGGGGCGGACGTTTCGGTCGGACGCGGATTTGAACGCGCAGGCACTTGAATGGGTGGAGAAAGCCAACCGGCGGCGGCTGCGCGAGTTCAAGGCGAGTCCGCTGGAGCTATTCGCCGCGGAGAAGGCGCACCTGAGGGGCCTACCGTTGCATGTCCCTGAAGTCTACCGGGTGTGGCAGCGGGACGTGGACGCGCGCAGTTGCGTAAGCCTGCACGGCTTGAAGTATCCAGTCCCGGCGGCGCACATCGGCAAGGGTGTTACGGTGCGCGAGACGAAAGATCGCGTGATCGTTGAAGACGGTCACCGCGAGATTGCGTCGCATGAGAAGAAGTCGGCGGGGAGCCCTTCGGCGTCGGCGGCGGCGCACGCGCCGCGGCGGCAGAAGGCGGCGCGGATCATGGACGAGGAGAAGCTTAAGGCGGCCGGGGAAGGGATGCGTGCGTACTTGGAGGCGCTCAAGGCTGATCGGGGGCCGAGGTACATCTGGAGCATTCGCAAGCTGTGCCGATTATTGTGCCAGTACAAGACGGAAGACGTCGCCGCCGCGGTGGCTAAGGCGCACGAGCACCGACTGTTCGACATCCAGCGCGTGGAGACGATGCTTCTTCAAGACATCGCGTCGCGGGACTACTTCCTGCCGCTGGGCGAGTCGGCGCAGGATTACGAGAAGTGGCCGCAGTACCAGCAGGGAGCCTCGACGCCGGAGCCTGATCTGAACACCTACATGCCAAAGGAGAACAACGATGATCGACGAGATTCATAAGCTGCTTGACGTTTTGATGCTGCGCCACAGTCGGCGGACGGTGGACGCGGCGCTCAAAGAGGCCCAGCAGAAAAAGTCAAGCTACAGCGCCTTCCTGCTCAAGCTTCTTGAAGAGGAGCACCGTGACAAACGCA
>CAYHNV010000107.1:0-8583 GCA_964358065.1 uncultured Elusimicrobia bacterium | reverse complement strand
ATCGCCGTCGACGCCGCCGAGCGGCTCATCGACACCGGCCGCTCGCACCGCCGCAGCATGGTCCTGGAAGTCATGGGCCGCCACGCCGGCTGGGTCGCCCTCTTTACCGCCATCGGCGTCGGCGCCGACTACCTCTGCCTGCCCGAGCGGCCCGTCGACATCAAGGACATGGTCGCCAAGCTCAAGACCGCGCACGCCAAGAAGAACGTCGCCCTCGTCATCGCCTCGGAAGCCGTGGATATCCCCGGCGAGAAGAAAGAAGAAGAGCTCGACGAGTTCGGCCACATGATCCTCAAAGCGCGCGGCGTGGCCGGACGCCTGTGCAAGATCATCGAAGCCGAGACCAAAATCGAGACGCGCTCGGCCGTCATCGGCCACATGCAGCGCGGCGGCGCTCCGACCCTTTTCGACCGGATCCTCGGCACACGCGTCGGCGTCAAGGCCGCGGAACTCGTACACGAAGGGAAGTTCGGCAACATGGTGGCGCTCAAAGGAGACCAGATCGTCCCGGTCTCCCTGGAGGCGGCGACGGCGAAGCTGAAGACCGTCACGCCCGAGTGGTTGAAGCTGTCGGACGATCTGCTCTAAGGCTCAGGAGTGAGGATGATGGCCGAAGACACCAAGAAGTTCCAGCGCAAGACGGTCCTGGTCAAGCGCGCCCTCCAGTTGAAGTACATCGGCATGGTGTTCTTGAGCGTGCTCGTCGCGTCCCTCATCGTGGGTGGCGACGTGTATTATTCCCTTTCACGGGTCATGCTGACCGAGTGCCCTTCCTCCATCGACCGGGTGGTCCAGTTCAACGGCGTGCTGCTCGTCAAGGTCGCCCTCTACCTCGGACTGATGCTCCTCATCTCCCTCTACGTCTCGCACCGCTTCGCGGGGCCCATCTACCGCTTCGAGAAGAGCGCCCAGACCGTCGGCGGCGGCGACCTCACGCACCGCGTGTCCCTGCGCACCGGCGACGAACTCATGGAGCTACAGGAGGAGTTCAACGGCATGCTCGCCGGCCTCCAGGTCCTCGTCCAGAAGGACCGCAACCTCGCCCAGCGCCTCATCGAACGCCTCGACGATTCGATCAAGCGCCTGCCCGAGGGCGCCGACTCCTGCCGCCGGGAACTCAAGGATCTGAGGGTGGAGCTCGAACATCTGACGAAGTCGTTCACGGTCTGACATCACGACAATGACACGCCGCCTGAAAATCGTCCTTCTTGTCCTCGCGCTCACGGCGGCCAACGCCTCCGCCCAGACGCGTCCCGGAACGCCCGAGCGTGTCTACTCCCTCGACGACGCCATGCGCCTCGTCCGCAACGACCCGCGCCTGCAATCCTCCGAGCAGGACGTCATCATCGCCGAATCCCGCGTGACCGAAGCCAAGCTCCGCTTCCTGCCCGAAGTGGGCGTGCAGGCCAGCGCCTCGAAGTACGGCGCCCTCTATCCCTTCGCCCTCTCGCAGGATTTCCGCAGCATCCTGCTCTACCCGAACGCCCCCGAGAACATCTTCTCGGGACGCGGCTATTTCAACCTCCCAATCTATGAGGGGCAGCGCACGCTCAACACCCTGCGCCTGGCCAAGGCCGCCCACAAGCAGGCGCTCTCCAACCGCGACTCCGTGCGCATGGACCTGGTCTCACAGGTCAAGGACGCCTTCTATCGACTCCTCCTGACCCAGGAGCGCGCCTCCGTGGCGGCGGAGCATCTGCGCACGCTGGAGCGCGTCGCCGAAGACTCCGGGTTCGGGCCCTGGGAACGCATCGAAGCCGAGGCGGCCCTGGCCGCCGCCCGCTTGCGCGCGGCGCAGGCCGTGCACGACGAGCAATCGAGCCGGCTGGGTTTCCTCAAGTCGCTGAATCTCGAACTGGATACCGCCTTCCGCGTCGTCGGCAACCTGGAGACCGCCCCCGCCAAGATCGAAGTGGAGAAGGCCGTGCTCTGGGCCATGGAACTGCGCCCCGAGCTCCAATCCCAGACCTACAAGGCCCAGATGGACGCCATCGGCGTCAACCTCGCCTTCAGCCGGCGCTACCCGACACTCTTCGTGGCCGGGGACTATGAACTCACGGACAATCACTTCCCCCTGCGCAAGAACAACTGGGATGTCACCATCGGCGTCAAACTCCCCCTCTCCTACGACCTCTGGAGCCAGCTCAAGCAGAAGCGCGCCGAGCAGCGCCAAGGCCAGCTGGCGCGCTCCGACCTGCAGGACCGCGTCCGCCTGGAAGTCCGCAGTGGCGCCGAAAGCATGGGCTACTGGCAAGATGAGGTCCCCCGCCGCCAGGCCCAGTGGCGGCGCGTCCAGACGCTGTATGACGCGACCATCGGCAAGCCCGGCCCCGCCCTCTCCAAGCTCCGCGCCCGCGAGGGCCTTCTGGAACTGCGTCTCGCCTACCTCGAGGCCGTGACCGAGCATCTCCTGGCCCGGACGCGGCTTGAGCGCGCCGTCGGCCGGGAGATCGCTCCTTGACCTGGCCGCCACCAAAACCTCGGAGGCGGCACTTCCTCGGGATATCCCTCGGTCGGCCGCTTTTCCTCTTAGTCGCCCTCGCCGTACCTTCCGCGGCCGCCCCGGACCTCTCCGCTGACGCGCTGTTGCGCGACCATCTCTGGCGCGAGGTGCGCCTAGCGGCACCGGAGCGGCGCCCGAAGGTCGGGCTGGTGCTCTCGGCGGGCTCGCTGCGCGGCGTGGCGCATGTCGGCGTCATCAAGGTCCTGACCGACGCAGGATTTCCCGTAGACGTGGTGGCGGGGACCTCCATGGGCGCGGTCATAGGCGCGGGCTATGCGGGCGGCCTTTCGCTCCAACGCCTCTGGGACATCGCCTCCACCACCGACATTGGATCGGGCAACAACCTCTCCGCCCACAGCTTCATCTCCCTAATCCTCTACGATCAACTCCTTTCCTCCGAGAACACCGAGAAGCGCATCAACAGGGAACTAGGCGGCATGCGCTTCGAACAGACCAAGAAACCCTTCGCCTGCGTGGCCATGGATATCTACACGGGAGAGGCCATCATCTTCCGCGACGGCGAGCTGGCCCCGGCGGTGCGCGCGAGCATGAACCTCCCTGGCATCTTCCGCCCCCTCGAGTACCGGCACCGCTACCTCGTCGACGGGGGGGTCGTCGACTACATCCCCGTGGACGCCGCGCATCTGCTCGGAGCCGAGTGGACGCTGGCCAGCGTGACCGAGACCGATTTCACGACGGCGCGGCCCAAGAACGTGCTCGACAGCCTCGAGCAGGTCATCGACATCCGCGGCGCCTACCTCTCGCGCGAGCAGCGCAAGCAGGCGGACTTCCTCATCGAGCCTCAGGTCGGCGACATCAGCATCTTCGACGCCAAGCGCGTGCCGGAAGCCCTGGAGAAGGGCGTGATCTCCGCCTCCAGACGCATCTTGGCGGCCGAGGAGAGCCTGATCCTGGCCTCGATCCCGCGCCTGGCCGGGGCCTGGATGGCGGCGGAGCCGACCCGGTGAGGCGCGCCGCAGCCGCCCTGCTGATCCTCGCTTTAACCTCCGGCCCGGCCCGCGCCTGGAGACTCTGGGGCGAGCCCTCGGACAAGAAGATCCGTCCCGTGCAGGAGTTCAGCGACTCCGTCAAGCCCGCCGAGGTCGTCGCGGCGCTCACCCCGCAGTTCATGCAAACCCTGCGCGGCACCGATCTGAGGCAATCTTACATCCTGATGGGCGACAATCTGGACCGTCTGGGACGCCCGGATGAGGCGCTGGCCTACTACCAGCTCGGAGCGGGCCTTTTCCCGAAGAACGTGGACCTGCTCACGCGCCTGGGAAGCATCCTCCACCGCAGCGGCTTGGACGAACGCGCCAAAATCTCCTTCACCGAAGCCCTCCGCTACGAACCCAGGCATTGGAACGCCCACCTCGGCCTGGCGGAGATCGACGCCGCTTTGGGTTTCCCCGACCGCGCCGCCGAGCACTATGAGATCGCCCTGGAGACCATCCACGATCGCGCCGACGTCTGGCGCGACTATGCAGCAGCACTCCTGGCCCATAGCGAGACCAAGACCGCCGAGCTGGCCCTGGACCGCGCCCTCGCTCTTAAACCCGGCGATCCCTCCTCAACGATCCTGCTGGCCTTCGTGCTTCGCGCAAAGGGCGACCACGCGGGCGCCGTCCTCCGGCTCGACGAAGCTCTGGCGCGCGGCGCGGACGCGGGCGCGCGCAGGGCGAAGGCCCTCTGGCTTCTTGAGGCGGGCCGCGACGCCGAGGCCGCCGCCGAGGCCGCCCAGATCCTGGCCGCTTTCCCCGATGACGCCGCCGCCCTTTGGGTCCGAGCCCGCACGCGCCTGGCCGCCGGTGATGCCGTCAAAGCCTCCGCTGACCTGACCCGCGCCGCTGGAGAAGCCGGGAACACACGCTTCTCCTCTTTCGCGGCGCGGGCCCTGCGCTCTCAGATCAAGGAACTGCCGCACCGCCCATGACGATGCGCTTCTGGAAGATGTCCGGCGCGGGCAACGACTTCATCCTCCTGCGCGGCCTGCCTCGCGGCCATTCCGGGGCGGCGCTGGCCCGCCGACTCTGCGACCGCCGTTGCGGGATCGGGGCGGATGGCATGCTCTTAATGTCCAGACATGACGGAAGACTCCGTCTTGATTACTGGAATGCCGATGGTTCGACCGCATTCTGCGGGAATGGTTCTCGTTGCGCGGCACTGTGGGCCAAAGCCATGGGCTGGACGAATAAAACACGCTTCGTTCTCGACACGAACCGGGGCGCGCTCTCGGTGAGGCTCACGGGGAAGGGCCGTGCCGAGGTCGAGATGCCTCTCCCCCACGATCTACGACTCGGTCTGCGGCTCAAAGTCCTCGGCAAGACTCATACCGTTCATTCCGTTGATACAGGCGTTCCGCACGCAGTTTTGTTCGTTCCTGACATCAAGAAAGTCGCCGTGCAGACCTTGGGTCGAGCCCTCCGTTCTCACAAAGCATTCGGCGGGCCCGGCGCGAACGTCGATTTCGTCTCGATCAAGAAAGGAGTGCTGTCCCTGAGAACATACGAAAGGGGCGTTGAAGACGAAACATATTGTTGTGGAACGGGAGTGATGGCCGCGGGCTTCGTGGCCTGCGTTCTGGGCAAGGCCGGCCCGGCAGTTCAGGTCATGGTCCGCAGCGGCAAGACGCTGAAGGCGTCATTCTTGGATGGGGCCCGCCTGGAAGGGCCGGGTGAGATCATCTTCACCGGAGAGGTGGCGCCATGAAGTTCGAAGGCTCCTATGTCGCGCTGGCCACTCCGTTCGATTCCAAAGGGCGTCTCGACGAGGACTGCTATGGGGGGTTGATCCGGCGCCAGATCGTGGCTGGAAGCGCGGGCCTGGTGCCCTGCGGCTCCACGGGCGAGGCGGCGACGCTGACGCACGAGGAGTACCGGCGCTGCATCGAGCTGGCGTGCTCGCAATCGCACGGGGACGTCCCGGTGGTGGCGGGAGTGGCGGCCAACGCGACCTGGAAGGCGGTGGAGCAGGCGCATGAGGCCGAAACGCTGGGAGCCGACGCGCTTCTGGTGCTGGCTCCTTACTACAACAAGCCGACGCAGGAAGGGCTCTACCAGCACTTCCGGGCGGTGGCGCGGGAGTCGCGATTGCCCATCGTCGTCTACAACATCCCCGGACGCTGCGCGGTGAACATCGCTCCTCAGACCATCGCCCGGCTCGCCAAGGACTGCCCGAACATACTGGCGGTCAAGGAGGCCTCGGGTTCGCTGGACCAGGTCTCGGAGATCATCTCGCTGACGCCGCCTTCCTTCACCGTCCTGTCCGGCGACGACAGCTTGACCCTGCCGATGCTGTCCGTCGGCGCGCGTGGAGTCATTTCCGTCGTGGCGAACATCGCCCCGAAGGAGACCCAAACGCTCTGCGCCGCGTTTCTGAAAGGCGACCTCAAGAAGGCGCGGACCCTCCACCTCAAGCTGTTCCCGCTGGTGAAGTCGCTCTTCGTCGAGACCAACCCGATCCCAGTCAAGGCCGCCCTCTCGATGATGGGGCTGTGCCGGCCGGAGCCAAGACTTCCGTTGACGCCGCTCTCCGCGGAAGCGCGTCCGGGACTCAAGAAAGCGCTCAAGGGCTTCGGGCTGCTCTAAAAGACATGGCGACTCGCACCGGTGCGAGATTTGACCGCGGTCAGACGCGGAGGACCGGCTAGACGCCGTGGCCGATGGTCTTGCGCAGGGGTTTATTGGCCGCGAAGAAGATGAGGCCCGCGCCCACGCCCAGCGCCATCAGGAGCGTGAAGAAGGCGTCCTTGCTCATCGTCTCGTAGAAGCCGCCGATGAAACCGGACAGATAGTTGCCGAAGAAGCTGGAGAGGAACCACATGCCCATCAGCATCGACACCATCCGCGCCGGGGCCACCTTGGTCACCAGCGACAAGCCGATCGGCGACAGGTAGAGCTCGCCCATCGTGAAGAGCCAGGTCGTCGCCACCAGCCAGAGCAGGCTGCCCTGCTCGCTCGGACCGACCACCTTGGACGCCGCGATCATGATGACGAAGGCCACGCCCAAGAGGATACAGCCGATGCCCATCTTGGTCACGCTCGAAGGCTCCTTGCCGCGCTTGTCCTGCCAGCCCCAAAACTTGTCCATGAAAGGCGCGAAGAGGAAGATGAACGCCGGGTTGAAGGACTGGTACCAGCTCGACGGGATGTTGAAGCCGAAGAACTGCCAACGTGTGTTCGCGTCAGCCCAAAGCTGGAGGGTGTTGCCCTGTTGCTCGTAGACGGCCCAGAAGACGATGTTGACCATGCATAGGAAGACGAGCGCCCCGATGGCCTTCCACTCGGTCGGGGTGATCTTCTGGTCGGCGGCGGCATCCGTGGACGAGGACTTCACCATGATGCGGTCCGGCGGGAGAAGATGCTTGCCGAAGTGATAGATGCACAGCCCGGCGATCATGCCGACCCCGGCCGCGCCGAAGCCGTAGTGCCAGCCGACCTTCTGCCCCAGCGTGCCGCAGACGAGCGGCGAGAAGAACGCGCCCAGGTTGATGCCCATGTAGAAGATGGTGAAGGCGGAGTCGCGGCGGTGGTCGCCCTCGGGGTAGAGGTTGCCGACCTGGGTCGATATGTTCGGCTTGAAGCAGCCGTTGCCCAGGATCAGGAAGAAGAGGGCCACGAAGAACATGCTCTCGACCGCCATCAGGAAGTGGCCGATCGCCATCAGCGTGCCCCCGATGTAAACGGACTTGCGCTGGCCGAACACGCGGTCGGCCAGGATGCCGCCGAAAAAGGGCGTAAAGTACACGAAGCCGGTGTAGAGGCCGTAGATCTGCGAGGAGAGGGCCTGCACCGAGAGCGGGTCGTGCATGCCGAAGAGACCCACGAACCACTGGACGAAGTGCCGGATGGCCCCGTAGCCGAAGACGCTCATCCCCTGGTCCGCGTTGATGATCAGGTACTTCGTCATATAAAGGACGAGCAAGGCGCGCATGCCGTAGTAGGAGAAGCGCTCCCACATCTCGGTGAAGAAGAGGACATAGAGTCCCTTCGGGTGCCCGAGGAACTCGCCTTGCGTCGCGGTCGTTGCGTTCGCGTTCATGAATATCCCCATCCTCTCAGGAGTTCCGCCGGCGGCCATTGTTAGACATTATAGCCACTTGCGCGTCGAATAGGCGGGGCGAGACAGGATCCAGCGCGCCGCCGCCGCCATGTCGCGGCAGGTCTTCTCGGGTTTTGCGGCATGCTTGCCGTCGCGGCCGCCCTTGCCTGTGCGCACCAGCACCGGCACGCAACCGGCCCGGCGCGCGCAGAGGATGTCGGCGGTCGCATCGCCGATAAAGTAAGAAGCTCTCAGGTCGAGGTGGAAGCGTTTCTGCGCCGCCTTGAGCATGCCGATGCCCGGCTTGCGCCAGGAGTGGCCGCTGTCCGGCCCGTGAGGCGAGAAGTAAAGCGCGTCCCACTTGGCGCCGGAGCGGGCTAAACGGCGCTTGAGTTCTCGGTGGATCTCGCGCAGGCGGGTCAAGCTGAAGTAGCCCCGGGCCACCCCCGACTGGTTTGTCACGATCACGACCTTAAAGCCCGCGGCGCGCAGGGCCTTCATCGCCATGGCGACCCCCGGCAGGACGACCAGACGCTCGACGGAGCTGAGATAATCCGCCTCGCGCACGATCACGCCGTCACGGTCAAGGAACACGGCACGACGCTCATCCCGCCGGCTGTTGCTCATGACGCAGTGTAGCCCACCCGCGTGAACGTTATCAAGAGGTGCTCAGCAATTCCGTTGCGTGGTGAAGGAAACCTCCGGAGAAATATTATGATACCTTCCGCTCAAGGTGCGCCGAGCAAGCCGGAACCGATCAATCAAGAGAGGAGCAAGGACATGGCAAAGACCGCGATTTTGAAGTTGGACGGCAAGGAGATCGAACTGCCGATCATCGAAGGCAGCGAGGGCGAGAGGGCCATCGACATCTCCGAGCTCCGGGCCAAGACGGGGCACATCACCCTCGACAACGGCTATATGAACACCGGTTCCTGCCTGAGCGCCATCACCTTTCTCGACGGCGAGAAGGGCATCCTGCGCTACCGCGGCATCCCCATCGAGCAGTTGGCCGAACAGTCCACATTCGTCGAGACCAGCTA
>CAYHNV010000106.1:0-8625 GCA_964358065.1 uncultured Elusimicrobia bacterium | reverse complement strand
CGACTGGGCTGCCTGGGATCATCGCAGGCCGCCAAAGCCCGTTCAATCCTCACCAGCTCCCGTTCGGTCAACCCAGGGTTATTGCCGAAGTAGAACCCCCGCTGATGGGCGGCGGCGGAGTTCGGGCAAGGGTCCGGAGCGCCGACGTGCTTCCGGTAGAAGGGCTGCCGCGTGACATCGCCGGAAATAATCGGCCGGATTTCGATGCGGGCAGCCGTGAAGATCTCCCGGGCACGCTCGAACTGAGGCCGATCATGGAATACGACCGGCATGGCGAAGTTGGAAACGCAGTCCATATGCCCGGTTCGCAGGGGGACAATGTCCTTATTGCGCCCGGCGGCCGCGGCGAAGCGTCGGTAGTTCGCGAAGCGCTTCTCGATGATCTCCGGCAAATAGGGGAGCTGTAGGTTGCCGATAAAACCGCTGATTTCCGTCGGCCGCGCGTTGTAGGCCAGGTCATGGAACGTGTATTCGGCAAAGAAGTCATCGACATGATGGGACTGCCGCAGGCACGCCCGGCGGTGGGACGGGAGGTCGCGATCCCAACCGTGGGCCCGCGTCATGATCAAGACGTCTCCCAATTCATCGTCGTCGGTGCAAACCATGCCCCCCTCGATGGTGGACAGATGATGCCCGACGAAAAAAGAAAAGGTCGAAGCCAGCCCGTAATTTCCCAACAGGCGGCCGCTGATTCGGGAACCGAGGGATTCGCAGTTGTCCTCAAGGAGAAGGATGCCGCGCAAACGACAAAGATCGGCGATGCCGGGGAGGTCGTCGCAGAAACCCAAAACATTGGTGAGGAACAAACACTTGATATCGACGGGGGCCAGTGTGCGCGGCGAAACGTTGAGCGTCTCCAGCTCGCAGTCGACGGCCACGGGAACAAGCCCGAGCTGAATGATGGGCATCACGTTCGTGGCCCACGTGAGCGCGGAGAATCCGACGCGGTCTCCCCGGCGCAGGCGACCGACGTTCAGAAGCGCCTGCAGGAGGACCAGATTGGCGGCGCTGCCGCTGGCGACGAAGACGGCGCGCCGCCTCTGCTGCCAGGCGGCGAAGGACGACTCAAAACGGCCGCACTGACGCCCCATGCTCAGAATCTTCGCGTCCAGAATGAACTCGGCCAGGGCCCGCTTGGTCGCGACCTCATTGTGGAACGTCGATTTCATCAGCCTGATCACGGACTCACGCCTCGATCCCCGTCCGCGCGATTTCCGCGGAAGGATCGGGCAGGGTCTTCGCGTACGCCTGCCAGGCCGGCTCCATGGCGAGCATCCGGCGCAGGCCCTCGTCAACCCCGAGAGGGTGGACGGCGACCGCGGCGCGGACCTTGTCCGTGCACAGGCTGCTCTGCTTCGGCCGCGGGGTGGGGGAGCCGAGCTCCGCGCTCGGCGTCGGGAGCAGGAGCCGCGCGTCCAGGCCGAAGGCCTTCGCGGCGCGGACCGCGAACTCATGGCGCACGATATCCTCGGCGCCCACGATGTGGAAAATGCCGGACGCGCCGGTTGAGATCAACGCGACCGTCATCTCGGCCAGGTTCTCCACGTAGGTCGGGTTGTAACGAAGGTCGGCGGCCACGCGCATCGTCTCGCCTTTCAATAAGCGCGCTCGGATTTGGAGGACGAAATTCTTCGGCTCCCATTGCCAGCCGTACGCCCCGGACGTTCGCACGATCAGGTTCGCGGGGTCGGCGGCCAGCACGCCGGCCTCGGCCGCAGCCTTCTGCCGGCCGTACTCGTTGATCGGGTTTGGAGCGTCTTCCTCCGTGTAGACGCCCTTGACCCCATCGTATACGTAATCGGACGAGTAGAAGATCATCCGGGCGCCGATCTCCCGGCAGGCCCGCGCCACGTTCAGCGTCCCGTCCACGTTGACCTTGCGGGTCTCGGCCGGGCGCCGCTCGCAGTCATCAACGAAAGGATTGGCGGCAGGAACGGCGACCACCTCCGGCCGAAACTTCCCTAAAAGGGCCCGGACCCCGACCTCATCCTGCATGTCAAGCTGGTAGAACCCGCCGGAGGGATGGCAGTGGTAGGTGGCGGCCGCGACCTCGGCGCCTTGGGTGGTCCAAGCCCGGACCAGGGCATTGCCCACCAGGCCCGTACCGCCGACCACCAGGACTTTCCCGCCCATGGGCGGCATCATATCAAAGTTGTACAATGCCCGACTCGTTCATGAACCCTGCCGCCAAGCCAGAAATCTCCGTTTTAATTCCAGCCTATAACGGGGCGCCTTGGATCGCCGAGACCCTCAACCGCCTGGCCGGCGCGGCGGGCGGCCTTCCCTACGAAGCCATCGTCGTTGACAACGCCTCCGCCGATGGGACGGCCGAGATCTGCCGGAGAGTGCCGGGCGCGCGCATCATCCGCAACGAGACCAACCGGGGGTTCTCGCGCGCCGTCAACCAGGCGGCGGCCGCCTCTTCGGGCCGGGTGCTGGTCGCGGTCAATCAGGACCTGCATCTTCAGCCGGGTTCGCTCAAGGCGGTCCACGGGTTCCTGGCGGAGAACGACGGCCTCATCGGCGGCGCGCTTTCCTGCGAGAACGGCGCCGAACAGCCCTCCTGCGGGCCCTTCCCCACGCTGGCCCAAACCCTCTGGCGGCTGCCGCTGCCGCGCCGGATGCGAAAATACGATCTTGCGCGTCCCCATTCCAAGCAAGCGCAGGCGGTCGACTGGGTCACAGGCGCCTTCATGGGATTGCGGCGGGAGCTGTTCGACACGATCGGCGGGTTCGACGAAAACTATTTCATGTACTACGAGGACGTCGACTTCTGCCTGCGCGCGCGCCGGGCGGGGATCCGGTCGTACTTCCTGCCGTCGGCGAAAGGCGTCCATCTGCATCCTTTCAGCGGACGCGACGGCGCGCCCGACTGGCTGCGACAGGAAGTTCGCTTCTCCCAGATGCGGTATTTCCGCAAGCACCGTCCCGGCTGGGAGCAGGCCGTCATCCTGGCGTTGAACCGGGCCTATTTCCTGGTCCACGGCTGGACCTGGCGGGCTCACCCATGAACCCCGCTCCGGCGCGCCAGCGCATCGGCCGCAACTTCTTCTGGAAGTCCGCGGCCGAGGGCTCCAAGGCGCTCCAAGCCCTTTATTTCATCCTGCTCGCGCGCCACTTGGGGGCCGCCGAGCTCGGGCGGTTCTCGGTGGGCTTCTCCGCGGCGATGATCCTGGCGACGGCGGGCGATTGCGGGCTCAACACGCTGCTCACGCGGCAGGTGGCCGTCGACCGTTCGCGGGGCATGAGCGTCTTTCTCCAAACGGCCTATCTCAAGGTCCTTTTCTTCGCGGCGCTCTTCGTGGGAGTCGCGTTTTGGCCGGGCCTGGGCGAGAGGCGGACCTTCTTCCTGCTCTTCCTGGGCATCGCCGCGGGCCGCAACATCGTCGACCAACTGAGCTATCTCTGCCTGGCGCACGAGAACCTCATCATCGAGGCAAAGATGAAGTTCCTCCTGGGCTTCTCCAGCCTGGGACTCGCGTGGCTGGCGCTGCGATTGGCGCCGAGCGTGAATGCGGCGGCCGCAGCGCTTCTGGCAGCCCAGGTCCTGGCGGCGGCCGTCGGCTTGGCGCTGGTCGCCCGGCTCACCGCCGCCCTGCCGGGGGTCCGTCGCTGGCCGCCTCTCGGCTGGCCGGTCTCCGACTGGAGGGAACTGCCGGCCATGACCCTTATCAGCGTCGCCTTGGCCGGGTTCTCCCGAATCGACATCTCCTGCCTCAATTGGCTGGGCGTGGCGGCGGGAGACATCGGCAATTATTTCGCGGCCGAAAGGATCATCGCGATGACCTGCCTCTTGCCGGGCTTCCTGGCGATCGCAGCACTGCCTGTCTTCTCGCGGCCCGAGGACGCCGGGCACGCGGGAACGATCTCCCGGCTCAGGCGGGAGCTTTTCCTGGCGGGCTGCGTCGCCGGATCGGCTTTATACGTCTTCGGGGCGGCGCTGACCCCGCTTATCTACGGCGCGAGATTCCACGACGCAAGCCGGCCCCTGGCCTGGCTCGCCCTGGCGCTGCCGTTCATGTTCATCAATCATTTCTCCTTGATCGCCCTGATCGCCGACAAGCGTTCCTGGCATGCGGCCTTCGCGGTCTCCACGGCGTTCTTATTGAATGTCCTGGTCGACTGGATCATGATCCCCCGCCTGGGGATCACCGGCGCAGCACTTGGCGCGGTGAGCGCACAGGCGACGGTGTCGCTGCTCGTCTGGCCTTTCCTGTCGCGACAGGCGAAGTAGTATAATCGGCGGTGATGGGACTTCCCCCCTGGTTGCGCCATGCCCTGCGCACGGCTTGCCACTTCGCCTTGGACGCGGCGGCGGTGGCGGCCGCCTACCGGATGGCTTTCTGGATTCGATTTGAGTGGCCGTTCTTCCTGGCGCGCATGCCGCTGTCGGGCGCCCCGGAGGTTTGGGCGAACTACCAGGGCATTCTCCCCGCGGCCGTGCCGATCTGGCTGGTCATCCTCCACCTCAACCGGCTTTACACGGCGTCCTGGCTGAGCCCCTCCGATCGCTTCCTCCAGATCATGAAGTCCTGCGTCTTGGGCACGGGCACGATGCTGGTGGCGGCGTTTCTTTATGAGCGCCTGGCCTACTCGAGGCTGATGCTGGCCGGAGTGCTCCCGGTCTCGCTGGCGCTGGTCTGCCTCAGCCAGGCGCTGGCGCTGTGGATCGACGACTGGCTGGCGCGTCATGAAGCCTCGCGGCCGGTCCTGCTCATCGGCGGCGGGCCGGTCGCCGAGGTCCTCAAGGAACGCATCCTGCTCCGGCATCCGGGGGCACAAGTGCATGAACTGCCGGGACTGCCCCCTCTCGACGAGCTGGAACGCAAGCTTGCGGAGCGCTCCTACTACGAGCTGATCCTGCTGCGCACCAAGGACGCGCGCGAACAGGTGCTGGCCGCCGCCGAGCTCTGCGACACCCATGGCGTGAGCTTCAAGATGGTGCCGGACCTGCTCGAGATCAGGATGGGCGAGGTGCAGATGGACCATCATCTGGGTCTGCCCGCGTATCGGATCAAGCATGCCTCCCTCACTCTTGCCAATTTCATCTCCAAGCGCCTTTTCGATCTGGCGTTCTCGACGGCGCTTCTGCTGGTCACGGCGCCCTTCTGGATGATCATCTGCCTGGCGATCCGGCTGGATTCGAAAGGGCCGGTCTTCTTCACGCAGAAGCGCTACGGCTACAAGGGGCACATCTTTTCGGCGTTTAAGTTCCGCACGATGGTCGCGGGCGCGGAGAAGAATATCTCAGACATGAAAGACCTGAACGATCAAAAAGGCGCGTTCTTCAAGGCAAAAAACGACCCGCGCGTCACGGGGATCGGGAAATATTTACGGCGCTTCTCCTTCGACGAGTTCCCCCAGTTCCTCAACGTCCTGCGCGGCGAGATGAGCGTCGTGGGCCCCCGACCCCTGGCCCTGACCACGGGCGAGGTGGAGGCGCTGGAACGCGACTTCGGCCAGACCGCCCAAAAGCGCATGAACATCCTGCCCGGCATCACCGGACTCTGGCAGGTCTCGGGCCGCTCGGACGTGTCCAGCGAGCAGCGCTTCGGCCTGGATCTCTACTACATCGAACATTGGTCTTTGGGGCTGGACCTCGAGATCATTCTTAAGACGCCGTTCGCCATGGCGTTGGGCAAGGGGGCGTACTGATGACCGCGACCGCCATCGACATTCCGCTGCTTTCCATCAAGGCCCAGAACCAGGCCCTGCTCCCCGAGATCAGGGCCGCCGTCAACCGCGTTCTGGAGTCCGGGGCCTTCATTCTGGGCCGGGAGAACAAGGCCTTCGATCTAGAATTCGCCGAAATGGCGGGCGCGCGCTACGCCCTGGGCGTCGATTCCGGGACCTCCGCGCTCGAGCTGGCACTGGAGGCCATCGGTGTCGGACCCGGCGACGAGGTGATCGTGCCCACCTACACCTTCATCGCCACGGCGACGGCCGTGTCGGTCCTGGGCGCAAGACCCGTGTTCGCCGACGTGGACGACGACACCCTCACCTTAGACCCCGCCTCGGTCGAACGTCTTATCACCAAAAAGACAAAAGCCATCGTTGCCGTGCATATCTTCGGCCAGCCGGCGGATATAGATCCCCTGCTCACCATAGGCAAAACGAAACATCTCCACTTGGTCGAGGATTGCGCGCAATCACACCTCGCGACCTACAAAGGACGTCCGGCGGGGTCGCTCGGTGAGTTTGGCGCTTATAGTTTTTATCCGACAAAAAACCTCGGCGCGGCTGGAGATGCGGGCGCGGTGGTCACAAACGACGAGGCATCAAGAGATCGGGTGATCGAACTGCGCAACTGCGGCCGCGCCGTCGGCGCGACCTACGCTCACGCGCGCGTCGGCCACAACTGCCGCCTCGACGAGATCCAGGCCGCGATCCTGCGCGTCAAAATGCCACACCTGAAGTCCTGGACGCAGGCCCGCCGCCGGCTGGCCGGGCTCTACTGCGAGCGTCTAAAGGACCTGCCCCTGCGCCTGCCGCCGATGGGGGCGAGCGGAACTGAGCCTGTCTTCCATCTCTTCACCGTCCGTTGCGGGAGGCGCGACGCCTTAGCCGCGCATCTCAAGCGGCACGCCGTCGGCTGCGGCGTCTATTACCCCCTGAGCGTCCATCTCCAGCCCGCCTACGCCGCGCTGGGCGGCCGCGAGGGCCAGCTCCCCGTCGCGGAACGCGCCAGCCGCGAAACGCTCTGCCTGCCGATGTTCCCGGAGCTCTCCGACGCCGAGCATGCCCGGGTCTGCGACGCCGTGCGCGGCTTCTTTCAATAAGCGTTCTCATGGCCAGGATCCTGTTCGTCTCGACTTCGACGACGCTGGGAGGCGCGGAAAAGACCCTGTACGCCCTGGCCACTCTGCTCGACCCCAAGAAACACCAGGTCGCCGGCGTCGTCAGCCTCAAGCCCGAAGGACTCTACGCCCAGCGCCTGCGTGAGCAGGGCGTGAAGGTCACGACCTTGGCCCTGGCCCGCGCGCCCCGGCCGGCCGACGCGCGGCGCCTGGCCCTCATGATCGACCGCGAACGCCCGGACATCGTCCACGCCCTGATGTACCAGGCCATTCAGCTCTGCCGCATGGCCAAGCCGCACGCGCGCGTCCCCTTCAAACTCGTCAGCTCGCCCCGCGTCAACTACCGCTCCCGCTCCTGGTGGACCCTCCTGGTCGATCGCTGGCTCAAGGAGCGCGACGACCTGCTCATCGCCGAATGCGAGGCCAGCCGCCGCTTCCTGCTCAAGAAACTCGGCTACACCCCCGCCAAGGTCGTCACCATCCGCAACGGCGTGGAGCTGGCGGGCTGGTCCCCCTCCAAGATCGACCGCCAGAAGAAGCGCATGCAGCTGCGCCTGAGTTCAACGGATGTGCTCATCGGCGCGATCGGGCGGCTCGACAAGCAGAAGGGATTTGAAACGCTGATTTCGGCCATGTCGCGCCTGAAGGGCTCGCCCCTGCGTTGCGTGATCATCGGCGAGGGGCCCGAGCGCGCGCACCTGGAGGCCCTCGCGCGCAAGCACCATCTGGAAAAATCAGTTTGGCTTTTGGGAGAGAAGGAGGATGTCGCCGCTTGGCTGGCGGCCTTCGACCTCTACTGCCTGCCCTCGCTGTGGGAAGGGCTGCCCAATTCGCTGCTGGAGGCGATGTCCCTCGGTCTGCCCGTGGTCGCCTCCGCCGTGGACGGGATCCCCGAAGCCGTGCTGGACGGCAAAGACGGCATGCTGGCGCCGCCGGATAAACCCGCGGCCTTGGCCAAAATCCTGCGCAGTCTCCTCGATAACCCCGCGCGACGAGCGGCCCTGGGCAAGGCCGCCCAGGCCACGATCGCCGAACGCTTCACCCTGCGCCGGATGCTGACGGAATACGAGTCCGCCTACACCGCCCTCTTGGCCTTGACGCCGTAACGCCGCCCCGATATACTCCCTAACGTCTCGCGCGCGTGTTTTTTATCGATAAATCACTTTCGTGGCGCCTCGGGCGCTTGATCGGCGCGTCTGGGCTCGCCCTCGCGGCGATCCTGCTCCTGCGTCCGGCCTCCGCCCAGTTCACGGCGCCTTACGACCCGGATTTCGCCCCAACCACTCCCCCGGAAGAGAAGGTCGCGCCCAAACCCGAGACTCCGCCGGCGCCCGCCCCGGCCGAGCCGACCGCGACCCCCGCCCCCGCAGGCGCCGCCAAACCCATCTTTCACCTGCGAGACCGCCCCGACCCCGACCGCATCCTGGAGCCCGCAAGCCCGCCCGCGGCACCCGCCGCTCCCAGCGGCTACTCGATCGACCGTTTCAAGCAGGTCCGCGATCAGGTCGACCGCGGCGAAGAGCCGGGCTTTGAGCCCGGATCAGTCGCGCCCGGCATGGGCCTGCCCGGAGGCGTCGCCTATTCGACCGATGCGCCCAAGCCCCCCCCAGCGGAAATCGAACTGCCGACCTACGGCACCAGCCTCTCGGTGACCGGCCGCAAGGTGATCGGGTTCAATTTCTCCGAAAGGCGCTACAGCAACCAGCAGAAGAACACGGGGCGCGTCAAGACGACGAACCTCATCGAGATCAACCAACAGCTCCAGCTGCGCATGCAAGGCAAAGTCGGCCCCAAGATCACCGTCAACGTCGACTACGACGACACCAAG
>CAYHNV010000105.1:0-8754 GCA_964358065.1 uncultured Elusimicrobia bacterium | reverse complement strand
CTTGACAACGCGCGCGCAAAACCGGGATGATGGCTGCATGGCCGACGTGCATCCATTCCGCGGCGTGCGCTATGCCGCGGCCGGGCTCGGCGGGGTTCTCTGTCCTCCCTACGACGTGATCAGCCCGGAGCTGGCGAAGTTCCTGCGCAGCCGTGCCCGTAATGCAGTCCATTTAGAGCTTCCCCAAGGCGGCGGCGCGGCGCGCTATGCCCGCGCATCCGCGGTCTGGCGGCGCTGGAACTCGGACGGGACCTTGGCGCGCGATGTGCGGCCCGCCTTCTACGTCGTCGAGGAACGCTACCGCCTGCACGGCCGCGCGCGTCTGCGCCGGGGCTTCCTCGCGGCGCTCGGCGCCTCGCCCGCGGCGGCGCGCGCCGTCGTGCCGCACGAGCGCACCCTCTCCAAGCCCAAGGCCGACCGCCTGCGCATGCTGAACAAGCTCCGGGTAAACGTGAGTCCGATCTTCGGGGTCTTCTCCGATTCATCGGGCGCGGCCCGTCGTGCGCTGGCCGCCGCCGTCAGGACCCGCCCCGTCGCGAGCGGCAAGTCCCATGAGGGCATCTTCTACCGCCTGTGGCGGGTCGACGGGCCGCGTCAAGTCGCTGAACTGCGCCGGGCGCTGGCCGCTCGGTCCATCCTTATCGCGGACGGCCACCATCGCTATGAGGTCAGCCGCGTCCATCATCGCCAGACCTCTCTGCCCGGTTCAGATGCCGTGCTGACATATCTTGTGGCCGATGAGGACTCGGGACTCGTCGTGCTGCCGACGCATCGCATCGCCAGCCGGAGTCTGTTCGTTCGCGCGAGTGAGCTCGCGACCCTCGGGAGTTTCCCCAACCTGCGTGCGCTGGAGAAGGCGCTCGCTCGCGCCAAAAATCCCTATGCCTTCGGACTCGTCGAGAAAGGCTATCATCTGGGCGTGCCCAAGTCTTCCGACGGTTGCCGCAGCGGCTTGGCCGTGGAGTGGCTGTCGAAGCGCCTGCTCGCGGACATGCCTCCTGACGAGATGAGCTACACCCCCGACGTCTCCCTCGCAGCCAGGAAGGCGAAGGCCGCGAAGGGCTCGGCCGTGCTGGTCAAGCCGTTCAGTGTCGCGCAGGTTCGTCGCGCGGCCGGGGCCGTCGGACTTCTGCCCCAAAAGTCGACCTATTTCTTCCCGAAGATCGCCACGGGGCTTGTTTTCCGGCCCCTCGCGCCGTGAAGTTCTCCGTCATTGTCGCCGCGCACAACGAGGGGCATCAGATCGTCTCATCGCTGAAGTGTTTGCGTCAGAGTTCCAAAACGAGCCCGGTGGAGATCATCGTCGTCGACGGGGGTTCCGATGACGATACGGTCGCGTCATCCCGGGAGTGGGCTGACGAGACCCTGTGCCTCGAAAAGCCCAATCGCGGCGCCCAGTGGGACGCGGGCGCGCGGAAGGCCACGGGCAACCACCTCTTCTTCCTTCGCGCCGACGTCCATCCGCCGGGCAACTGGCAGCAGGTTTTGGAGCGCTTCTGGCTGCTCAATGAAGACAAAAAAATCTCCGCGGCCGTCTTCAGCGTCGACTACGGACGCGATCTGGGCCTGAGGGCGCTTTCCGCCTGGTCCAACGCGCGCGTGCGCGCCGGCATTCTCGCGGCCGACCATGGGTTGTGCACCACGGTTGATATCTACAAGGCCGTGGGGGGCTATCCGCCTTTTGCCGAGCTCGAGGACTTCGAGTTGAGCCGACGCCTGCGGGCGAGGGGACGCATCGTGCTCTTGCCTGAACTGATCCATGCCGCCGCGCGCCGCTTGCGCGCGCGGGGTCCGCTCACCTACGCCCTCAGCCGCGTCTGGAAAGAGACCCGCTACAAGATGGGGGCCTCTCCCGAGTCCCTATTCCGTCAGTAAGAGGGGGACGGCGGGCGGGGGGACGGTGGCGGGCAAGGCGTCGAAGTAGCCCGTGATGACGCGGCGTATCTCGTCGCAGTCCAGCGTCGAGCAGACCGCCACGCGCATGGCCTTGTTGTAGGGGAGGCCCTGGGTGTACCAGACGGTGATGCGGCGCATGTTGAGCGCGGCCTGGCGTTCGCCCAACCGCTCACGCTCCAGCGCGAAGTGCGCTAGGAGGGTCTCCCGGCGCTCCAGCGCGCTCGGCACGCGGATCGACTCGCGCTTGCCGTCGAGAACCTCTTCAAGATTCTTGTAGATCCAGGGATTGCCCAGGCCTCCGCGGCCGATCATGACGGCGTCGCAGCCCGAGACCTCGAGCAGGCGCCGGGCGTCTGCCGGGGTCAGCACGTCGCCGTTGCCGATGACGGGAATCTTCACGGCGCGCTTGACCTTGCCGATGGCCTCCCAGTCCGCTTTGCCCGCGTACTGCTGGGCCTGGGTGCGGCCGTGCACGGTCACCGCGTCGAAGCCCGCGTCCTCGGCGCGTTTGGCGAGTTCCACGGCCTCGTCTCCCGACGGGTCCGAGAAGCCTTTGCGCATCTTCACGGTGAGCGGTATTTTCTTCACCGTCTGGCGCACGGCACGGAACACGGCCTCGGCCTTATCTGGAGTCCGCATCAGCGCCGAGCCTTCTCCGTTCGAAACGACCTTTTTGACCGGGCAGCCAAGGTTCAGGTCGATGAGGTCGGCACCCATCTCCTCAAGGATGGCGGCCCCTTCGGCCATCATTCCGGGGTCGCAGCCGAGCAGCTGCATGCCGAGCGGGCGGTCGGCGGGGTCGCTCAGCAGCAGGCGTTTTGTCTTCAGGTTGTCGCGGGTCAGCGACTGCGCGGAGACCATCTCCGCGTAGGCGAAGCCCAGCCCCTTGCCGCGGGCGATCAGGCGGAAGGGCAGGTCCGAACACCCGGCCAGCGGGGATTGGATGATCCGCGACGGTATGTCCAAGCCGCCGATGGAGAATCTCATCGAGCGCGCGTGTTCCAGAGGGCTCTTTTTTTCGTGGTCATGTTTTACATTTAGTCGGCGTCAATGTAAAGCACGGTTTCGCTCAATGCTATACTCGCCGTATCAATGAACTTCCGCATGCAAAAAAATGTTTCCCGCCGGGTGCCGATGCGGCGTTCGCATGCCGATCAGGATGCGGACGAACGCGCCTGCTGGGATTCCCGTTCCCCGGAGGAACGCGTCGAAGCTGTCGGCTTCTTAACGCGGCATCTTTATTTTCTCCAACACGCCCGCGATCTTCCGAGGCTTGACAAGACGATTGTCCGCAGGGTACGCTTCCATGACGCCTGAACGGAACATTCACGATGATTTCGTCGATTTTCTCAAGATTCTCAACGATCATAAAGTGGAATACATGGTGATCGGAGGTCACGCCGTCGGTTTTCACGGTCGACCGCGCCACACGGGCGACATGGACATCGTCATCAAGCCGACGTCCGAAAATGCCGAGCGTCTCGTTAAGGCCGTTAAGGCCTTCGGCGCCGGCCAATTCGGCTATACGAAGGATGACTATCTCTCCGGCGACTTCATCCAATTCGGCGTTGTCCCGGTGCGCATCGATGTGACGAGCGCTTTCGCGGGGGTTGACCAAGGCGTTCTTTGGCATGATGCCGTCGACGGAACGCTCGGCGGCATCCCGGTGAAATTTCCGTCGAAGGAGTGCCTCCTCGCCAATAAACGGGAAGCCGGTCGAGAAAAGGACCTTCGGGATGTCGAAGCGCTGGAAGCTGACGGCGCAAAGAAGACCGACTGACCCGAGGGCTCGTCCGAATTTTAGCGCCAGCGGGAGAGGAAACGCAGGGCCGCGGCCGTCGTCGCCTCCAGGCGCGACAGCACGTAGGGCGTCACCTCGTCGCGCAGGCCGCAGTCGTGGCGGGTCATGGTCAGGGCTTCTCCCAGCTCACGGCGCAGGCGCAGGGCCAGGTAGGCCTTCCGGCGGGGAGTGGCCTCTCCTCTTTCGGCGAGGCGGGCGAGGAGGTCCAGGCCCAGGCGGTGTCCGGCTTCCTCCACGCGCGCCTGCCAGGCGCGGCTGCGCCGCTCCGGGGGCTGGGCTTCCAGGTCGAAGAGCGTCGGAATCTTGGCGATATCTAGAATGGCGCGCGCTCCCTCCAGGCGCGATTCCCGTTCCCGTCCGACCTCGAGAGAGAGGGAGAGGTCCACGAAATCGCCGATGCTCAGCAGGGATTCGAAGGTTTCCTTATGGGTCTGAAGCGAGCCCGGAGCCAGGAAGGGTTTGGCAAGATCCTCAAAGAGGCGTTCTTGGGCCCCACGGAAGAGGTTCGACTTTAGTTCGCGCAGCGGACCTTCGGTGGCGAGGAGCTTGCGGCGCAGATAGGCCCAGGGGTCGTCCTCGTAGCGGCGGACCTGGTCGTCCCAGCGCGCGGCCTCGGCCAGGCGGGCGAGAAGGGCCAGGCCCGGGCCGCCCTCGCTTTCCTGGGAAGGTCGTGCAGGATCCATACAGCGAGAGGGTAGCCTGAGCGCCCGATGGCGTCAAGCCCTGGTCCCGGCCGCTTCAAAAAGGTAAAATAAGCGTTCATGATGATGACCGATCCCTATCACGACTGGAATCTGCCCGCGCGCATCGCCCGACTCAAGGACCTTTCTTACAACCTCTGGTGGAGCTGGCGTCCCGAGGCCCGCACCCTCTTCAAGGAAATCGACCGGAACCTGTGGGCCGAGACCTACCACAATCCCGTCAAGCTCCTGCGCCGCTGCCCGCAGCAGCGCCTGGAGGCGCTTCTGGCCGATCAGGGCTTCCTGGCCCGCTACGACACCGCCATCGCGGCTTTCGATCATTACATGCTTGCCCAGGACACCTGGTTCGCCAGGGCCCAGCCCGAGATGAAGGGCAAGAACATCGGCTATTTCTCCGCGGAGTTCGGCGTGCATAACTCCCTGCGCATCTATTCCGGTGGTCTGGGCATCCTGGCCGGCGACCACTGCAAGTCCGCCTCTGATCTCGGCGTGCCCTTAGTCGGGGTGGGCTTCATGTACCCGCAGGGCTACGTCCAGCAGAAGATCTCGGCCGACGGCTGGCAGCAGAACGTCTATGAGCCCGCCGATTGGGCCAATTCCCCGGTTCGCCCCGTGCTCGGGCCCTCCGGCGGGCGCATGCTCCTCGACATCCCCCTCGGCCACGGCGCCGTGAAGGTCGCGGTGTGGCGCGTCCAAGTCGGCCGCGTGCCGCTTTACCTGATGGACACCAATGTCGAGGGTAATTCCGCCCCCGACCGCGAGATCTCGGGCCGCCTCTACGGGGGCGACCGCACCATGCGCCTGCGCCAGGAGATCATCCTGGGCATCGGCGGCGTGCGCGTCCTGCGCGCCCTGGGCGTGCACCCGTCCGTCTTCCACGCCAATGAGGGGCACTCCTCGTTCATGTTCCTGGAATTGGCGCGCGAGAAGGTCTCGGCGGGGAGGAAGTTCGACGAGGCCCTGGCCGAGGTTTCCGAGATGTCCGTCTTCACGACCCACACCCCCGTCGCCGCCGGCCACGACGTCTTCGCCGAGGAGATGGTCGCCGAGCACTTCTCCTCTTACTGGCCCCAGTTGGGCGTGGACCGCGAGGCCTTCATGGACTTCGCGCGCGTTCCCGGCGAGGTCGGCTGGAACATGACCTCCCTGGCGCTCAAGCTGGCCGGGCGGCGCAATGCGGTCAGCCGCCGCCACGGCCAGGTCTCCCGCGAGATGTGGAAGAGCCTCTGGCCCTCCAAGCCCGTCGACGAGGTCCCCATCTCGCATGTCACCAACGGCGTGCACTTGGGGACCTGGGTCCAGCAGGAACTGGGCGCCACGTATGACCGCTATCTGGGCGTCGAATGGCGCGACAACCAGGACGATCAAGCCTTGTGGTCCAAGATCGCGGCCATCCCCGATGAAGTGCTCTGGATGCAGCATAATAAGAACAAGAGCGCTCTGCTGCATCTCATGCGTGCCCGCGCTCGCGCCCGCTGGATGAAGGGCGAGGGCAACGCCGCTCAGGCCCTGGCCGGAGGCGCCCTCCTCGACCATTCGGCGCTCGTCATCGGCTTCGCGCGCCGCTTCGCCGGCTACAAGCGCGCCACTCTCATCCTCAAGGATGTCGAGCGGCTGAAGAAGATGCTCTTCGACCCCTGGCACCCCATCCAGTTCGTCTTCGCGGGCAAGGCCCATCCGGACGATGACGGCGGCAAGGCCCTCATCCAGCAGATTTACACCTTGGCCAAGGACCCGTCTTTCGGCGGCAGGATCGCCTTCGTGGAGGACTACGACATGCATGTCGCGCGCTACCTTGTGCAGGGCGTGGACGTGTGGCTCAATAACCCCCTGGCCCCGTTGGAGGCTTGCGGCACCTCGGGCGAGAAGGCCGGCGCCAACGGCGTGCCGAACCTCTCGGTGCTGGACGGCTGGTGGGAAGAGGGCTATAACGGCGGCAACGGCTGGGCCATCGGCGAAGCGGGCGGCCGCGGCGCGGGCCCCGAGGCGGACGCCGCCGATGCCGAGGACATCTACTCCATCCTCGAGCACAAGCTGGTCCCGCTCTATTACGAGCGCGATGAGTTCGGCGTGCCTCGGGGCTGGCTCAAGCTGATGAAGGAGTCCATCCGTTCGGTGGCTTCCCGCTACTCGGCCGACCGCATGGTCAAGGATTACGTGAACCAGCTCTACGCGTGCAAGACTCCCGTCGCGCGCTGAAGGCGACAACTTACATGTCCGTCGATCTTGAGAAGCTGAATGCCGAGCAGCAAGCCGGGGCCACCCATCTGGACGGCCCCCTGCTCGTGCTGGCCGGCGCCGGCACCGGCAAGACGCGGGTCATCACCTACCGTGTGGCGCGCCTTATCGAGACGGGCGTGGCCCCCGAGAAGATCCTGGCGGTCACCTTCACGAACAAGGCGGCCGGCGAGATGCGCAAGCGCATCGAGGAGTTGGCTCCCGGCAAGGGTGCGCTGGTCTGGGTCTATACCTTCCATTCCTTCGGCGCGCGCCTGCTGCGCCAGCACCACGAGGCCCTGGGGCTTCCCAAGAACTTCACCATCTACGACCAGTCCGACCAGAAGAAGCTTGTCGTTACGGCGATGAAGGAGTTGGGTCTGGAGGACCAGAAGAGCAAGGCCGGTCTCTATGTCAGCCTCATTTCGCGGGCCAAGGACGACCTCCTCGACGCGGGCTCCTACGAGATTCACTCGATGACCTCCATCGACCAATCCCGGCAGACCGCGGCGAAGATCTACAAGGTCTACGAGAGGAAGCTCCAGCAGGCGGGCGCCCTCGACTTCGGGGACTTGTTGATGAGAGTCTGCCAGCTGTTGCGTGACCACCCAGAGACGCGCGCGAAGTGGCAGAACGAATTCACGCACCTGCTGGTCGATGAGTATCAGGACACGAATCACGCCCAGTACGTCCTGACCAAGACCCTGGCCGCCAAACATAAAAATGTTTGTGTGGTCGGCGACGACGACCAGTCGATTTATTCTTGGCGCGGCGCCAACATCAGGAACATCCTGGAGTTCGAGAAGGACTTCCCGAACACGAAAGTCGTGACCCTGGAGCAGAACTACCGCTCGACGGGACGCATCCTGGACGCCGCCGCCTTGGTCATCCATCACAATAAGACCCGCAAGTCGAAGAAACTCTGGACCGAAGCCTCGCTTGGCGACGAGGTCAAGGTTCAGGAACTGCCCAATGAGGGCGACGAGGCGACTTGGGTGGTGCGCCGCATCCAGGACGAGGTCGACGCGGGACGCTCGCTGAAGGAAGTGGCCTGCTTCTACCGCACCAACGCCCAGTCCAGATCCTTCGAGGAAGCCATGCGCCGAGCGCGCATGCCGTATAAGATCGTCGGGGCCGTGCGCTTCTACGAGCGCAAGGAGATCCGGGACGCCCTGGCCTACGCCCGCGTCGTGGTCAACGCGGCCGACTCCGTCTCGCTGTCGCGCATCGTCAACTGTCCGCCGCGGGGCCTGGGCGCCAAGAGCCTGGACCTCGTCGAGGGCTACGCCGCCCAGCACGGCCTGACCCTCTGGGACGCCTTCTGGGCGCACGGACGGATTTCGGGCCTGGGGCCCAAGGCCCACTCGGCCATTGAGGAAATGACGAAGGTCTTCGCCGGCCTGCGCGAGTCGGCGGCGGCGCTGCCGGCCTGCGAGGCGATGAAGACGATCCTCGCCGCCAGCGGCTACATGGAGTGGATCGAGTCCGAGGTCGATTTCGATCCGGAGGCCGTTGGGCGCATCGCCAACCTCCAGGAGCTCGTCAACGCCATCAAGGAGTACGACGAGCGCGAGAAGATGGAGGGGCGCGCCAGCGAGCTGGGCCGGTATCTTGCCGACATCACGCTCCATTCCGATCTCGACGCCTACGATGAGAACGTCCCGGCCGTGACGCTGATGACCGTGCACCTGGCCAAGGGCCTGGAGTACCCGGTCGTGTTCCTGACCGGCCTGGAGGAGGGCCTTTTCCCCATCGGCGGCGGCAATGCGAGCCTCGAAGATCTGGAGGAGGAGCGGCGTCTCTGCTATGTGGGCATCACGCGCGCCCGCGAACGTCTTTATATGACCTATTGCGCCACGCGCCGCCTCTTCGGCCAGGTGAACGCCAACCTGCCGTCGCGCTTTATTTTAGAAGCGAAACTGTTCGGCCGCTCGGCAACGGCGAGAGGCGGCGGCTCTTCCTCGCCTGATGGCTCGGTCGGCTTGGCCCCGGCGCTGCGCGCGTCGGTGCAGGGATTTAAGTCCGGACAGCGCGTCGCGCACCCCCAGTTCGGGCGCGGCATCGTCGTGGAGGTCTCGGGGGCGGGCGAGACGATGAAGGTGACCGTGCGATTCGACGACGGGCGCGTGGCCAAGTTGC
>CAYHNV010000104.1:0-8843 GCA_964358065.1 uncultured Elusimicrobia bacterium | reverse complement strand
AGCCGTTGTGCAGGATCATCCCGCCCAGCATCTGGACGTCGAAATGCCGCAGGCCGATGGAGCGCCGGGCCGCCTCGCGGCAGAGCGCGAAGGCCTCGCGCAGGACCTCGTCCAAGGCCTCGATCTCGCGCTGCTTGCGCTCGTCGCGCAGGTGCTCCTCGGTCTCGGGAACATCAATGGCGGCGAAAAGCTCGGCCACGCGGGCCTTCAGGGCCGCAGTGCGCAGCGGGAACTCTGAATCGGGGAGGGCCTTGATCTCATCTTCGAGCGCGTTGATCTCATCGAGGACGGGAAGATGGCGCTTGAGGGTGCGCGCGCTGGCCGTGCCGAAGATCATCTCGAAAAGCTTCTTGATCATGGTCGCCTCCCAAGGCGATGGATGCGACCATTTCCTGCGCTATGCTCGGTCATGGCGAAGGCGAGAGTTTAGCAATTTCGCGCCGCCCGGTTAACGGACGCCGGGCTTGAAGGAGCGGATGAACTCATCGAAGGCCGCGGACGGCGCCGCACCCTCCGGCCAGGTGTGCTCGAGCGCATAGAAGCCCTTGGCGGCCGGCACGGCCAGCACGCGCGTGAGGAGCGGCTGAGGCCCGGAATGCACATCAACTTCTCGTGAAAATAACGGTTCCCGCCGAAAAACGCCTCATGCTCGCGTGCCAGAATTATGCCGGACGGCGCGTTGCCGCGAATCGATTCGACGGCCAGGGACTGGCGCCGGTATTGCCAGGCGTGCGTCAGCTCATGGAAGAGCGTCACGTCCACGCGGTTGGCGACCGCCGTGCGCTGGGCCGGGTGCGCGCGCAGATACTCGGCCAGGGCCCGGGAATCGGATAGCCGCGCGCCCAGCTTCTCGCGCTCGGCGGCAGGGACTCCGGCCAGAATCTGCCTCACGACGTGCCAGTGGCTGAGGATGACCGTGCGGCTGCTCTCGTCGTAGACCGCAGCCGCTCCGCCGTAGCCGGCGTCGCCCGGACGCTGTGACATCTTCAGCACCGTCAGCTTCGGCAGGTCCGGGCGGCCTTTCGCGTCCTTGAAGCGGCCCAACAGCTCCCGGCCGGCCTCGGTGCGGGAAAAAAACGCCTGCATGTCGGATGAGAATCCATCGCCAAGAACCCGCTCCCACGCCTCGATGCGGCCCTTTCTCAGCGCCGGGATGTTGTCGCCCGCGACAGGCGGCCGGACCCCGTCGACGAGGGATTTAAAGTCGCGCGAGCCGTCCCACGCGCGCAGCGTCTCCGTAGTAGGCGCCCTCGGCTTGCCCGCGCAGCGCGCCCGCATTCAGCGTCCGGTCGAACAAAGCCCGCCGCAGATTCTCCGGGAGCTTCTCGCCCCGCGCCTCCAGTTCGGCCATCCGCGCCAGGACCGCGGCGGACGGCGGTTGGCCGGCATCGGCGTTCTTCAGCGCGACGACGAGCGCCTCTAGGGCCGTGAACCCGCGCGAATCGTCGACCTGTCCCTCGAATGCCAGGATCTCGATGCGCGTCAGCGGCGCGCGCTTCTCCGGGTCCAATATCCGGCACGTCGCGTCTTGGAGCCGGTAGCCGTTGAAAATCAAGGAGGCCCAGGCCCCGTTGGTCATCGTGTCCACCGCCGCGTCGAACGGCGCCGACAAGCGTTCGACCTCGGCCGCGGGGACGGGACGGCCCGACGGCGAGAGCAGCTGCGACGATGAGGCGTTCACGCCGTAGCCCGCGACCCTCCAGTCCGCCATCACCGCCGGCGGCAGGGGATGGGCGCGCAGGTCGAATGCCGGGCCCTCGATGATCGGCGCGGCCGCCGGTCCGCCGCGTCCCGCGCAGGCCCCGGCAGGAACCTCGATCGCGGAGGCGACCGACGACCCGAGAAGGACGCACAAGAGCGCGACCGCAAGGCCGCGTGAGGGGCTCACCCTCCGAGTATAGACCCCGGAGCCCGAGTTATCAAGGGGCGCCAAGGCCAAGGCGCGCGCGAAGACCTACGCGGCCGCGATGCCAACATGGGACGAGTTCGGCTGGATGCTGTGCGTGGAGGCGCATGGGCGCGGCCGTCGACTCCAGGGAACGGCGCTCAGCGCATGCGCTGATATGTCAACGACTCCAGTTCGCCGACCAGGCCGCCGCAAAGGCGGTCGTCCGAGCAGGAAAGCGATCCTCTCACGGAAGAGCCCGTGACCTTGCCCGTGCCGTCGAGTTCGAGGACCAGGCGGATGCCTCCATCACGACCCTGCTCATCCGGGCCCGAAGCCGATAAGAGCATCTCGGCCGTCCAACCTTTAGGCCCGCGCCAGGCTTGAAGAGAACGATGCTCGGCTCGGAAGACCCGAGCGGGCGAAGTCATCTGCCCGAACGCGGCGCCGTACGAGGCGGTCCGCTCGTCTTCCGGGTAGATCCGCATGCCGACTCCCGACGCAAGGAGGTCTCCATCGCGGTTCCACCGGAGTTCGAGCTGGACCGTGTTGATGCAGACCCTCTCGGGCATCTTGAGGGCGCCCGCCAGAGCCGATGAGCCGACCCTCTCCCAGCATGTCATGAGGACAGCCTTCTCACGGGTGCGGCCGGCGAACGCCGAGCGGGCATCCGCGTAGGCGGATTCAAGAGTGGCCGGAACGACAGGGGGCAGGACGGTCTGGGCGGCGACGGGAACGACCAGGAGCAGCAGCAGGACTTTCAGGACTCGGCGCATATGCATACGACCTCCATTCAGTTGACGTCTAAGACGGAAGACTCGCGAAGCACCCGACGGCTTGACGACGCGCCAAGTCCACGGAAGCCCTTCGTGCCGATGATCAGGTCGGCCGTGGAGAAGTTCGGCGCGATGGGGACGTCGTGCACGTTGCAAACGCGCATCACGGCCTGGATATCGGGATCGTGTGGATGGGCGTCGAGCGGGTCCTGGAAGAAGAAGACCGCGTCGATCTCTCCCTGGACGATGCGGGACGCGATCTGAACGTCCCCGCCCTGAGGCCCCGAAAGCATGCTCTCGACCTCGAGCCCGACGTTCTCCCTCAAGAGCTTCCCCGTCGTCGCCGTCGCGATGAGCTGAAAACGGCTCAGCCTCTCGCGATTGGCGGTGGCCCAAGTGACGAGGTCCACCTTCTTGCCGTCGTGCGCGATGATCGCCAGGACTCGGATCGTCTTCGTTGCCATGCAGTTATGTTAGCGAATGAAGAACTCGGCGCCGTCACGGGCGTGTAAACTCCGTGTGATTCGCCCCCTTGACGTTGTAGTAAATCCATACTACACTTGTAGTAAGAATGAACTACAGTCCAGCCTCGCTCTTCGGCTTCGAGAAATCCAAGGCGCGCCGGGCGCTCGTCGCCCTCTTTTTCACCAACCCGGAGCAGGAATACTTCCCCCGCCAACTGGAGAGACTCTCAGGCATCTTCGTGGGCAATCTCCAGAAGGAGCTTGTTAAGATGGAGCAGACCGGGCTGCTCCAGTCGCGGCGCCTGGGCAAGCTCAAGCTCTACAAGCTCAACGTCCAGCACCCCCTCTACCCCGAGCTCAAAGGCGTGGTCTCCAAGACCATCGGGCTCGAAGAGATGATCCGCGGCGCCCTGGCAAAGCTCGAAGGCGTCAAGGCCGCCTGCATCTACGGCTCCTTCGCCCGCGGCGAGGCTCGCGCCGCCAGCGACGTTGATCTACTAGTCCTTGGGGATGTCGAGGAGAAACCCCTGATCCGAGCCATCAAGACCCTGGAAGCCGCGCTCCAACGGGAGATCAACTACACCCTCTATTCCCAGGCCGATTGGAAGAAGAGAAAAACGGCCAAGGACTCCTTCGTCATGGAAGTCCTCAAGCAACCGAGAATCCCGCTCCTAGGCGAACCCGATGCCCTCCGATGACTTTCTGCGCAAGCTGACTGAGGGAGGCTTCCTCAAGGAGCACCCGAAGGACGCGCCACAGGCCAAGAAACTCCTCATGCGGTCATTGCGCGACCTCAAGACCGCCAAGGCCAATCTGGAAATCGACGAGGAAGCCGCCTATACCTTCGCCTACCTCGCCATGCTCCGATCCGGTCGGGCGCTCATGTTCTTGAAGGGCTACCGCCCCGCCGACGGCCGCCAGCATAAGACCGTCGTCGAGGTCGTCGGCTTCTTCCTCGGGGAAACCTACGAGGACTTGGTCTATAAGTTCGAACAGATGCGCCGCAAGCGCAACCAGTTCACCTACGAGCCCGACCTGCCTCTTGGGCTCAAAGAAGCGCAAGACGCCCTGAAAACAGCCCAAGAATTCGTCCAGAGAATCCTCGCCCACGCCCGGAAAGAAAGCCCCCAGTTGGAGCTGGATTTCCCCGCGTAGGCATCCGGGCGTCTGACCTTGAAAACCTTGAGTTTCATTCATCTCCCCGGGCCGGCTCCGGTCGCCTGGCCGGCCGCGGCTCCGCGCGCGCCCGGCCCCGCTCCCTCCGCTGGAAATCCCGCAAAGTGTTAAAGGGCACTGGTGTCCGGGGAAAAGCATACAGAATAGAAAAAAGTCAACGAGATGGTGGTTCTGCACCCCTATCGGCCGGGAAATACAAAGTATACGCGCCGATTATATATCCTTTGAGGATGGTCATGAGACGCCTCAGCCTCCCGCTCGCCCTGGCCGCATCCCTCTCCGCCTGCGTCTCGGTCGAGCCCCTTGCCGCCCCGCGCCAAGCCATCGCGCCGAATCAGCGCCTGGTCGTTCTGGTCTACCAAGCGCCCGGCCCGTGGATTATCAAGGAAGCCGACTCCAAGGCCGAGGCCGCCGCCAAGGTCCTCCCCATGGGCTTCCTCGTGCAAACCGTCCAGGACGACAAGACCCTGGAACTCTCCAAGGACCTTCAGCAGTACCTGCCGCGTCCGCGTTACGACCACGAACTTGAGGCCGCCCTCCTGACGACCCTCAAGGCCCTGCACTCCGGCTCCGTCCAGACGGCAGCGGAAGCGGGGTTGTCCCCGAGCCAACTCCGGGAGTGGAACTCGGCCAAGGACCAGCTCGCTTGGCGCCGCCGCTATTACGCTCCCGAGTACGGCGCGAGCGCGCCGCGCGATTACTCGAAAGTCCTCAGCCTCGACGACGCCGTGGTCCTGGAGGTCAACCTCTCCTTCGGCACCGAAGCGACCGACGAAGGCCAGATCCAGCCCGCCGTCTCGGCGGCGCTGCGCCTCTACCGCGCCGACACCACGCGCCTGCTTTGGACCGCCTCGGAGATCCTCACGCTCAAGTCCTCAAGCATGACCCTCTCGGAGTTCAAAGCCCAGCCCCGCGAGCTGACCCAAATATTGGAGCAGCTCGCCCCCCGGCTGGGAGAGGCCGTGGCGCGTTCCACGGCCAAGGCCCTGGGACTGACCCCGCCGGCGGGCTCGTCGGCCATCTCGTCGGGGACCGCCGTCTCCACCGGCACGACCCCGGGAGTCCTCCCCTACGGTCTGACGCAATCAGACCTCGCGCGCTACGACCAGTCATCCTCCAGCGCGGCCGGGGTCTCGCCCGCCATCTCGACCGCGGCCCCGGTCATCGACGTCACGCCCGACACGCCTCGACCCTGAGCACAACTCACGTCGGAAACTCGCACCGGTGCGAGTTTTGTAGAATAGCCGTCGTGAAGAAACTGAAAGTCGCCGTGGCGGGTCTGGGCACGGTCGGGCGCGAGACCGTGAGGCTCCTGCGCGAGCGGCGCTCGGAACTGCGCAAGCGCCTGGGCACGGAGCTGGTCCTGTCCGCCGTCGCCGACCGTCAGGCGCCGCGCGAGGCGCGAGCGCTCGGCCTGCCCAACTCCGTTATCCGCTACCGCGACCCCGCGGACATGGCCCGCGAGGCCGACGCGGACATCTTCGTCGAGCTCCTCGGCGGCTTCGACGTTCCCAAACGCTTCGCCCTGACGGCTCTCGGACGCGGCAAGCCGGTCGTGACCGCCAACAAGCGCCTGCTGGCCTACGCTTGGCCTCAACTCGCCCGCGCGGCGAGCGCCACGGGCGCCGGGCTGGCTTTCGAGGGCAGCGTCGCCGGCGGCATCCCGGTCCTGCGCGCACTCGATCTGTCCTTCGCCGGCGACCGCGTGCTGGGCCTGGACGGCATCCTCAACGGCACGACCAACTATATTTTGTCGCGCTGTGAGGAAGGCCTCTCGGCCGCGCAAGCCCTGCGCGAGGCCCAGGAGAAGGGCTTCGCCGAGAAGAATCCAGGGCTGGACCTCTCCGGCCGCGACGCGGCGCAGAAGCTCTCCGTGCTGGCGGCAATGGTCACGGGCGGCTGGCTCAAGCCCGACTCTTTTCCCGTCTCGGGCATCAAGACGGTCACGACACGCGACGTGACCTATGCCCGCGAGCGCCTGGGCAAGGCGGTGCGCCTAGTCGCCTCCCTGCGCTTTCTGGGAAGCCCCGCGGCCCATCGGGTGGAAGCCGGGGTCTCGCCGACCTTGGTCGGCCTCGACCATCCCCTGGCGGCCGTGCGCCGCCAATACAACGCGCTCCTCGTGAGCACGGCCTCGGCCGGCGACCTGATGTTCTACGGCCAAGGCGCGGGCGCCGGCCCCACGGCAAGTGCGGTGCTGGCCGACCTCTTCGTGACGGCGCGCGACCTGCTGGGCGGCCGAAGCGCGCCGCGTCCCGGCCTCAGGCCGATCACGCTGGCGTCCCGCGACGCCGCGGCCTGCGGCTTCTACCTGCGCCTGGAAGTCCGCGACCGGCCGGGGGCGCTGGCGCGCATCGCCGATACGCTGGGACGCGAGGGCGTCTCGATTGCGAGCATCCATCAGGACCTCGCCGCGGGCTCGCGCGCGGTCCCGGTCATGATCACCACGCATCCCGCCCGCCGCGTCCGATTCGAGCGCGCCCGCCGGCGCATCCTGGCCCTGAACGCCGTGTCCGCGCGTCACTGCGCGATGAGGATACTGGCATGACGGGCATCATCGCCCGTTGGCGGCAGCGCCTGCCGGTGACGGATCATACGCCCATCGTAACGCTCGGCGAGGGCGGAACGCCGCTCGTGCGCGCCGACCGCGTCGCCAAGGCCGCGGGCCTGCCGCCGGGTTCGATCTTCCTCAAGCTTGAGGGCTTGAACCCCACGGGCTCCTTCAAGGACCGCGGAATGACTTTGGCCATCTCAAAAGCTTTAGAAAATGGAGCGGAAGGCGTGCTTTGCGCCTCGACGGGGAACACCTCGGCCTCGGCGGCGGCCTACGCCGCGCGCGCGGGACTGCGCTGCGTGGTTTTCCTGCCCAAAGGGAAGGTCGCCGCCGGCAAGCTCTCCCAGGCCGTGATGCACGGCGCCGAGATCGTCGAAGTGGACGGCAACTTCGACTCGGCCCTGACGATGGCCGTCGAGGCCGCGCGGCTCCAGGGCTTGACTCTGGTCAACTCCGCCAACCCCTTTCGCATCGAGGGCCAGAAGACCGGGGCCTTCGAGATCCTCGAGCAGTTGGGCCGCGCGCCGGACAACCATTTCATCCCCGTGGGCAACGCGGGCAACATCACCGCCTACTGGAAAGGCTACACGGAGATGGGCCATCGTCCGCGGATGTTCGGCTGGCAGGCCGCGGGCGCGGCCCCCTTGGTCCACGGCAAGCCGCTCAAGAATCCGAAGACGATCGCCACCGCCATCCGCATCGGCAACCCCATCTCCTGGAAAACGGCGGTCGCCGCGCGCGACCAATCGAACGGCCTCATCGGGTCCGTGACCGACGCCGATATCCTCGCCGCCTACCGATTCTTGGCCGAAAAGGAAGGGGTGTTCTGCGAGCCCTCCAGCGCCGCGTCCGTGGCGGGCCTGTTCAAGCTGGCGAAGATGCGCAAGGCGCCGAAAGGCCTGACGGTCTGCGTGCTGACCGGCCACGGCCTGAAGGACCCCGACATCACCCGGCGCTTCAAGCCGAAGAGGCGCCGCGTCAAGGCGGGAGGAAGCGTCAAGCTGTGAAGCCTCTCGCCCGCGTGAGCGTTTCCGTCCCCGCTTCCACGAGCAACCTGGGGCCGGGATTCGATTGCCTGGGCCTGGCACTCGACCTGCGCAACGAGCTGACCCTGGAGCTGATCGACGGGCACGGCCCGGCCTTGGTCATGATCCAGGGCGAAGGCGAGGGCACCCTCCCGCGCGGCGAAAGCAATATGATGGTCAGGGCCGCGCGGCAGGTCCTGCCCCGCCGTCTGCCCGGACGCCTGCTCTTCAAGTCGGTCAACCGCATCCCGCTGGCCCGCGGCCTGGGCTCTTCGGCCGCGGCGACGGTGGCCGGCCTCTGGGCCGGGGCGCACCTCTTTGGGACCCTGCGAAAATCCGAGGATGAACTCCAGGACCTGGCCGTCAAGCTCGAAGGCCACCCCGACAACGTCGCCGCCTGCGTGCACGGCGGCCTGACCGCCAGCCTCACGGCAACGGGCCGCCCGCGCGCCCATCGTCTGGAACTGCATCCCTCGCTGTCCGCCGTGGTCTGCATCCCCGCCTTCAAGCTGTCGACGAAGAAAGCCCGCGCCGCACTCCCCTCCAAGGTCCCGCTGGCCGATGCGGTCTTTAATATCTCGCGGGCCATCCTTCTCATCTGCGCCCTGGAGACCGGCAGAACGCAGCGCCTCTGCGACCTCATGGCCGACCGCCTCCATCAGCCCTACCGTGCCAAGCTGGTCCCGGGCCTGGCATCGGCGCTGGCCGCCGCGGTCAAGGCGGGCGCTGCCGGAGCGGCCCTCTCGGGCTCCGGACCCTCGGTCTTCGCCTTCGTGACGGGCGACTCGGCGCGTCGGGTCGGCACGGCCATGCAGCGGGCCTTCGCCAAAAGCCGCGTCGCCTCGCATTGGCTGGCGCTGGATATCGACCATCAGGGCGCGCGCATCGAGCGGTCGAAATGAAGATCGCCGTCATGAAGTTCGGCGGCACCTCCGTCGCCGACCCGGAGAAGATCCAGCGCGC
>CAYHNV010000103.1:3498-8873 GCA_964358065.1 uncultured Elusimicrobia bacterium | reverse complement strand
TGGACGCAGAAGGTGCATTTCTCCATCACGCCCCGCATGCGCACGGTGACGTCCGGGTTGAGGGCCAGGTTGGACAACCTCCCCTCCTCCTGGTACTGGAACCAGTTGAACCTCCGGACCTTGTAGGGGCAATTGTTCGCGCAGTACCGGGTGCCGACACAGCGGTTGTAGATCTGCTGGTTCAAGCCCTCGGTGCTGTGCATGGTGGCCAGGACGGGGCAGACCGTCTCGCACGGCGCGTTGCCGCATTGCTGGCACATCATCGGCTGGAAGACCACGTCCGTGCCGCCGCCCCGGTCCGCGTAGTAGCGATCGATGCGCAGCCAGTACATGTCGCGCTGGCGCGCGATCTCGTCCTTGCCCACCACCGGGACGTTGTTCTCCGCCTGGCAGGAGACGACGCAGGCCGAGCAGCCGGTGCAGGCTCCCAGGTCCACGGCCAGCCCCCAGCGGTGGCCCTCGTAGGCGTGCCCGGGCCAGAGGCTCTCGTGCTTGCGCTCCGGCGGGTTCGCGGAGGAAGGGTCCTTGCGGTGCTCCTCTATGCTCGTCTCCCTCACGATGTCCCGGGTCTCGCCCGGCACGGAGGCCAAACGCGCCGGCATCTGCAGGGAGTGATATTCCTGGGTGCAGGCCAGCGCGTGCGTGCCTCCCGTCTTGGCGATCGAAACCCCCCCGATGTCGAAAGAAACCGGGCCGCCCGTGAAGGCGAGCAGGGCCGTCGCGTTCTTGCCCACGCGCGCGCCCGGCACCACGGTCGGCTTGCCTTCCAGCCATCTAGGCCCGACATCCGCGAACCTCTCCGTCCCCTGACGTCCGTAGCCCACAGCCACCGCCACCGTGCCGTCGTGCTGGCCCGGCTGGATGTGGGCGGGCAGCTCCAACTGCGCGCCGGAAAGAGTGGAAAGCCTCACGACGTCGCCCTGGATCAATCCAAGACGCGCGGCCGCGGACGGGGAGACCGAGGCGTAGTTGTCCCACACGACCTTGGTCACTGGATCGGGCAGCTCCTGGAGCCAGGGATTGTTCGAAAAGCGCCCATCGAGCAGGCCGATCTTGGCGTAGAGCGCCAGCTGCATGCCGTCCGCGGCGGCGGGCAACACGGCGGAACGGACAGCCTCGGCCCGCAGTCCGGCCGCACGGCCGGCCGGGGCGGAAACCTCGGCGAAGCCGTCGTGGACGGTCTTCGTCCAGAAATCGTCGAAGGATTCCGTGCCCTTGCGGCGCGGGTAGACGCTCGCGCGCCAATGATCGCGGATGAGGTCGAGCGCTTGCTTCTTGTCTCCCATCCAGACCGAGAAGCTCTCCAGCGCGGGGCGGGTGTCTCCCAGCGGCGGGATCGCGGGCTGGGTCGTGCAGACCAGGCCCGCGACCGGCTCGGCGTCGGCCCACGCCTCGAGCGGGTGACGGTCGGGGCAGACGAAGCGCGCCGCCGTCGAGGTCTCGTCGAGGTGCGCGGAAAAAGAAACGACCAGCGGCGTTTTTTCCAGGGCCCTGAGCCAAGAGTCGGCTTGAGGCAGCTCGGCGACGGGGTTGGCGTCGAGCACGAACAGCGCGTCGACGCGTTCCGCGGCGAGATCGGCGAGCAGGCCCTGGAGGGCCCCGTCGTCGCCCTGGCGCTGGAAAGAGGGACGGTCCAGATCGAGGGTCTTCGAGTAGTTGCCGAGCGCGACATTGGCCGACGCCGCGAAGAGCTGTGCGGACAGGTCGTTCTGACCGCAGACGACGAGGCTGCGGCCGCGCGCCGCCCACAACTCATCGGCGAAGCCGCGCAGCCTGCCCGCGTCGATGGGACATGGCGGCAAGGCGTCGATCTCGACGGGCAAGCCGGCGCGCCGCGATAGGTTATCGGCCAGATGCGCGAGGAGGGCCGTGACCTCCCAAGCGCCCAGGACCACCCGCGCGTCCGCGTTGGCGCCGGTCAAGGACATGCGCGGCTCGAAGTGAATGTGGCGGGAGAGTTTTGCGGGCTTGCCTTCCAAGGTCCGCCCCGCGCGGTAGCCGGCGGCGTATTCCACGGGAGAGATCCACGTCCCCAGGAAATCCGCGTCGAAGCTCGCGATGACCTCGGCACGCTCAAAACGCAGGCGCGGCAAAGCCCTCACGCCGAAGGCGCGCTCGTGGGCGTCGAGGAGAGCCGAGATGGACAGCGGGTCGTAGACCACGAGCCGGCCGTCCTTGAAGCGGCGCAGAAACCTCTCCAAAGCGGCTTTAAGCGTCGGGCTCGTCGTGGTGCGGGCCAAGACGCGCACCGAGCCGCCCTTAGCGATGATCCCCTCGAGCGCGCGCACGACCAGCGCGTCGACCGACTCCCAAGAGGAGGGCTTGCCCGCGGCCAGAGGCGCTTTGAGGCGGTGATCGTCATAAAGCCCGAGGACCGAAGCTTGTCCGACGGCGCACAGTCCGCCGCGAGAAAGCGGATGCTCGGGGTTGCCTTCGAGCTTCAGCGGCCGCCCGTCGCGGCTCTTGACCAGGGTGCCGCAGCCCGCGCCGCAGCCGGCGCAGGTGGAGGCATACCAGGAGGCTCGTCCGGGGACGAGCTCCTCGGGCTGGGCCAGATGGGAGATGACCTCGCCGGCCGGCCCGCGTCCGCAGGCGGACAGCGCCGCGCCGCCCAGAGAGAAGCCGACGGCCTTCAAGAACGACCGTCGATCGAGGCTGATGGAGAACTTTTCGCCCTCGCCGGCCGGCTCGGCGAACTCGGGCTGAGCCTCGCTCAACCGGGGCTTACCGCGCTCCTCAAGACTGCGCCAATAGCGCTTTTTCTTCATATTCAGTAATGACAGCTCGAGCAATTCGTAGGGACATGCAAAGGCTTGCCGCCCGGTGCCGCGGCAGTCCAGTTCTGGCGGTGGCAATCGACGCACCAGCCCATGGTGAGCGTGGAGGATTGACGCACGCGCTCCATGGACTGCACCGGGCCGTGACAAACCTGGCAAGCCACGCCCGCGCTCGCATGAGGCCTGTGGTCGAAATAGACGAAATCGGGGAGGTTGTGGACCCGCGTCCATGCCACCGGCGCGCCGAGGTCCAAGGCGGCGTAAATCTTCCCGATCTCGGGGGAGACGATCCTGCGGGGCTTGCGCTTCTCCTTCTCCGCGGCCTCCGCCTCGGCGCGGACAACCACGAACGGTGCCGCGACCGTCTTGTGGCAGTTCATGCACAGGCCCATCGGGGGTATCCCGGCGTTGCGGCTCCTTTGCGCGCCGGAATGGCAGTAGAGGCAGGCGACCTCCATCTCCCCGGCGTGCAGGCGGTGCGAGAAGGCGATCGGCTGAACGGGCTCGTAGTTCTGGTCGATCCCGGGCAGGCGGAACTCCCACGCCGAGGACGCCAGCAGCAGCAGGCTGAGTCCGACGGCGACCAGAAGGAATACGGTGACGGGATTGCGTCGTATCATTTAGGCCAGGTGTCCCTCGCTTTGTCCCACCAGGTCCCGCGCCACGTGCCGAAATCGTAACGCTCCGAGGCGAGCCGCGTGTAATACCACCAGTTGATCGCGGTGGCGACGGCGTAGAAGACCGCCGCGCCGATGAAGAACGCCTTGGCGGAACCCGTGTCCGTGATCGATTTCCCGATCAAATACGCGAACACGAACGGCCCGAACGCCGCCCAGGCGCCGGTCCACCCCAGGACCTGAGCCCCCTGACGGGGCGAGAAGGCGAAGATGATCGGGTACTGCCGGAAGGTGGCGAAGTTGCCGATGCCCGCCATCAGGAACAGCCAGAGCATGACCCCGAGGAAATAAGGGAACGCGGCGAGCGACGTCGGCGTCAGCAGGCCGCCGAAGATCAGCGCCAAGCAGCCGCCGATAAGCCCGAGCCCCGACAGCTGCGTCCAGATGCTGCCGCCATATTTATCGCTCAGGGGGCCTCCCAGAAAACGGACGGCGGAGCCGATCAACGGCCCCAGGAAGGCGTACTTCAACGGATCCGGCGCGCCCGGGAAATCGCCGTAGATCGTCTTGATCATGAGGGGAAAGGCGGCGGCGAGCCCCGAGAAGGAGCCGAAGGTCATGAAATAGGTGATCACGCAGAACCAGGTGTGCTTGTCCTTCATGATGTCGAACTGCTGGCCGAAGGAGGCCTTGACCGGTATGCTGCGCAGGAATATACCGCACAAGATTCCCGCGATAACCAGGAACGGGATATACCAGAACGCGGCGTTCTGCAGCCACATATCCTTGACCACGCCGGCCTTCGTGAAGGCCTGCGGGGCGCCGGAGAGGGCGCCGAAAGCGGCGAAGCCGACGATCCAGGGCGTGACGAACTGCACCAGGCTCACGCCGAGGTTGCCCACGCCGGCCTGTATCCCCATGGCGGTGCCCTGCAGCCGCTTCGGGAAGAAGAGGCTCGAGGACGGCATATAAGAGGAAAAGTCGCCGCCGCCGAAGCCGCAGAGGAGGAAGATGATGAAGAACGTCATGAACGACGTCCCGGGGTTATCCGGCGTCGGGACGTTTTGAATCGCGTAGAAAAGCCAGACCATGGGGATGATCTTCAGGAAGGTCGCCGTCGTGATCGTCAGTCTCGTGCCGAAGATCGGGACCAGGAAGGAGTGGATCAACCGCAGGCTGCCTCCGGCCAGCCCCGGCGTGGCCGCGAGCCAGAACAGCTGCATCTTGGTGAAGGTAAAGCCCACGGCCGGCATGCGCACGACCAAGGCGCTCGCCACGAACCAGGTGGCGAAGGAGAAGATGAGGGAGAACGTCGTCAGGGCCAAGGTCCGCCAAGCGATCTTGCTTCCTTCGGACGCCCAAAACTCGGGATTTTCCGGCTCCCACTTCGTCAGCCATGTGCTCATGCATTTCTCCTGGGGCCCTGCCAGCGCACGACCTGCGGCGCGCGCCACAGGTAGGGCAGCGGCATGACCGCCATATGAACCAGCCTCGAGAATGGGAATACCGCCACGAGGGCGAAGGCGCCGACGATGTGGGCCTTCACCGCCAAGGGCATGGCGGAGACGTAGGCCAGGTCGGGAGAGAGCTTCAGGATCGACCACAAGTAAGGCGTCAGCGAGGTCGCAAACCAGGAGGAGCCCCACGGCAGGAAGACCGCGATGTAGGTCCCCAGGAATATCTGGCCGGCCAGCAGGGCCAGCACGACCCAGTCCATCGGGGTCGTCACCACCCGCAGCGAAGGCTCGGTGAAGCGCCGCACGATCAGGTTCGCCAGACCGATGAGCGCCAGGAGCGCCGCGACGAAGCCGGTCGTCTCGAGAAGATAGAGCCTGAGGGGAACGGCGTTCCACAGCAGGAGGCCGCGCGGGACGGCGAAGGCGACGAGATGGCCCGTCAGGACGACCATCAGGCCGATGTGAAACGGAACGATCCCCCAGAAGTGATACTGGTTCTCCAGGAACTGCGAGGAGAGGCTGGA
>CAYHNV010000103.1:0-3398 GCA_964358065.1 uncultured Elusimicrobia bacterium | reverse complement strand
CGGCGATGAATGCGCACCGCCATCTGCTTCTTGAGGGCGTAGCGGACCTTGGCGACATGCCCGGCGCCGAACATCTTGGCCAGATACTCCAGGGGCGCTCGCGCATTATCCACATCATGGAAGAGGGTTTCGCCGTCATTCTTGACGGTGCCGGCTTCATTCTTGGATGAGAGCACCGGGGAGAGCGGCGGCACGTAGAAGAGCATCGGCAACGTGCGGTACTCGATGTGGGGAGGCAGGGCGATCTTCCAGACCTTGACGAACTGATAGACCGGCGATTTCTGCGCCGACTCGATGACCGAGTCGTGAATGCCGTTGCGCCGCGCGGCCGCGATCACCGCGGGATCGTTCGGGTCGAGGATCATGTTCCGATGAGCCTCGATGAGTTCCTCATCGGGGAGAGCGGCGACGGAAGCGAGGCGGTCTGCGTCGTAGAGCAGGACGCCGAGGTAGCGGATGCGGCCCACGCAGGAGTGGAAGCACGCCGGCGCCTGGCCGGTTTCCAGGCGCGGGAAGCAGAGTATGCACTTCTCCGACTTGCCCGTCTGCCAGTTGTAGAAGGTCTTCTTGTAGGGGCATGCCGCCACGCAGGCCCGCCAGCCGCGGCAGCGCTTCTGGTCGATGAGCACGATGCCGTCTTCCCCGCGCTTATGCAGGGCCCCCGAGGGGCATGAGGCGACGCAGCTGGGGTTGAGGCAGTGGTTGCAGATGCGCGGGAAGTAGAACATGACGAGGCGCTCGACGGCGAAGAGCTGGTCGCGCTGCTCCGCGGTGAGTCCGTCGAAATTGGGGTCGTTGGCCGCGTAGATCGGAGAGCCGCCGAGGTCGTCGTCCCAGTTGGGACCCGCCTTGATCTCGATGGGCTTGCCGGTCACCATGGAGAGCGGGCGCGCCGTCGGCTGGTCGTCGCCCTCCGGCGCGTTGAAGAGGTTCTGGTAGTCGTAGGTCCAGGGCTCGTAATACTCGTCGAGGGACGGCTGTGACGGATGATGGAAGATATCCGTGATCGACTTGCCCTTGCTCATCGACTTGAGCACGGGCTTGCCGTCGACCACCTCCCAGCCGCCGCGGTACTTCTTCTGGTCCTCCCACTGCGTCGGGAAGCCCGTTCCGGGCTTGGTTTCCACGTTGTTCCACCACATGTACTCCGCGCCCTTGCGGTCGGTCCAGATGTTCTTGCAGGCGATGCTGCAGGTATGGCAGCCGATGCACTTGTCCAAATGGAAGACCATAGAGACCTGCGAGCGGACATCCATCAGAAAATCCTCCTCGAATTCGTCATCTCTACCACCGGAGTTCCGGGAGCTTGCGCACGAGGACATGGGTGTCCCGGTTGCAGCCGATCGGCCCCCAGTAGTTGAAGTGGTACGAGAACTGCCCGTAGCCGCCGATCATCAGGTTGGGCTTGAGCCGGGTGCGAGTCAGGCTGTTGTGGCCTCCGGCGCGGCGGAAAGACCGCAGCGGGGATTTTGGCACCGAGAGGGTGCGCTCCGGGGAGTGGTAGATGATGCAGATGCCGCGGGGGATGCGGGCGCTGACCGCCGCACGGGTGACGACGACGCCGTGGTCGTTGTGCACCTCGACCCAGTCATTGTCGACGATGTCGATGTCGGCCGCGTCCTTGTCGTTGATCCAGAAAGGCTCGACGCCGCGCGAGAGCGTGGACATCCTCTGGTTGTCGCCGTAGGTGGAGTGGATGTGCCACTTGCCGTGCGGCGTGAGGAAGTTGAGCATCATCGTCTTGCCCGCCTCCTTGCTGAAGCGCAGGTCCGCGTATTGGATAGAGGAGGGCTTGGGCTTGTAGGTCGGCAGGTGCTCGCCGAACTGGATGTAGACGGGGTGGTCCAGGTAGAAGTGCTGCCGCCCGGTCAAGGTGCGCCAGGGCACCAGGTGCTCCTTGTTGTAGGTGAACGGAGCGTAGGCCCGTCCTCCGGTGACCAGCCCCGACCACATCGGGCTGTTGACGAAGCGCCGCGGCTGCGCCTGGATGTCCTTGAAGTTGAGGCGGACGTTGCGGTCTCCCTCGGCGAGATGGGCCAGGGGCAGGCCGGTCTTCTCCTCCATGTTCTTGTAGGAGCGGTGCGCGAGCTCGCCGTTGGTGACCGTGGCGAGGTTGAGGATCACGTTGCACACGCTGAGACCGTCCTTGAGCGACGGGTGCGATTTGCCGTTCCAGCTCTCGGTCGGGTGGGTCTCGAGCATCTTGTCGTAGAAATCATCGATGGCGTACGAGGTCCCGTGCGCGCCCAAGCCCTTCTCGCGTGCGAGGGGGCCGAAGGAGATGAACTGGTTGTAGAGGTTCTTGTAATCGCGGGTGACCACGCTGATGCCGGGCATCGTCTTGCCCGGGATGGCCGGGGTCTCCCCCTTCGACCAATCCTTCACGGCGGGCTGGGCGATCTCCGCCGGGCTGTCGTGCGCCAAAGGCGTCAAGACCACGTCCTTGACGGGCTCGGGGAAGTGCTTCGGCGCGAGCTGCGAGAACTTCTTGGCGATCGCCTTGAATATGTCCCAATCGCTCTTGGACTCCCACGCCGGAGGCACGGCCTCCGACAGGGGATGGATAAAGCTATGCATGTCCGTGGAGTTGAGGTCGTTCTTCTCGTACCAGGTCGCCGCGGGCAGGACGATGTCGGAATACAGCGCCGAGGTGTCCATGCGGAAGTTGAGGTCGACGACGAGATCCATCTTTCCCGTCGGGGCCTTGTCGTGCCAGGTGACCTCTTGGACGGATTCCTTGGCGAGGTCCTCGGCGATCGCGTTATGGTGCGTGCCGAGATAATGCTTCAGGAAGTACTCGTGCCCCTTGCTGCTCGACATGAGCGCGTTGCCGCGCCAGATATACCACACCCGCGGCCAGTTCTCCTCGGCGTCCGGATCCTCGATGGAGAAGCGCAGCTTTTTGGCCTTGAGCTGTTCCAAAACGTAGCCGGCTATCCCCGCGTCGTCCTTGGCGCCGTTCTTGGCGGCTTCTGGGGCCAAATCCAACGGGTTCTTATTAAACTGGGGATAGAAGGGCAGCCAGCCGCTCTTGACCGCGCGGACCTGCATGTCCATCGTGTGGCCCTTGGCCAGGGAATCCTCCCCGGCGTTGGTCGGGACCGTATGATAATCGGTGAACTGCTTCTCGTAGCGCCACTGATCGGTGTTGACGTAGTGCCAACTCGGGGCGTTCTGAAGGCGGGAAGCGCCATACCAGTCCTTGCCGAAGGCGAGCGCGCTCCAGGGCTCCATGGGTGCGAGCTTCTCCTGGCCGACGTAATGGGCCAGGCCGCCGCCGTTGACGCCGACGCAGCCGGTCAGCATCAGGGCGTGGATGCCCGCGCGGTACATGAGGTTGGCGTGGTACCAGTGGTTGATCCCCGCGCCGATGATGATGGTGCACTTGCCGCCCGTCA
>CAYHNV010000102.1:0-8883 GCA_964358065.1 uncultured Elusimicrobia bacterium | reverse complement strand
GAGCCGGCGACGAGTCCCAGCGGCTCAATCACAGATCTGCGTCTCGCCGACGGCGGGGCGCATCACGCCGCGCTTGCCGGCCGATTCGATGAAATCGATCCATTCCTGGACCTCCTTGATCGGACCAGCGGCCTTCAGCCGGGCGAGCGCGTCGACTTGGGTCAGTCCGGACAGGAAGAGGACCTTATAGGACTCCTTGAGGGCGGACATGGCCTCGCGCGAGAAGCCGCCTCGGCGCATGCCGAGGATGTTGAGGCCGCGCATGACGGCGCGGTCGCCCTGCGTGTTGGCGAAGGGCAGGACGTCCTGGCCGTTCATCGAGCCGCCGCCGAGCATCGCGAAGCGCCCGATGCGCACGAACTGGTGCACTCCGGCCATGCCGCCCAGCACCGCGCCGTCGCCGACCTGGACATGCCCGCCGAGCGCGACCGTGTTGACCAGGATGACGCCGTCGCCGATCCCGCAGTCGTGCGCGACGTGGGAGCAGGTCATGAATAGGCAGTTTGAGCCGATCTTAGTGAGGCCGCCGCCCTGGAGCGTGCCGCGGTTGAGGGTGGCGCCCTCGCGTACGACGCACTTGTCGCCCATCACGAGGCGGGTCTTCTCGCCGGCGTATTTGAGGTCCTGCGGCGGGGTCCCGACGAAGCAACCCGGGTGCAGGATGTTGTCGGTCCCGAGAGTCGCGTGCTCGACGACGGCGTGGGGGCCGACCTTCGTGCGCGGGCCGATCACCGCCTCGGGGCCGATGATCGCGTAGGGGCCGATCTCCGCGCTGGGGTCGACCGAGGAGGTCTTATCGACGACCGCCGTGGGATGAATGGCCATGGCGTCAGGGCTGGACCTTGTCGACGAGCGCGAAGGTCATGACGGCTTCGGCCGCCAGCTTGCCGTCCACGTAGGTCTCGCCGCGGAACTTCCCGGCGCGGCCCAGGCGCAGAATCTCGATATGGTGCTTCAGCACGCAGCCGGGCGTGACGGGAGCTCGGAACTTAGCCTCGTCGATGCCCATAAAGAAGGCGATCTTGTTCTCGAAGCCTCCCTTGGAGAGCAGCATCGCGCAGGCGGTTTGCGCCATGGATTCGATGATCAGCACTCCCGGCATGACGGGCTGTCCCGGAAAGTGGCCTTCGAAGAAGTGCTCATTGGCGGTCACCATCTTGATGCCGATGCAGCGCTTGTCTTCTTCGATGACCTCGATCTTGTCGATCAGCAGGAAGGGGTAGCGGTGCGGGATGGCTTTCTTGACGCCGAGTATGTCCAGCGCGCGGGTGGGCGCGGCGGCGAAGGGCGAGGGCGTGACGGCGGTTTCAGTAGTCATTTTACCTCCAGGATTTTGGTCTTCGATTTGCGCAGTGTCCTTGCGGCTATGTCGAGGAGCTTGGCGAACTCGACGTTATGGGCGTGGCCAAGCCGTTCGGCCTCGATATGCATCTTCAAGAGAGGGCGTCCGATCAGAGTCAGGTCGCCGATGAGATCAAGGATCTTGTGTCTTACGAATTCGTCCGGGAAGCGGAGTCCTTCCGCATTCGTGTTGAACTTGTCTTTACCGATGACGATGGCGTTCTTAAGGCTGCCGCCCTGTGCGAGGCCCTGGGACTTGAGGTAGGCGACCTCATGCTCGAAACAGAAGGTGCGGGCGCGGGCGAGTTCAGTCAGATAGCTGTCTCGGTCCACGTTCACCGAGAGGGACATCTTTGGCATCATGGGGTGGTCGTGGATGAGGGTGGCGGAAATCGAGAAGCGGTCGGCGGGCACGGCATGGTAGCGCGCGCCGTCCTTGGCCGTGTAGGTGACCTGATGGGGCAGGTGGAGCCAGCGCTTCGGTGCGTCAAGGTCGACGAGTCCCGCGCGCAGGAGGGCTTCCACGAATGGCATGGCCGAGCCGTCCATGATGGGCGGCTCATTGGCCGTCGTCAGGATGTCGATATTGTCGATGCCAAGCCCCGTGCAGGCGGAGAGGACATGCTCGACCGTGTGGACCTTGGCGTCGCCGAGCCCCAGGTTCGTGCCGCGCACGGTCGTCACGACGAAGCCCAGGCGCGCCGGGATCATCGGGATGCCGGGCAGATCGGTGCGGAAGAAGCGGATGCCGGTGTTTGCCGGCGCGGGGCGGAAGGTGAGGCTGGATTCGTTGCCGGTGTGAAGCCCGGTGCCTTTGAGGATGACTTCCGTCTTGATGGTGGTCTGGAGGGGGTTGTCGTTCATAAGGTCCTCAATTTTTTCTCGATCTCCTTGACCTTATCGAACAACTCGGGGAGTCGTCCGAAGAGGGCTTGCAGCTTGAAGGCCTCGCGGTGAGGTCGGGCGGGCGAGCCGAAGAGGATGGGGCCGGGCTTGTCGGGGGTGTGCGGCAGCACGTTGCTCATGACCCCGGATTGGGCGCCCACCTGAGTGCGGTCGCAGATGCTGAGATGCCCGGCCACTCCGACCTGGCCGCCCAAGACGACGCCGTTGCCTATCTTCACGGAACCGGCGATGCCGACTTGCGAGACGATGACGCTGCCGCGCCCGATGCGGACATTGTGGGCGATCTGGACGAGGTTGTCGATCTGGACGCCGTTCTCGATGACGGTCGAGCCGATGGCGGCCCGGTCGATGGTCACGTTGGCGCCGATCTCGACGTCGTCGCCGATCGTCACATTGCCGATTTGGGGGATCTTGGTGTGCCGACCGGTATTCTTGTCGGTGGTGAAGCCGAATCCATCGGCGCCGATCACGGTCCCAGGGTGGACGATCACCCTGTCGCCCAGCGAACAGTCGTCGCGCAGCACGACCTGGGGGTAGATCCGGCAGCCTTTGCCGATCTTCGCGCCCTCACCCACGTAGCACTGGGGCATGACGACCGTCCCCTCGCCGATGACGGCGTCCTTCTCGATCACGCAGAAGTCTCCGACCGAGACGCCGGAGGCCAGCTTTGCGCAGGGGTGGATGGAGGCCTTCGGGCTGAGCACCGGCGCGGCAAAGCCGCGCCGGGACTGGTCGATGATGCTCAGCAAGACGGCGAAGGCTCCACGGGGCTCGTCAACGAGGATTTTCGCCTTGGCGGCGCACGGGGTGTCCTTGGATTGAGGCGGCAGGAACAGGCAACCGGCGAAAGAGGCGGCGGCGGTCGCGGCGTATTTCTGGTTCTCGAGGAACGAGATGTCCGTCGGGCCGGCGTTAGCCAGGTCCGCGACGCCCGAAATGACGGTGTTCGCGTCGCCGACGGCTTGGCCGCCGACAAGTCGGGCGATCTCCGCGACGGTCTGAGGCCGCGGAAGCTTGGTCTCGGTCATGGCTGGGTGCTTGCCTTGAGATGTGCGAGGACTTTATCGGTGAGGTTGACGGCGGGATGTCCGTAGAGGATGGTGTTTTTGTCGACGACCACGCTCACGCCCTCCTTGCGGGCGACCTCGTTGATGGCGCGGTAGAGGCGGGCGAGGACCTGGTCCGTCTTGCGGCCCTCGACGTCGAGAAGACCTTTATCGGCGTCCTGACGCTCACGCTTGAGCTCCGCCTCCATGCGATCTAGGTCCGCCTGGAGACCAACGATGCGGCCGTCGAGTTCCAGCAGGCGCCGGGAGATCTCGGGAGCCATCGAGATGGCGACGGGGGCCGAGACGGTCGGCGTCGAGACGACGATGGGAGTCGCGGCGGTGGAGGCCGCCGGGGGGGCGCTCGGCGCGGACTCCGGCGGAGTCATCCCGGGCAGGGTGAGCTTCTCGGGTGTGGGCGCCTTCGGAGGTTCCGGAGCCGGGATGGGCGCTGCAACGGGCGTTGGAAGCGTAGGGGTGGACTTGGCGAGCGCATCGCGCTCGACCTTGAGGACTTCCAGCTCCATGCGGGTCTTGAGACCCTCCGCCTTTTTGAGGTTGACGCGTTCCTCGGCCTGGCGGACGAGTTCCTCGAAGCTCTCCTTGGCGCGCGCGGCGTCGGGGCTGGCGGAGAAGAGCCTTTGGATGTCGACGAAGCCGATGCTGCCGCGCTCGGCGCGGTTCTCTTCAAGGGAAAGTTCGATGGCGTGGGCGGGTGCGGCGAGGAGCAGGAGGGCGATTAGGATTTTCATTTATGGAGTCACATGTTAGAAGAGGGGTCCGAGCCCGAAGTTGATTTGATAGAGCCTTTCACCGCCGCGGTGGTTGAGCCCATAGCCGTAATCCAGGCGGATGGGGAAGGCCGGAGTCACGAAGCGCAGTCCGAAGCCGACATCGGTCTTGATGTTGCGCGTGTCTGCGCCGATGCGACCGGAGATGTCGCGCACGCGGTCCCAGGAGCCGCCCGCGTCGGCGAAGACGACGAATTTTACGATGGTCTTCTTGCGTTCTCGCGCCAAAGGGAAGCCCAGCTCGAGGTTCGCCACGCCGTATATCTTGCCGCCCGACGGGTAGCCGGCCTCGCCCGAGGGGGAGTATCCGCGCAAGGAGTCTTGGCCCCCGATAAAGTAGCGGTCCTGGACGGGGACCTGCTTGGTGGAGTTGAACTGCGTCACATAGCCGGCGCGCTGGTAGGCCGACAGCACGAAAGGCCAGTCCTCGATGGTGAAAATGGTCCAGTGGGTCTGGCCCGCGGTGAAGGGCTTGAAGTAGTGTATGTTGCCCATGAAGGGGCCGCCCGAGACCTGGCCGCCCAAAGAGAGGCGCGTTCCGCGGGTGGGGTCCCATATGCTGTCGCGCGTGTCGCGGGCGAACTCGGCGCTGAAGGAGGACTGGATGCTCGTGCCCTCGCTGAGAGTACCGCGGTATTGTTCTTGGACGTTCTGGATCGCGATGCGGGCCAGCGAGTAGGTGAAGTTGAGCTGGTACTTGTCCTCCTCGAAGCGCGGGCCCACGCGGATCGATCCGCCGGTGCGCTTTTCGACATAGGCCGACAGCGAAGCATCAAAGGGGTTCACGCGGCGGGTGTTGAAGACATCGAAACCGAGGCTCGTGGGGTGATCTCCAAGCCAGGGTGTGGTCCAGCTCGCCGAATAGTCCTGCACGCGCTTGCCGAAGGACCACTGCAGGGAGGCCTTCTGCGCCCGGCCGAAGAGATTGAGGTGCTGAAGGGAGAGCGTGCCGATCAAGCCGTCGATGGAGGAGTAGGCCGCACCCGCGGTAAGCATTCCGGGCTTGCCCTCCGCCACGTCGAAGGTCAGGTCGACCTTGTCCGGGTCGGTGGGGGAGGCTTGGAGGTCGACGTCGACTTCGTCCATAAAGCCGAGGTTCATGATCTTCTCGCGGCTCTTGCGCACGCGGGAGGCGGAGAATCGGTCTCCGGGCTTGATGACAATCTCGCGCTTGATGACGTGAGTCTTGGTGGCTTTATTGCCCTCCACATCGACATGGTCGACGTAGGAGATGGGGCCTTCGAGGATATCGAAGCGGACGTCCATCCGGTCGGTCTTGTCGTTGAAGGTCTTGACTGGGTTGATCCGGGCGCGCAGGCGCCCCATATCCGCGTAGAGTTCCTGGACGGCGCGGATGGTGTCCTCGAACTTTTCCTGGCTGAAGATCTTGCCGCGGCGGTATTCGACCGCCTTCTGCAGGGAGGATGAGGTGAAGACAAGATAGCCGTCGAAGGACGTTTCGCCGAAACGGTAGGCGCGCCCCTCTTCCACGCCGAGGGCGATGAAGATGCGGGTCTTGTCGGGGCTCAGGCTGACGAGAGGCGTGCTCATGCGGACGTCGAGGTAGCCGTTGTTCTTGTACTCGGTCTCGATTTTCTTGATATCCTCGGGCAGGTCCTTCTCGACATAGACCTTCTTGCGGCGGTTCTTCATCAGCTTGAGCAGCTTCTTGGCCTTGATCTGCTTGGCCCCGGCCAGTTCGACGAGTTCGATGCGGCTCTTGGGACCTTCGACGATCTTGAAGACCAGGTCGACCTTGGAGGCGGCCGTGTCGGTGCGGACCTCGCTGCTGACGACGGCGTCGAGGAAACCCTTCTCGCGGTACTTCTCCACGACCTTCCCGCGGTCTTCGGCCAGCTTGAAGCGGTCGTAAGGATCGGAGGTCTTCACCGAGAGCAGGTCCGAGAGGGTCCCTTTGGAGACCTTTTTCTGCCCCTCAAAGAAGATCTTGCGCACGACCGGCTTCTCGCCGATGGTGAAGGTGAGCAGGACCTGCTTGCTGCTGCCCGCCGTCTTGCGGAAGTGCTCGGGAACGGGCTTGTCTAAAAGAGATATCTCGGCGCCGACGCGCTCGAACTCGCCCATGCCGAGCAGGGACTGGATGTCCCGGTCCAGGTCGGGGCGGTCGTAGAGGTCGCCCTTGCGGGCCTTGGTCTGGCTGCGGATGGTGGACATCTTCACGTTCTTGAGGCCGCTTGCCTTGATCTCACCGATGACCCAGGGGCGGGCAACGCCGCCTGGTTCCGGCGCGGCGGTGGCGGAGGAGGACGTCGTCGTCCAGGTGGAAGTGGAAAGGCCGGGCAGCGCCGCGGAGGCGGAGGTTGATATCGCGGGGGTGCTCGCAATCGGGACCGTCCCGGACGAGGGCGTCTGGGCTGAGGCCGAAGACGACAGGACCGCCACGGCGAGAACGCTCATCATGAACCTATTCACCGGAAACCTGAGTATACAAAATAGATGCAATATCGTTCGGCACCTTGACATATCGCGATATCGTGATATACTATCGGTATGGAAATGATCGGTACATACTTGAGACTGCCCAGGAGCGCCCTGCGGCGGATGAAGGCCTTGGCGGCCGCCCATGACAAGAGCTTGGCTCAACTCGTGCGGGAGGCTATCGTGAAGACGTACGATATCGACGCTTCCGCGGAGCCTGCGGCCGCGGCCGACGATCCCTTTGTCCGTCTCATCGGCTCGGCGCGCAGCGGACGCAAGGACGGCTCGGCCAAGCATGACGACTTCATCTACGACCGATGAGGCTCTTCGTCGACACGGGAGCGTTCATCGCCCTTCAAGACGTTTCGGACGGCCATCATGCGGCGGCGGTGGCTTTTTTTGAATCCACCCCGCCCGGCGCGGGCTGGCTGAGCAGCAACTTCGTAGTCGATGAGGCGATCACCTTCCTGCGCCGACGCATCGGCCATGCCGCCGCCGCCGCCTACGCCGATTCCATGCTCGGGACTCGCCTCTTCGATATCATTTCCGTCGATCCCGCCATCGAACGCTTGGCCGTCGAGGTGTTCAAGCGCCACAAGGACAAGGAGTTGAGCTTCACGGACTGCGTCACGATCGCCCTGGTCCGCTCCATGAAAATGGACGGCGTTTTTGGCTTCGACTCTGATTTTACATCCGTGGGGCTGCGCCTGTTCCCGGCTCCCCGCTGATTGCGATCTCAGTGGTGCTCAGTGGCGTCCGTCCGGAGCAGATAGTCATCATTCAGGCCTTTGAGAATGACGCGGCCGGTCCGCGGGTCGAAGCGCTCCGAGGCCGGCCGGATGACGACTCCCTCACGAATCTGGCCCGGGCACAAAACGGATTGCCCGCACGCCAACTTGGGGATGTCCGGGGTCCAGGGACCACGGTATAGGATCGGGGCGGTCAAGTGTTGCCAGCCGGCCTCGGCAAGACGGCCGGCAAAGGCGGCATAGTCGAGATAGCGGTTGTCACGGATGATGTCGAAGACGATGACGGCGATTTGACCGGGCTTCTTGCCATAGGCCAGGTCCTGCACGCCATGGCCATAGACCTCGCCGTAGAGGAGTTCGCCTTCGGCAAGGCGCTCTTTGAGGCCAAGCAAGACGGCGGCGCGCCAATAGAGATTGGCCGGGTCCTCCACGAGGCTGAGGCGGTGGGAGCCGACATGGAGTTCGCCGTCAAGCTTGGCGGCTCGGAAGTTGGTCCCGTGAACTTTTTCGGTGACGACGACTTCCTCGCCGGGCCGAAACAAGTCCGGGAAATTCTTCCAATTCTCGATGTCGGTATATTTCTGGAAGCGAGCGTGCTCGGAGCGGACCGGGCCGGCCATGTGGACGGGGATGGGCGGGTCATACTTGGTGATGCCCAGGGCCTCGGTGACATCTTGGCCCTCCACGTTATCTTGACCCGCGCAGATCAGCAGGCCCTGCGACACCAGGCCGCGGAGCTTGATCGTGCGCAGACGCTTGCGATAATTCTTGCGGATGCCGAGAGACTCGATGAGGGCATCCGGCAGGACGGCATCAACGGGGATGTAGACGGCGAGGCCGCCCTCTTGGAATTGGCCCTTGACCACGCAGCACTGCCAGCCGCGGACCTTGGCTAATTCCAGCCGGTCCGCGTTGGGATGCGGCTCGAGCTTGACGCGGACGACCTCGGCCTTAAAGGCGCTCATGAGCCAGCGTCGCCTTCTTCGGCGCCGGCTTGGGAACCGGAGCCGGGTTGGTCGCTCCCTTGGCCTGGTCGTAGTAGTCCAGGCCGGAGTGGTCTAGGACCTCTTCTCCCATGAGGATCCGCAGCGTGTTCTTGAGCTTGAGGTGCTGGATGAAGATGTCGTGCTCTGGCTTCAGGTCCTCGCGGCATTGCGGGGACTTGAAGTAGAAGGACAGCCACTCCTGGATGCCCTTGAGGCCCGCGCGCTTGGCCAGGTCCAGGAAGAGGACCAGGTCCAGGCAGATGGGCGCGGCGAGTATTGAGTCCCGGCAGAGGAAGTTGACCTTGATCTGCATGGGCATGTCCAGCCAGCCGCGAATATCGATGTTATCCCAGCCTTCTTTGGCGTCTCCGCGAGGGGGATAATAGTCGATGCGGACCTTGTGATGGTACTTGCCGTACAGGTCGGGGTAGAGCTCGGGCTCCAGGATGGTGTCGAGCACGGACATCTTGCTCTTCTCCTTCGTCTTGAAGGAGCCCGGGTCGTCGAGCACCTCGCCGTCGCGGTTGCCCAGGATGTTCGTCGAGTACCAGCCGCGCAGGGCCAGCAACCGGGCCTTGAGCATGGGCGCGATCGTGGTCTTCATGAGGGTCTGGCCGGTCTTGAA
>CAYHNV010000101.1:0-8973 GCA_964358065.1 uncultured Elusimicrobia bacterium | reverse complement strand
CCTCAACAACGTCCTGTTCGTGCGCATCGACCGCAAGAAGAAGTTCGAGGCGACCAGCTTCCTGCGCGCGTGCGGCATCGAGTCCGATGCGGACATCCTGAAGATCTTCTATCCGTACGAGTCGGTCAAGGTTGGTCCCGAGACGATGGAGGGCCTGCTGCACCGTATCTCCTGCGAAGACGTGGTCGACCAGTCCACCGGAGAGGTCCTCCTCGAGGCCGGCAAGAAGGTCACGCACGAATCCATCAAGAGGATGCTGGATAAGAAGGTTTTGGATATCAGCGTGCTGACCGGAGACCCGGAAAAGGACGACCCAACCATCCTTGAGACGCTGCGCAAGGATAAGATCAAGTCCGTCAAGGAAGCCCAGCAGGACATCTACAAGAAGCTGCGCGGCCAGGAGTTCATCGTCCCCGGGCAGGCCGAGGCCTACCTCGACAACCTGATCTTTAAGAACCTGCGCAAGTATGACCTTTCCAAGGTCGGACGACACAAGGTCGCCGTCAAGCTCCACCACCACCTCTGGAAGCTCGCCGTCCGCCGTGACGTGATGCCTCGGCCGGACAGCCGCAAACACAAGCACTTTGCCTTACCGTCGTTTACGCGTCGCACGCTGTGTCTTGAGGATGTCATTGCCGCGATGCAGTACGTCATTGCGCTGAACTGCGGCATTACCCATCTGGCGGAGGGGCAGCCTAAGACCACCGCGATGCCGACCCGCGGAGCGCAATACGAAGGCCTGGCGGACTACAAAGTATGGGTCAATGATTTCGCCAAAAAAGTCAACGGCGAGTCCGTGGGTCCGATGGCGCTCATCGATCTCCATGAGAAGGACGGCGATGACGATATGGACGTCACCAAGCAGGGTTTGAAGAAGGACCGCTTCTCATTCGCGGACTTCTCGACCGCCTTCGCGACCTGGAAGGCCGCGGTGCCCAACCTGCTCGAACGCAACTTCCCCATCAAACTCGACGACATCGATCACCTCGGCAATCGTCGCGTGCGCGGCGTGGGCGAGCTGCTGGAAAACCAGATTCGCGTGGGTCTGGCCCAAATGTCCCGCGTGATCCGCGACCGCATGTCCGTCCAGGACAAGTCGCTGATTACGCCGCGCAACCTCCTGAACACCGCGCCCCTGGTGGGCATCATCCGGAAGTTCTTCGGGACCTCCCAGCTGTCGCAGTTCATGGACCAGATCAATCCGCTCTCGGAGATTACCCACAAACGCCGGCTGTCGGCGCTCGGTCCGGGCGGTCTGAATCGAAAAAGAGCGGGATTTGAGGTCCGCGACGTGCATTACACGCACTACGGCCGAGTGTGTCCGATTGAGACGCCGGAAGGTCCCAATATCGGTCTTATCGTTTCCTTGGCCTCATACGCCAAGATCAACGAATTCGGCCTGATTGAATCTCCTTATCGGAAAGTCGTAAGGGGGAAACTAGGAGAGGTTGAGTACCTCAACGCGGACGCTGAGGGCGGTCAGATCGTGGCCCAGGCGAACACTCCGATTGAGAATGACAAGATCGCTTCCGATATGGTCTCCTCGCGCTCCCGCGGCGATTTCCCGGTCGTCGACCCGAGCCGCGTCGACTACATGGACGTCTCCCCGATGCAGGTCGTCTCCGTGTCCGCTGCGCTTGTGCCGTTCCTCGAGCATGACGACGCCAACCGCGCCCTGATGGGCGCCAACATGATGCGCCAGGCCGTTCCTCTGCTTCTGCCCCAGCCGCCGCTTGTGGCCACGGGCATGGAAGAGCCTGTCGCTCGCGATTCGGGCGCCTGCGTGGTGGCCCGTCGTCCCGGCAAGGTCATCTACTCCTCCGGCGACCTGATCGCCGTCGCAGCCGATCATTCAAAGAGCAAGAAGGATTCGATCGACCTCTACCGTCTGCGCAAGTACTCCCGGTCGAACCAGGACACCTGCATCAACCAGACGGCCACGGCGACGACCGGGACCCAGGTCAAGGCCGGCGACGTCTTGGGAGACGGTTCGGCGTGCGCCGAGGGTCAGTTGGCGCTGGGCCGCAACCTCCTCGTCGGGTTTATGCCGTGGGACGGCTACAACTACGAAGACGCCATCCTCCTGTCGGAGAAGCTCGTCAAGGACGACATCTTCACCTCCATCCACATCTCCGAGTTCGAGGTCGAGGCCCGCGACACGAAGCTGGGACCCGAAGAGATCACCCGCGACATCCCGAACGTCGGGACCGAGTCGTTGGAGAGCCTCGATGAAAGCGGCGTCGTCATCCCTTCCACGGTCGTTCGCCAGGGAGACGTTCTGGTGGGCAAGGTCACTCCGAAGGGCGAACAGCAGCTCACCCCTGAAGAGCGCCTGTTGAAGGTCATCTTCGGCAAGAAGGCCGAAGATGTCCAGGATGCTTCTTTGCGCGTGCCGCCCGGCGTCTCGGGCAAGATCATCGGCACGCGCGTCTTCGTCCGTCGCGAGAAGCTCGCGAAGGGGGAGGAGCGCAAGCGCCTCGAAGCGATCCAAGAGAAGCTGGACGGCGATCTGGCGACCCTCAAGCAGCACCGCAAGGAGTCTTTTGAGGCCTTGGAGCCCGTCTCTGCCGCCAAGCGCGCCCAGGAGAAGGAACGTCTCGAGCTTTTCTATGAGGCAATGGAGGACAAGCTCCGCGCCGATGCCGCCCGCGAAAAGGAGAACGTCAAGCAGGGCGACGACCTGGCCGTGACCGTCAATAAGGTGGTCAAGGTCTACATCGCGTCGCGCCGCAAGATTCAGGTCGGCGACAAGCTCGCAGGCCGACATGGCAACAAGGGCATCGTCGCGAAGATCCTCCCTGAGGAAGACATGCCGTTCCTGCCGGACGGCACGCCGCTCGACGTCGTCCTCTCCCCGCTGGGCGTGCCTTCGCGCATGAACATCGGCCAGCTCCTCGAGGCGATGCTGGGCTGGGCCGCGCACACCTTAGGCGTGCAGACCCTTAATCCTGTCTTCGACTCCGCCAGCGAGGGAGAGATCGGCGGCATGGTCCGTCAAGCCAAGAAGCATCTGAAGGACCAGGGCGTGCCGGAGAAGTATCTGCCCTCCGACGACTGCCGCATCACGCTCTATGACGGGCGCACCGGCGAGGCGTTCCATGAGAAGGTCTCGATCGGCTATATGTACATCCTCAAGCTGAACCATTTGGTTGAGGATAAGATCCATGCGCGTTCGACGGGGCCCTACAGCCTCATTACCCGCCAGCCGCTGGGAGGCAAAGCCCAGTTCGGAGGCCAGCGTTTCGGAGAGATGGAAGTCTGGGCCATTGAAGGATATGGCGCGGCCTACATGCTCCAGGAGCTCCTGACCGTCAAGTCGGACGACGTCCAGGGCCGCACGAAGATGTACGAGGCGATCATCAAGGGAGAGGCTCCGTCCCAGCCCGGCGTGCCGGAGTCGTTCAAGGTCCTCGTTAAGGAGCTTCAGGCGCTGGGCCTCAACGTGGAACTCCTCAAGCTCGGAGCTGATGGCGCGGTTCGGGGCGAGAAGGCTGAGAAGGAAGACGCAAAGGAAACGGCGAGGAAATAAACATGGCTTTCATCGCGACCCAGGACAAGAAGCTCTCGCTCGGCGGCAAGAAGAAGAGGAAGTCGGACTCCCTCGACTTCTTTGATTTCCAAGCCATCCGTCTCTCGATCGCGTCTCCGGAGCAGATCACGAACTGGTCCTTCGGCGAGGTGAAGAAGCCCGAGACCATCAACTACCGTACGCTCAAGCCCGAGCGCGACGGTCTCTTCTGCGAGCGCATCTTCGGCCCCGCGCGCGACTTCGAATGCGCCTGCGGCAAGTACCGCTGGGTGAAGTTCAAGGGCATTGTCTGCGACCGCTGCGGCGTCGAGGTGACCGAGGCCAAGGTCCGCCGCGAGCGCATGGGGCACATCGAACTGGCCGTGCCCGTCGCCCACGTGTGGTTTTTAAAGAAGACGCCCTCGCGCATCGGCATCATCCTGGACATGAAGACGAGCGACCTTGAACGAGTCGTCTATTACGCCCAGTACATCGTGCTGGACGATCTCGTCGACTCCTCGGGCCGTGCCGTCTACAAGTCCGGCGACCTTCTCAACGAGGACGAGGTCCGCAAGGGTCGCGCCGAATACCGCACCAAGCTCAAGGTGGACATCGGCGCCGGCGCCATCCATACCCTGCTCTCCAAGGTCAAGCCCAAGGAAGAGTCCGAGCAGATCATCGCCACGCTGGTCAACGTGACTTCCGAGGCCGAGCGCACCAAGCTGATCCGTCGCCTGCGCATCCTGCAGGGTTTCCTCGAGTCCGGCAACTCGCCTGAGTGGATGATTCTCACCACCCTGCCGGTCATCCCTCCCGAGTTGCGGCCGCTCGTTCCCCTGGAAGGCGGACGTTTCGCGACGAGCGACCTGAACGACCTTTATAGACGCATCATCAACCGCAACAATCGCCTCAAGCATATCGAGGCCCTGCGCGCGCCCGAAGTCATGATTTTCAACGAGAAGCGCCTCCTCCAGGAGTCCGTGGACGCTCTTTTCGAGAATGGCGCCCGCGGCCGCGTGGTCGTCGGCGCCGGCAACCGGCCTTTGAAGTCCCTATCGGACATCCTCAAGGGCAAGCAGGGCCGCTTCCGCCAGAACCTGCTCGGCAAGCGAGTCGACTACTCAGGCCGCTCAGTCATCGTCGTCGGGCCGAACCTAAGGATCAATCAGTGCGGCCTGCCGAAGGAGATGGCCCTCGAGCTCTTCCGCCCGTTCATCATCCGCGAGTTGATGAAAACCGGCAGCCTCACGCTCAAGGCCGCCAAGCGCATGTTCGAGAAGGTGCGTCCGGAGATATGGGACATCCTGGAGTTCGTGACCAAGAGCCATCCCGTCCTCCTGAACCGCGCTCCCACGCTGCACCGCCTCGGCATCCAGGCTTTCGAGCCCGTGCTCATCGAGGGCAAAGCGATCCAGCTCCATCCTCTGACCTGCGCGGCTTTCAACGCCGACTTCGACGGCGACCAGATGGCCGTCCATGTCCCGCTGTCTCAAGAAGCCCAGCTCGAAGCCAAGCTGCTGATGATGGCGTCCAACAACATCATCTCTCCCGCCTCCGGCAAGCCGATCGCGGTCCCGTCGCACGACATGGTCCTCGGCTTGGCTTATCTGACGAAGGAAAAGTCGGGCGAGAAGGGAGAAGGCATGATTTTCGGCGACAGTTCCGAGGTCATGACCGCCTACCAGAATCGCAAGGTGGACTTGCACGCGCGCATCAAGGTCCGCGGCATCACGACCGTCATCGAGGAGGACCTCGCCAAGGAAGACCGCATGGACGCGAAGGCGTGGAAGCAGTACACGACCGTCGGCCGTGTGCTCTTCTGCCTGATCGTCCCCGAGGAACTCCACGAGTTCGTCGAGGAAAAGCTCAAGAAGGGCCCAAAAAAGTCCAATGAGACCAAGAGCATGGGCAAGAAAGAGCTTTCCCAACTCGTCGAGCGCTGCTTCAAGACCCTTGGGCATTACCGGACCGTCCTGCTTCTTGACGATTTGAAGCGCGCGGGCTTCCACTACGCCACGGTTGCCGGGCTCTCCATCTCGGTTTCGGACATGCACATCCCGAAGATCAAGAAGGATGAGATCATCGAGGCTCGCAAGAAGGTCAAGCTCATCGAACAGCAGGCCAAGAACGGCGTCATCACCGAGAGCGAGCGCTACAATAAGATCATCGACATCTGGACCCATGTTACCGAGCGGATCTCTGACGTGATGTTCGACAAGATGGACGAGGACGAGAATAAGCCCTTTAAAGCCGGCGAAGCGCGGTTCAACACCGTGCGTCTGATGGAGAAATCCGGCGCGCGCGGAAGCCGTCAGCAGGTGCGCCAGCTGGCGGGCATGCGCGGCTTGATGGCCAAGCCCCAGAAGAAGCTGACCGGCGGCGTTGGCGAGATCATCGAGCAGCCGATCATCTCGAACTTCCGCGAGGGCCTGACGGTCCTTGAGTACTTCATCTCCACCCACGGCGGTCGTAAGGGTCTTGCCGACACCGCGCTCAAGACTGCGGACGCCGGCTACCTGACGCGTCGTCTTGTCGATGTCGCCCACGACCTCGTCATTACCGAGGACGACTGCGGCACGATCAACGGCGTGCGCCTTGGAAATCTTTCCGCCGGCGACGAGATCATCGAGCCTCTGGATGAACGCCTGCTTGGCCGCGTGGTCCTCGAGGACGTCGTCGTGGCCGTTGTCGAGGGGAAGAAGACCGTCGACAAGGTTATCGTCGAGGCGGGTGAATACGTCAACGCGGAGGCCCAGGTTGAGATCAAGGCCGCGGGTCTTGAGATGGTCCGCGCCCGGTCCGTGCTGACCTGTGAAGCGCTCCACGGCGTCTGCGCCAAGTGCTACGGCATGAACAACGCCAACGGCCGCATGGTTGAAATCGGCGAGGCTGTCGGCATCATCGCGGCCCAGTCGATCGGCGAGCCCGGCACTCAGCTGACCCTGCGCACTTTCCACATTGGGGGTGCTGCCTCCCGCGTCACCAAGCGGGCCCAGGTCCTGACGCTCAGGGGCGGCAGGCTTGAGTTCAAAAACGTCCGCACCATTGAGAACCACGATGGCTCCACGGTCGTGGTCTCGCGCGCCAGCATGGCGTTGGTCCACGACAAGACGACAGGCGTCGTTGAGGAGCATAAGGTTCCATATGGCGCGCGCCTGAAGGTCAAGGACGGCGCGAAGTTGGAACCTAACGTGCTCATCGCGGAGTGGGACCCATATACGATGCCGATCGTCTCCGAACACGACGGCGTCGTGACGCTCAAAGACGTGAAGGAAGGAGTCTCCCTACGCACCGACCTGAATAAGATTACCGGCATCGTCGAGCGCCGCATCAGCGAGCAGGAGCCGCGGCGAGGCGCCCGCGGCGAGGGCGGGGCCAAGCGCCTCAACCCGCGCGTCAGCGTTGAAAAGGGCGGCAAGGAGGTCGCGGCGTTCCCGTTGCCGACCGACACGATCCTGGTCGTCTCCGAGAAACAGGCCGTGCACGTCGGCGACATCATGGCGAAGATCCCTCAGGAGATCACGAAGTCCAAGGACATCACCGGCGGTCTGCCGCGCGTATCCGAACTTTTCGAGGCTCGTCGCCCTAAGAGTTCCGCCATCATTTCCGAGATCGAGGGCGTCGTCAGCCTCGGAATCGGCGCCAAGGGGCTCGTTCAGGTCTCCGTGCGCAACGAGGAGACGGACATGGTTCGCGAGTACCTCATCCCGCAAGGCAAGCATCTTGTCGTGTACGAAGGAGACCGTGTCGGCGTCGGCGAGGCGATCACCGACGGCGCGATCAACCCGCACGACGTCCTGCACGTCAAGGGCATCAAGGAAGTTCAGGAGTTCTTGGTCAATGCGATCCAGGAAGTCTATCGCCTGCAGGGCGTGACCATCTCGGATCGCCACATCGAGTGCATCGTCCGCCAGATGCTCCAGAACGTCAAGATCGAGAACTCCGGAGATACCCCGTTTCTTAAGGGTGAGATCGCCAACCGCTTCTACTTCGCCGAAGAGAACCGCAGCACCAAGGAGAAGGGGGGCAAGGAGGCGCAAGCCGAGCCCGTCTTGCTCGGGATCACCAAGGCCTCTCTGGCGTCGAGCTCGTTTGTCTCGGCCGCGAGCTTCCAGGAGACGACCCGTGTTCTCACTCAGGCCGCGACCACGTCGCAGGTCGACTACCTGAAGGGCCTTAAGGAAAACGTCATCATCGGCCACATGATCCCGGCCGGCACGGGCCTGCAAGCCCGCGAAAAACTCATGAAGCTCGCCGCGCAGGCTGCGCTGGCGGCGCAACAGCAGTAGGAGACCTCGTCATGCCCACAATCAGGCAGCTTATCCGGTTCGGCCGAAGCAAGAAACGCACTCACCCCAAGGCCCCCGCCCTGCAGTCTTGCCCGCAGAAGCGCGGCGTTTGCACTTTGGTCAAGACCACGACCCCGAAGAAGCCCAACTCGGCCCTGCGCAAAATCGCGCGCATCAAGCTGACCAACGGCATCGAGGTTACGGGCTACATCCCCGGTGTCGGCCACAACCTGCAGGAACACTCCATCGTGATGATCCGCGGCGGTCGCGTGAAAGACCTGCCCGGCGTGCGCTATCACATCATCCGCGGCGTCCTGGACGCCTCCGGCGTGGAAGGCCGCAGACAGGGACGTTCGCTCTACGGTGCCAAGCGTCCCAAAGCCGCCGCGAAGTCATAAGCCCCGAGAGGATATAGAACATGCCACGCAAAGGACTCCGTCCCCGTGATCGTCGGCCCCTGCCGCCGGCCGACTATAAGTTCAAGTCCGTGCTCGTCTCGCGCCTGATCAACAAGCTCGACCATCAGGGCAAGAAGTCCGTCGCCGAGCGCGTGATGTATGACGCCCTCGATATCGTCGCCGAGAAGACGAAGGAGAATGCGCTCGATGTGTTCACGCGCGCCATCGAGAACATCCGCCCGTTGCTTGAGGTGAAGGCCCGCCGTGTCGGCGGCGCCACCTATCAAGTGCCAATCGAGGTCGCCCCGAACCGTTCCTCCACGCTCGCCATGCGCTGGATGCTGGATGCGGCCCGCGCGAAGTCCGGCAAGCCGCTGGCCGAGCGCCTCGCCGAGGAGATCCTTGCGGCGAACAAGAAGGAAGGCATTGCGTTTAAGAAACGTGAGGACACCCACAAGATGGCCGAGGCCAATCGCGCCTTCGCCCATTACCGCTGGTAATAAATTATGCCTAGAGAAGCCTCGCTTGACAAAGTCCGTAACATCGGCATCATCGCCCATATCGATGCCGGCAAGACCACCACGACCGAGCGCATTCTCTACTACACCGGCCGCATCCACAAGATCGGCGAAGTGCACGATGGCGCCACGACGACGGACTGGATGCCCCAGGAGCGCGAGCGCGGCATCACGATCACCGCGGCGGCGACCTTCTGCAAGTGGCGCGACTGCGCCATCAACATCATCGACACCCCCGGACATGTGGACTTCACGGCCGA
>CAYHNV010000100.1:0-9173 GCA_964358065.1 uncultured Elusimicrobia bacterium | reverse complement strand
CCCCTGCGCGGCGGGGCGGGGGCGCCCCGGCCCCCCCCCCCCCCCCGCGGGTGGCGTGGGGCGGGGGGGTTGGCGCGCGCGCGCCCCGCGGCGAGGGCCCTCCCGAGGCCGACGACGGTCAAGACCCGTCCCCCGGTCGAGGTCCAGCCCGCGCCGTCCTTCTTCGTTCCGGCGTGGAAGACCAGCACGTCCGGCAAGTCCTCGGTCCCGGACAAGTCGAGCGTCATTCCAGTCTTCGGCGAACTCGGATAGCCGGGGGTGGCGAGAGTAATCGCGACGCAGGCGCCGGGCTTGGTCGGGATCAGGCCGTCTTGGAGCTTGCCCGCGGCGCAGTCCGCGGCGAGGCTGAGAAGATCGGCGCCGAGCAGCGGCAGGACGGCCTGTGTCTCGGGGTCTCCGAAGCGGGCGTTGTATTCCAGCAGCTTCGGCCCATCTTTTGTCAGCATGATGCCCGCGTAAAGGGCGCCGCGGTAGTCGAGACCGTCTTTGGCCAGGCCGGCCAAGGTGGGAGCCAGGATGTCGTCCTGGATGAGCCGCCAAGTCCGCGCGTCCACGGGCGCCGGCGCCATGGCGCCCATGCCGCCCGTGTTCGGCCCTTTGTCATCATCGAGAAGACGCTTGTGATCCCGGCTGGGAGGCAGGACCGCGCAGGACCGGCCGTCGGTCAGGAGCATGACGGTGAGCTCCGGGCCCTCGAGGAGTTCCTCGACGATGAGGGTCCTTCCGGCGGCCGTGGAGCCGAGCAAGTCGGCGGCGGCCTCCGCTTCGGCGAGCGTGCGGCAGACGATTACGCCCTTGCCCGCCGCCAGGCCGTCGGCTTTGACGGCGCAGATGCCGCCGAATTCATGCGCGGCGTTTTTGGCTTGCGCCGAGTCCGCGCAGGCGCGGGAGCGCGCCGTGGGGATGGCGTGACGGGCCATGAAGTTCTTGGCGAATGCCTTGGAGGTCTCAAGCCGCGCAGCGGCTTGAGAGGGGCCGAAGACGAGGAAGCCGGCGGCGCGCGCGGCATCGCAGACGCCCGCGGCGAGCGGAGCTTCGGGTCCCACGAAGATCAAATCGACGTCCTTCTCGCGCGCGAAGCGCACGACGGCGGCGCCGTCCAGGATGTCGAGGTCGACTCGTTCGGCAAGCGCAGCCATGGCCTCGGAGCCGGGCGCCGCCCACAGCTTCCTCAGGCGCGGGCTGCGGGTCAGGGCCCAAGCCAGAGCGTGCTCGCGTCCGCCGCGGCCCAGCAGCAGTACCTTCACGTTACTCGGATGAGTCGACGACGCGCAGGACCTCGGAGAGGGTCGTCCGCCCCGAGGCGGCCTTGCGCAGGCCGTCGAGGAGGAGGGTCTCCATGCCGTTGCGGGAGGCCACGGTTTTTAGATCGTCGATGGAGCCCTTCTTCAAGACCATCTCGCGCAGGGGAGGCGTCATCGCGGCCAGCTCGAAGAGGAGGGTGCGTCCCAGATAGCCGGTGCCGCGGCAGGCGTCGCAGCCCGTGCCGACACGTAGTCCGGCGTTCAGGCTCTCAGGCAGGGGGGTGCCCGTCTTCCGGGTGCGGGCATTGAGGTCCGCCATCTCCGTGCGCGATGCTTCGTAAGGGCGGGCGCAGGCGTTGCAGACCGTGCGCACCAGACGTTGGGCGGAGACGGCGGTCAGCGCCGAGGCGATGAGGAAAGGTTCCAGGCCCATGTCCACCAGGCGCGTGAGCGCGCCCAGGGCGCTGACCGTGTGCAGGGTCGTAAAGAGCATATGTCCGGTCAGGGAGGCGGAGAGGGCGATCTCGGCCGTCTCCTGGTCGCGGACCTCTCCGACCATGATGATGTTGGGGTCCTGGCGCAGGATGGCGCGCAGTCCCTCGGCGAAGCCGAAGCCGGCCTTAGGCTGGATGAGTCCCTGGCTGATGCCTGGGATTTTCTTCTCGATCGGGTCTTCCAGTGTCACGATATTGCGCGTGGGGTCGTTGAGGGCCTGCAGGATGGTGTAGAGGGTGGTGGATTTGCCGCTGCCCGTCGGACCGGTCACGACGAACATCCCCTGCGGACGGACGATGAGGTGCTGGAGGGCCTCGACGGTCTTGGCTTCGAGGCCCATTTCTCCCATCGTGGGAACCAGGCTCGATCGGGGGATGATGCGGAGCACGGCCTTGTCGCCGTAGGAAATGGGGAAGGTGGACAGGCGCAGGTCGGCCTCCTGGTTGTCGATGTTGATCGCCATGCGTCCGTCTTCCGGGCGACCGGAGCCCACGCCCTTCTCGGGGTCCAATCCGCACATGACGCGCACATGCGAGACCACCCGCAGATTGAGGTTGTGGGGGATTTTCAGGACCTCTTCCAGGATGCCGTCGAGGCGGAAGCGCACGCGCAGGTACGACTCCATCGGCTCGAGGTGGACATCGGAGGCGCGCATCTTCAAGGCCTCGTGGAAGACGATCTGGACGAGTTCGACGACGAGGCCTTCTTCCGGCGTCTTGGGTTTGGCCGCCCCCCCGAAGAACCCGCTCTTGCCCGGTTCCCGAGCCTTGCGCAGCATGTCCGTGAAGAGTTGCTGGAGCGCGAGACGCGCGGCGGCGTCGACCGCCGGTTCCCCCTGGGGGGGGCCCCCCGCCCGGCGCGGCCCCGGGCGGGGGGGGGGGGCGCCCACATCCGGAGGAGCGGCTTCGCCGCGGCCGGGAGCGTTGACTTCTATGGGGACGGCAGACGGGGACGGTTGGGCGATACGCGGCTTGAGAGCTTCAATGAGGTAGCGGGCTACGCCCGCGCGCGCCGCTTGATCGACTTTTGCCCATGACACCAGAAGCTTTTTTTCCCGGTAGGCCGACAGGGCCGGGTCGGCGCGCAGTTCCTTGAGGGTGTTGCGGATGCGGCCCGAGCCGACGGCGATGGCGGCTGGCGAGGAGCCTCCCATCCAGACCACGAAGACTCCTTCGAGATCGTCGAAGTGGCGGTCGTCGAGGTCCACGGCGGAGAACTCACCCCAGATGTCGCCCCGGCAGCGGTTCCAGTGGATGGAGAGCGTTGTCATCTCTCGAAATGTACTATTTCCAGCAGGCGTTGCGCAGCGTGGCCAGGGAGGGCTGGAGGATGGTCCAGCGCGCCGTGAGGCCGCGGCCCAGCACGGCCAGCGTGAGCGCGCTGACGAGCAGAACCAGGATGAAGCTGAGGTCGGCGAAGGTCCGGGGGCGGGAGGGCGGGATTCTTCGTCGAGCAAAGCCCAGGTAATAGGCCGCGCAGGCCAGGGGCATGCCCGCGGCGATGTAGACAATCAGTCCGACGGCCGCCAGCATCGCGCGCGGGCGACCTTCGCAGGAGGCGCGCAGCAGCCAGGGGGCTTGGCTCGCGATAGGCTCGGCCAGCAAGCCCAGCAGGACGAAGACCAGCGCGGGTTGGAACGGGAGGCTCTTCACGATGGGCGTCCACCCCCAGGGGGCTTCTTGGCTCACTTCACGGCCTGCGCGACCTGATAATCCGGGATCGGCGTCGGATAGCGGCGGGTGAAGCAGGCGGTGCACCAGCCGGACTCGTCGCCCTTGCCGACGGCGCGCAGCATGCCGGTCAGGCTGAGGTACTGGAGACCGTCGATTTCGAGGAACTTGCGGATGTCCTCCAAGGTCTTGGCGTTGGCGATGAGTTCGGCGGCGCGCGGGGTGTCGATGCCGTAGTAGCAGGGCGAGACGATGGGCGGGCTCGTGACGCCCATGTGGATCGCGCGCGCGCCCGCCTCGCGCAGGCTCTTGCAGATCTTCTTGGAGGTCGTGCCGCGCACGATGGAGTCGTCGATGAGGAGCACGCGCTTGCCGCGCACGGCTTCGTGCACGGGGGCCAGCTTGAGCATCGCGGCCTTCTCGCGCAGTTCCTGGGTGGGCTTGATGAAGGTGCGGCTGATGTAGTGGGATCGCACCAGGCCCATTTCGAAGGGGATGCCGGAGGCCTCGGCAAAGCCGAGCGCGGCCGCGACGCCCGAGTCGGGAACAGGGACGACGACGTCGGCCTTGACCTTGGACATTTCCAGGGCCAGCGCGCGGCCCAGGTCGCGGCGCGCGGCCTGCACGCCCCGGCCGAAGATTATGGAGTCGGGGCGCGCGAAGTAGACCTGCTCGAATACGCAGCGCGCGGGGGCGGGCACGGCCTCGAAGGGCTTGAGGCTCTTGAGCTTGGAGCCCTCGATGATGACCATCTCGCCGGGCTCGAGTTCCCGCACCGTCTCGGCGCCCGCCAGGTTGAGGCCCGAGGTCTCCGAGGCGAAGAGATAGGCGCCGCCCAGGCGCCCGAGGATCAGGGGCCGGAAGCCGTAGGGGTCGCGCACCGCGATGAGCTTGTCGCAGGACAGCAGAAGAAGGGAGTAGGCCCCCTCGACCTGGCGCAGGCTGGCGATCAGGGCGTCCTCGATGGGGCCCTCCTGGCGCGCCAGCAGATGGACGATGACCTCGGAGTCGGTGGAGGACTGGAAGATGGCACCCCGCGTCTCCAGCTTCTTCTTCACCTGGAGGGCGTTGGTGAGGTTGCCGTTGTGGGCGATGGCCAGGGGGCCGTGGCCCGTCTTGAAGACCAGGGGCTGGGCGTTACGCAGATGGCTGGCCCCTGTCGTGGCGTAGCGCACGTGGCCGATGGCGACGCGTCCTTCGAGTCGGGCCGCCGCGCCCTCGGCGAAGACTTCGCTGACCAGGCCCATGCCGATGTGGGCGTGAAGCTCGGAGTCGTTGCCGGCGGTGACGATGCCGGCCGACTCCTGGCCGCGGTGCTGGAGGGCGAAGAGTCCGAGCTGCGTCAGCTCGGCCGCGTCAGACCGGCCGCTGACCGCGAAGATCCCGCACATGCACGGAGTATATCGCTTTTGGGGCGCGCGACTCAGTTGAGGCCGCGCGTTTCAAAGCCGAGGGCTTGAGCCGCTATCCCAAGACGGCGATCATGGGTCATGAAAATGAGCTTTTCCTTTCTATGTTCGAGATAGAGCAGAGCGCTGGCGAGATGGATGGCGTCCAAGGCGCCGACGACGGTGGGATAGCTTTGCGAAGCCCGGTCCAGGACCCGCGAATCAAGCCCGATCATGTCGGCCGTTTCGAGGACATCCCTGAGAAGCTCCATTTTTTCGGCGACCTCGCCGTCGTCGAGGCTGCCTTGAAGCCGGAGCCGGTCCAGGGTGCGCAGGGACTCGACGCGGGTGAGCTCGCTTGTGCAGCCTTCGTCCCAATGTCCCCACTCCTTGAGCGCGCCGGGTTCGCCGAGGAGCTTCCTTAAAATGACGGATGTGTCCAGATAGGCTTTCACCTTCGATCGCGCTCTTCCCGGAGCAGCTCGACCGAGTCCGTCCGGCGCTTCACCGGGCGGAACTTCATCGTCTTGAGGTCGGCGGGGCTCCTTTTGGCCCCGACCAGGACCAGGTCCGGGGTGCGGCCGGCCGAGGGGAGCATTCTGGCCACGGGGGTGTTTCGATCCATGACGAGGACCTCGTTTCCCTGCTTGACTTGACCGAGGTAGAAGCTGAGCTTAGCTTTGAGCACGGCGATATTGACCGATATCATGACTATATTATAGTCACAAGTGGTCATTACGTCAAGGCCCCCCAAACGGGGCCCGATGCCGCTTGTTGCCGGGAGGCTCGCTTACCGCGAGCCCTCTTCGACGAAAGAGATCAACTGCGTCAGCCCGGCGACCGTGCGGAGGATGTTCCCCCGTTCGATGTCGGTGCGGATCTGGCGCAATTGTCGGAGAATATAGGAGTCCAGGTCCGGCCTTCTCTCGTAGCGCGGACGTCCCTCATAGCGCCTTCCGGCGCTGCGGAAGCAGTCAACCTTTCCCCTGTCGAAGGAGCTGTCCCTGCACAGGTGGATCTCGTCGGGCAGGTAGGTCTTATTGGCGACTGCATTCAGGCAGGAGGTGATGGCGCTGCCGAAGCTCATCTCGCCGCAGGCCTCGGCGGCGGCTGGATCGAAAAACATGGCCGCGTTGGCGGCCTCGACACAATTCTTCTTCTCACTGTCGAAGGAAGCCTTCATGCAGGAACGGACGGCTGCTCCGTGTCCGACGTCATTGTAGCGACGCTGAGCATCGGGCTGGCGCCAGCGCTCTTGCTCTTGCCGAGGGGATCCGATGTTGATGCCGACATGGAGACCCAACTCGGAGAAGGCGGACTCCTGCGCGCTTGCAACGGCCGCCATTACCAGCGCGGCCAGGATCATTGCGGAACTCTTTCGTGGGAACATGTTCGGCCTCATGTTCGGCCTCCTTGTGAGAACTCTGCCGATATTGTAGAGGGATGGGCGGACCGTCGCCTGAGTCCAAAAGCCTAGGGCGCATTGGTCTTTGGACCCAGCCTGCGGCCGGTCCGGCGACTCTTTGGAGTCAGCGCGCGTAAGCGACGGCGTTGCGGAACATCTCCAGGCCGATCGCTTGCTTGCGATAGGTCTGGCGGGTCCAGTTGGGATGCTGTTGGACGGCCACGAAGCGCTCGGGGTGGGGCATGAGGCCGAGGACGTTGCCCTCGGGGTTTGTCATGCCCGCGATGTTGAAGATGGAGCCGTTTGGGTTGTGCGGATAACCCAGCAGCTTGCCGTCCTCCGTGACGTATTGGAGGGCGATGGACTTGTTCTTCTTGAGCTCCTCAAGAAGGCGCGGGCTCTTGAGCACAAGCTTGCCCTCGCCGTGCGCCACGGGCAGCTCGATCATCTCGGGCAGGCCCTTGAAGAAGAGGCAGGAGGACTGCGTGTTCAGGCGCAGGTGGACCCACCTTGCTTCGAAGCGGCCGGAGTCATTGAAGATGAAGCCGGCGGTCTGGTCGCAGGCGTTGGAGTGGGGCAGGATGCCCGCCTTGACCAGGACCTGGAAGCCGTTGCAGATGCCGATGACCGGGCGTCCCAGGCGCACGAACTGGCGCAGGTCTGTCAGGGTGTGACGAATCTGGTTGGCCAGGACCTTGCCCGCGCCGACGTCGTCGCCATAAGAGAAGCCGCCGGGGACGGCGAGGACGGCGTAGTCCATCAGGCGCTTCTTGCCCCCGCGCAGTTCCGAGATATGGACGAGCTCGGGAGCGCCTCCGACGTGCTTGAACGCCGCGGCCGTCTCGAGCTCGCAGTTCGTCCCCGCGGAGCGCAGGACCAGGATTTTCGGGTTCTTCATGCCAGCGCCGCCGGCAAGGTGTTCTGCCAGCCGTTCTTGAGTTCGCTCAGGGACTCCTCCAGGATCGTGGAGCCGTCCAGGCCGACGACCTTGAGTACGGGGTTGGCCGTGGTCTGCCCCACGCGGCGCACGCACGCCGACTTGGCCCCCTTGCCGAAATGGCGGAGGAAGGCGCTTTCGGCCTCGGGCTTGACCTCGACGAGGATGCGGCTGGGACTTTCGGAGAAGAGGAGCGTGGCGTTGCAGTAGATGCGCGGGTCGCGCGGCATCTCGTCGAGATCGAGAAGACAGCCGAACTCGCCGGAAAATCCCATCTCGGCCGAGGCGACCGCCAGCCCGCCGTCGGAGAGGTCGTGGGCGGAGAGCACCAGGCCCCTGAGGATGGCCGCGTGCAGGGACTTAAATCCATCGAGTGCCGCGGCGGGGCAGACCTTGGGGACCTCGCCGCCGGTCCGTCCGAGAAGTTTGTTGTACAGGGAGCCGCCCATCTCGTCGTTGGTGCGCCCGATGAGATAGAGGGCGTTGCCCGGGCCCTTGAAGTCCATGGTCACGGCCTTGCGCATGTCCGGGATGATGGAAAGGGCCGAGATCAGCAGCGTTCCGGGAATCGCAAGCTCCCGGCCCGTCTCGTCCTTGGACTGGTTGAAGAGGCTGTCCTTGCCGGAGATGAAAGGTGCGGCGAAGCCCTTGGCCGCGTCGCGGCAGCCCTCGGCCGCGCGCACGAGCGCGCCCAGTTGTTTCGGGTCGTCGGGGCTGCCCCAGCAGAAGTTGTCGAGGAGTGCCGCGCGCGCCGGATCGGCGCCCACGCAGGTGAGGTTGCGCAGGGCCTCGTCGACGCAGGCCAGGGCCATCCAGTAGGGGTCGAGCCTGCCGTACTCCGGGTTGAGCCCGTGGGCGACGGAGAAGCCGGAGTAGTCCTCCAGGTCTCCCGTGGCCGCGTAGGGCCACATCACGCAGGCGTCGCCGGGGCCGTCGTGGCGCACGCCCTGGAGGGGCTTGATGACCGTGCCGCCTTGGACCTCATGGTCGTACTGCCGGATGACCCACTCCCGCGAACAGACGTTGAGATGGGCGACGGCTTCACGCACGGCCTGCGAGAGCTTCTTCTCGACGCCGCCGGAGGCCTTGGCCGCAGGCGGCGCGGTCCAGACGGCCGAACGCGCGCCGCGGGGAAGGCCATGGTGAAGGAACTTCATGTCCAGGTCGACGACCGTGCGCTCGTGGTGCACGACTTCGAGGCGGCCGGCGCGCGTGAACTCGCCGATGACGGCGAGCTCGCAGTCTTCAGCGGCGAAGACGGCCTCGAGGGCCGTTAAGTTCTTGGGAGGAACTGAGAGAATCATGCGCTCCTGGGACTCGGACAGCCAGATCTCCCAGCTCTCCAAGTCGGAGGCCTTGAGCGGGACGGCTTCCAGGCGCACGCGCGCTCCGCAGTGCGCGCCCAACTCGCCGACGGCCGAGGAGAATCCTCCCGCGCCGCAGTCGGTCACCGAGGAGTAGAGGCGGCGGTCGCGCGCGCGCAGCAGGGCATCCAGCACGCGCTTCTCGACGATCGCGTGGCCGATCTGCACCGCGGAGGAGGGGGCGTCCGCGCCGAGGTTGGCCGAGGAGAAGGTCGCTCCATGGAGGCCGTCGCGTCCCGTGCGCCCGCCCACCGTCACGATGAGCTCGCCCGGCTTGACTTCTTTTTTGACGGCCCACTGCGGGAGGATGCCGACGGTGCCGCAGAAGACCAGGGGGTTGAGGCGATAATCAGCATCAAACCAGATGCCGCCGCCCGCGGTGGGGATGCCCATGCGGTTGCCGTAGTCGCGCACGCCGCCGACCACGCCGCGCAGGGTGCGAGCCGGGTGATGGGCGCCCTCGGGCAAAGCCCCCTTGTAGTCCGGCCGGCCCAGGCAGAAGACAGCGGTGTTGAGCACGGGCTTGGCCCCCAGTCCGCAGCCCAGCACGTCGCGCACGACGCCGCCCACGCCCGTCGCGGCCCCGCCGTAGGGCTCGAGCGCGGAAGGGTGATTGTGGGTCTCGGCCTTGAAGGCCAGCGCCCATTTCTTGCCGAAGGCGACGACGCCG
>CAYHNV010000099.1:0-9214 GCA_964358065.1 uncultured Elusimicrobia bacterium | reverse complement strand
GCCGTCGTTGGCGAAGGCCTTGAGGGCGTTGACAAGTTCCGCGGCCGGGAGCATCTTGGAGAGGTAGCCGTTGGCGCCGGCTTGTATCGACTCCATCACGTGCGCCTCGTCCTCGTAGCTGGACAATATCAGCACGTTGGTGTTGGGGCACTCCTTGCGGATCAAGCGCGTGGCGGAGACGCCGTCCAGGCGCGGGAGCTTGATGTCCATGAGGATCACGTCGGGCTTGAGCTTCTTGGCCAGACGGACGACTTCCGGGCCGTCCGCGGCCTCGCCGACCACCTCGATGATCTTCTCGTTGTCGAGAAGGTCCCGGATGCCCTCGCGGAACAGGGTCTGGTCGTCGGCGATGAGAACCCGGACCTTCTTTCTCGGCGCATATTTGGGCGCAACTTTACGCGCAGCCTTGGTCGCAGCCATGCGATTCCTCCTCATATTCCGCTGGGTCTAGCACAATGACCCGTTATTAATAACGGTGTTTCAGCTTCTTGTCAAGAGGCGTCTACGGCGTCTACGGACCTGTGCGGAAATTGCAGGGGATGGTAAAAAGGAAGGTCGCGCCCTTCCCCTTGCCCTCGCTCTCCACCCAGATGCGGCCTTTGTGGCTCTGCACGATCTCCCGCGAGATGGACAGCCCCAAGCCGAGCCGCCCGCCGCCGGAGCCTCCGGGAACGCCGGAAGCCTGATAGAAGCTCTCGAAGATGCGCGTGAGATCCGAGGCCGGGATGCCCTCGCCGGTATCCTGCACCGCGAAGCGGACGGCCGCGGCGTCCCGCACGACCCTGACCGTGATAGCGCCCCCCTTGGGCGTGTGCCGGATGGCGTTCTCAAGGAGGTTGTTGAGCACTTGGGCCAAGCGCTTCTTGTCGGCGCTGATCGCCGGCAGAGCGCTTTCGAGCTGCGTCTTGAGGGTCAAAGCGCGCGACGCGGCGCGCGCCTGGGGGCCGACCACCGTTTCCTCCACCATCCCGCCCGGGTCGAAAAGATTCATCTCCAAGCGGAACTTGCCCTGCTCGATCGACGCCCAGTCCACCAGGTCCTCGATGAGTCGCGCGATCTGGCTGATGCCGTTGGAGATGTACTGCATGCGCTTCTTCTGGTCGTCGTCTGGAACGATCGTCTGCGCCAGCATCTCGAAGCTGACCTGCAAGGTCATCAAGGAGTTGGAGAGGTCGTGGGAGGCCATGGACATGAACTTGGACTTCATGGCCGACAGGTGCCCGAGCTGGTCGTTGGCCTTCTTGAGGTCCACGATGAGGCGCTCGTTCTCCCGCTTGAGGCGCATCTTCTCCAGGGACTTGTCGATGGCGCGCAAAAGCAAGTCAAAATTGACGGGCTTGGTCAGGAAGTCGTCAACGGACTCCTGGATGGCCTTGAGCGCGGTGTCCAGAGAGGCGTGCGCGGTGATCATGAGGATCTGGCTCTTGGCGTCGAGCCCGCGGATCTGCTTGATCGCGTCGATGCCCGTGCCGTCGGTCAGGTTGTAGTCCATCAAGATGACGTCGAAGGCGTCCTTCTTGACCTGGGCGACGGCCTCAGCTGTGCTGCCGGCCTGGGCGGTCTCGTAGCCGTTGGCCTCGAGGTTGTCATTGACGCTTTCCCTCATGTTCGCGTCGTCGTCGACGATCAGGATCTTGCCTTTCATCCTCAAACCGCCGTGGGCAGGGATATCTTGAAGGTCGTGCCCGCCCCGACCCGGCTCTCCACCTCGACGCGCCCCCGATGGTGGTCGACGACCTTGCGCACGACGGCCAGGCCCAGGCCCGTGCCGCGCGCCTTGGTGGTGAAAAACGGCGCGAATATCTTGTCGAGGACGTCCTGCGGGATGCCCGAACCGGCGTCGCTCACGTCGACGGCCACCCAGCCGGGCTCGGGCATGCAGGTCCGCACCGTGAGCTTGCCCCCCTTCGGAGCCGGCATCACCTCGACGGCGTTGCCGAGGAGGTTGCGCAGCGCCTGCTGCATCTCGGTGGTGTCGATATCGACGGGAACGTCGACCGGGGCGAAGATTTTCTCCAGCTGGATATGCGGCGGGAAAGGATAGACGCAGAGGAGTTCCTCGAGCCAGGCGTTGACCTGAACGCGCTCGAGCTTGAGTTCGCGCTGGCGCGAGTAGGTCAGGATCTCGTTGATGATGCCGTTGGCCTGCTGAATCTCGGACTCGATGATCTTGATGTGCTTGCTGATCTTCGGGTCCGGCTCGCCGGCCGTGCCAAGCTTGGTTTTGATGAAGTAGATCGAGTTGTTGATCACCGCCAGAGGATTACGGATCTCATGGCCGACGACCGAGGCCATCTGGCCGATCGCCGCCAAGCGCTCCTTTTTGATCAATTCGTCCTGCGCCGCCTTCAGCTCGCGCGTGCGGGCGTCGACGCGCTTCTCAAGAAACTTGGTGAACTTCTCCAGTTCCTGCTTGGCGTGGATGAGTTCCCCCGTCTTTTCTTTCAGCGACTCGCTCATGCCGAGGAAGGTCTGCGCCAGGTCTCCGATCTCGTCGTTGGTGGTCACCACGTCCGGGAGGTCCTCGAACTGCCCTTTGCCCAGGCGATCGGCCGCTTCCTTGAGCATGCGGATGGGCTGGGTGATGTGGCCCGCGACCCACAGCGAGAGGAGCACCGTCACGAGCACGACGCCGAGCAGGACGGTCACGATCTGCGACTTCATCTCCTCGGCCGACGCGTTGGCGGCCTCGATGGGCTGCTGGACGTAAACGATCCAGCCCAGGTCGCGGGCCTCCGCGAAGGCCGCCAGCAGGCGCCGCCCGTCGGGCAGGACCATCTCCCCGCCGCCGCGCTCGTTGGACTGCGTGGTGACGACCTTTAAGACATCCTCGGGCAGCCGCGCGTCGGGCTTGTAGATCTCCTTGGGGTCCGAGTGGGCGATGAGGAAGCCGTCGGGAGCCACGACCGCGGCCTGGCTCTTGCCGGTCGCGGGGAACTCCATGGCAAGCATGGTGGAAAGCGGATTGAGGCTGACGCGGGCGGCCAGCACGCCGACGACGCGGGCGGCGCTCGCGCGGCTGTCGAGTATGGGAACTGAAACGGTCACGGTCGGGTAGAGGCCCTGGAAGCGCTCCAGGCGGCCGATGTATTGGCCCTTGGTCCCGACCGACGTCTGGAACACGTCCTCACGGCTGAAATCGCGCATCTCCGGGCTGGACCCCAGGAAACGGCCCAGACGGAGGACCTCCACACCCTTGTCATTGAGGACCGAGATCTCGAGCACGGCCAGATGGATTTGGAGGATGCGGCTGAGGTACTGCTGCTGCTTGACGGCGCTCATCGTGACGAAGTCCTCCAGGCCCGAGGTCTCCGTCAGGACGTTGCGGAAAGTGGTCACGTACTTATGGACGGTGTCGGCAAATCCCACCGCCAAGGATTCCTGCATGGCCAAGGTCTCCTTGCGCAGGGACTGCTGGGAGATGCTGACCAGCTGGTACCCGACGAAGATCATCGGCCCCAGCGAAATAATGAGAAACCAGAAGAGGATCTTATAGGCGAGCTTGCCGCGTCTCTTCGAAGCCATGGGCTAAGCCCGGCTTATCAGCCGCGGGACGCGTTGCGCGAGAGGAGCTGCTTGATTCGAGCGGACAGCTCGGCCAAGTCGAAGGGCTTCGTGATGTACTCATCGGCGCCCAGCCCAAAGCCCTGCTTCTTCTCCTCGGAAGAAAGGAAGCGCCCGGTCATCATGATCAGAATGATGGTCTTGGAGCGCTTGCGCAGTTCCTGGCAGATCTGGAAGCCGGAAGAATCCGGCAGCTGGATGTCCATGATCACGACCTCGGGCACGATCTTCAGAGCGGCCGCGATGCCCTCCTTGGCCGCGCCCGCCTGGTGGCACTCGAAGCCGTCGAGTTCCAGGACCTCGGCCAGGCTCTCGCGCAAATGAGCGTCATCGTCGATGATGAGCAGCTTCGCAAGCTTCGTCATGTCATCTCCTCATTTCCGTGCCGGGGGGAACGAGCTTGTAGCCCACGCAGGGGATCGTCGTGATGTGCCGAGCGGCCTTGCCCAGTTTCTCGCGCAGGCGCCTGACGTGCACGTCCACGGTGCGCGGCGAGCCGAAATAGTTGTAGCCCCAGACGCGCTCGATGAGGTACGGGCGCGAGAGGACGCGATTGGCCGAGCTCAGGAAGACGTAGAGCAGGTCCAGTTCCTTGGAGGTGAGCGGAACCCGCTTGCCGCTCACATGCAGGGTGTAGCTGGTCAGATTGAGCTCGATCTCCCCCATCTTGATGATTTCCTCGGGGGCGCTGGACTGAGTCCGGCGCAGGACCGCCTTGATGCGGGCCAGGCACTCCGCGGTGTCCCAGTTGAGCGAGAGGCACTCATCGGCGCCCACCTGGAAGAAGGCCAGGCGCAGTGAGACGCGATCCTTCGCCGAGGCCTCCGGAGCCGTCGCCGGGGCGGGGCCGCCGCGCCCAAAGAGCGCGTAGGCGTGCCTGGTCGATGAGACGGCCGCGGCCGGCTGTTCGGCGTGCTCGACGAGAGCGACAATCGGCATCTGCTTGGCGGGGCCCTTGGTGCGCAGCGCCCGGACGAACTCGACGCCGTCCTCGTCGACCAGCTTCTGACCCATGAGAAGCAGGTCGCAGCCGCGGTGCGCGAGCAGGCCGTTGACTTCCTTGGCCCTCTGTGCGACGGTGACCGACATCCCGGCGCCCTGCAGGGCTTCCAGGATCATCGCCGCGCGGTTCGGTTCGCGGGACGCGTAGACGACGTTGACGCGCATCCCGCCTTACGCCTCGCCCGCGCCCTCGTCTTCCAGATCCAGGCTCAGGCCGCCCAGGCCGATGGCGCCGGAGAAGAGGTTGTAGAGCACGGCGATCAGCAGGACGACGCCGTCCATGAGGACGGTGTAGAAAAGCGTAAAGAGGACTGTCGACAGCAGCCTCAGTGGGATCGTCATCGACGCGTTCTGAGAGTTCGGAACGATGAGAAAGGTCGTCAGGCCGCCGAGAAGTCCCAGCGTGGCCAGCACGGCTGAAACCGCGGGCTTGGTCGAAAGAAACACGGCCAGCCCGCCGACGACGACGCCGGCGATCGCCGCGGGAAACATCCCGCGCTGCACGGCGACCAGCGCGACAAGCACGCCCGCCGCCGCCGTGATCGGAAGGATGGGGTTCTTCATCCAGTAGGGATCGATCCTCTTGACTCGATAGCTCATTCTTGTCTCCTTAAATAGGCGGCTGAATGCCAGACAAGCTTAACAGAAGCGGCACGCGGACGCAAGCGAAAGACAACGAAAGACAACGGCTCAAACGCGTGCGCCGACGCTCTTCGATTCGAAGATGATAAGGGTGCGCTTGGTCTCGCCGTCCTCATCGAGGTGGACCGCCTTGACGTGGCAGGGCTCGCTGCGAAAGACCGTGTCCGCCTCCTTGACCTGGTTCGGGCTATCGAGCGCCACGCTGACCAGGCGCAGGACGTCCTGCTGTTGGCTGTCGATGACATCGAGGAGATGGAGCTTGCCGTCGGTGGTCACCGTGCCCGTCACGGGGAAATTCGTATACAGGACGCTGTTGTCCTCATCGACGACGATTGCGCGGTGGTTCTTGGAGACGACCGCCTTGAGGATGGACTCCCACCACCGCGCCTCGGCCGCGCCGCGAGACCTTTCCTTCACCATCGAATTGGCGATCTCCGCCTTCACCTTAGAGAGGAAGATGCTGAAAACGCCCGCCAGCTCGCCGATCTCATCGTTGCGCGCGGGAAACTTGATATCGAGGTTCTTGAAGGAGATGGACTCGATGGCGTCACGCAGGTTCAGCAGAGGATTGATGACGAAATGATGCAGGAAGAAGTAGAGCGGAATGCCCAAGAGAAGGAGCACGCCGACCGCGCCCACGGCGTACTTGTTCATCGCCTTATTGATGACCTTGACCACGCCCTCGCGGCTGACCTGGAGATCGAGCACGCCCAAGACGTCCCCTCGCAGGGAGAGGGGGATGGCGATGTCGTAGAGAGGCATATTGGGCACCGCGCGCACGATCGGGGTCTTGGCCAGCCAGGCCTGCTCGATGGCGTCGGTGGGCAGGCTCACCTGCCGGGTGAAGTCATCGAATGACTTCGTCATCATCGACGGGTCCTTGAACCAGCGGACCTCGCCATATTTATTGAGGTAGAGCAGGGATGCGACACGGTCGTCCTTGGAGAAGCGCGAGACGATATCGAACTCCGCCATGGCGATGGCGCTCTGGTTGCGGGCAAGCCCTTCAACGAGAGTCGGAGCGTAGAGACGGACCATGTCGATTGACTCCTGCTTGAGCTTCTCATCGAAGGTCCACTTGAAGAGGTTGTAGTAGAAGATCCCGCCCAGGAACATGACGTAGATGCCGATCCCCGTGAACCACAAGAACCACTTGGAGGAAAGCCTCACTGGCCGGCCCCATAAAGCTTCTCGATGCGCTCCACGCCCTGAATGGCATCGGCGTTGCTCGGGTCGAGCTTCTTGGCATGCAGGAACTTGTCTCGAGCCCTCTCGTAGTCGCCCTTCTGAAACAAGATCATCCCCTCAAGGTAGGACTGCCCGGACTGCTGCTTGGCGCTCTCGTTGGAGAGGGCCGCCGGCGCGGCGGCCGGTTGGGAGGCTGCGCTCTGCGAGGCCGTCTGCGCCGCCTTCGTCTTGTCTTCCTCCTTTGTCTTGTCTTCCTCCTTCTTCTTTGCGTCCTCATCCCGCTGCTTGGCCAGCTCCGCAGCGCGCTTGCGCGCGCCCTCTTCACGCCGCGTCTGCTCCTTGGCGCGCGCCATGAGCTGGTCGGCGGACTTCGGGTCGTAGCCATACTCGACGGCACGCTTCCACTCCACGACAGCCTTATCGTACTGACGAGACTCGTAGAGGCGGCGACCCTCGGACACATGCTGATTGGCCACTTCCGCGCGAATCTCCGCCTGAAGCTTCTGTGCTTTGACGTTGCCGGGGCCGGCTTCGAGGACCGAGTCAAGCATCTTCAAGGACTCCAAGACCAGGCCCTGTTCGTAAAGATGGAGCGCGCTCTGCAGTTTTTCGTTGGCGTCCTGCTCGCGCGCCTCCGCCTCGACCTTGGCGATCGCCTGGGTCAGGCGCGGGTACTTCGGATTGAGCACCAGCGCCGCATACCACTGGTCCAAAGATTCGCGCAGACGGTGCTGGCGGTATGCCTTCTGCCCGCGATTGTAGTGTTCCTCCGCCATCTCCACGCGGGCCTTCTTCAGCCAATAGCGCGACTTCAGGTTGCTCGGAGAGAGCTTGGAAACCTGCTCCCAGCGCTCGGCCGCCTCGGTGAGACGGCCCTGGCGGTAAAGGACCATGCCCTCCTCGAAACGATCCTCCAGCATGCGGCGCTCGGAGGCCATCGGCTTCGTCGTGCCCTTGAGATCGAGACTCGCCCGATTAAGGGTTGAGGCGTCCTCGTAGCCGGGGTCGATGGCCAGGATCTTGCGGGTCAGATCGTTGGCCGCCTCATACTGGCCCTGACGGTAGAGGTCGAAGGCGTTCTCATAGACGTTCCGGAGCGTCTTGCGCGTCACCCGCGCCTTTTCGAGTTGGATGGTGTAGATGTATTTCTTTTTATCGTCCTCGGAGGTGATGGTCCCCAGGTTCAGCTTCGACATGTCGAGGAATAGGCCCTCCGTGTCCTTGACCTTCGCCGTGAGGGCGCGCGCGGAATCCGCGGCGGCGACAACGAGAAATGCGGCAAGCAGCAGGCGCTTCATCTAGAAACCCAGGCCCCCGGAGATGAGGCTCTTCATCATGGGCGCCAACATCATGATGAACACGGTCGGGAAGATGAAGATGAAGAGCGGAATGAGCATCTTGGTCGCGGCCTGGGCGGCCAGCTTCTCGGCCTTGTTCAAGCGCCTAAAGCGCATGTCCGTGGAATAGCTGCGCAGGAGTTCGACAAGGCTGGTGCCCAGCTCGTCGGACTGGATGATGAGGCCGACGAAAGACCGGACCTCCGAAAGGCCCGTGCGCAGGGCCAGGCGCTTGAGGGCGTCGCGGCGAGTATAGCCGAGCTGGACCTCGTTGACCATCTTCTCGAACTCCCTCTCCAGCTCCGTGCGCTGCTCGGGGCGGATATTCTTGAGGATGCGCTCGATGGCGGCCATGTAGTCCAGACCTGCCTCGATGGTCAGCGCCATCAGGTCGACCATCGTCGGGAAGTTGCGCATGATGGCCTGCTGGCGGGCGCGGATGCGGGCGTTGAAGATGGAATCAGGAAGGAGGAAGCCGATGACCCCGAACGGGAGAAGAATCCACTCGCCCGTCAGGAAGAAAGACCCCAGCCCGAAGAAGGCGGCGAAGAACTCCTTGAGGTGCAGCATGTCCAAGGGCGAGGGCTTCTGCGGCCGCCCCATCAGCATGTGAAGCTCTTCAAGCTTGACGTCAAGGTGGAAGGTCTTCAGCAGGAAGAGGTCCAGCCGGTCGATGAGGCCGCCGTTGGCATTAAGAGAGGAGAAAGCGGAACTGGTCCCGACATCCTTCTTGGCGAGCTTGGAGAGGTCGTTCGCGTCGCCCTCCACGGGCGGAGCAAATAGCCGGTTGGTCGCCGTGTAGGCCGAAAACGAGCCGAACACGGCAACGGCGAACAGAAGCCAGTGCATCGCGGGACCGATGGGAGGTTCAGACACTGATATCCCCCAACTTGTTGACGATCTTCATGCCGATGCCGATCCAGATCGTGCAGAACATCAGGGTGAAGACGCCCAGTCCCGTGAAGTAGAACTCCTTCATCGGTCCGGGCTGGAAGAGGAACATGATGACGAGCATGATCCACGGCATCACGCCGACCACGATGGCCTGGATGCGCTGCTGTGCCGTCAGCGCCGAGGTCTTTTCGGCAAGCTTGGACTCCTCGCGGATGTTCTCGACGATGCGGTCGAAGATCTTGGTGAGGTTTCCGCCGACGGAACGTTGGATGACGACGGCCTTGATCATGTAGGAGAGGAGCCGGCTCTGGACGCGGTCCTCGACACCCTCCAGGGCCTTCTCCATGCTGGTGCCCAGGTGATAGTTCTTCAGGCAGAGGCTGAACTCCTCGGCGATGGGAGGCTGAAGATCCTTGGTGACCATCTCGATGCAGCCGATCAAGTCGATGCCCGATTTGAGGCCGTTGGACATCAAGACCATCGCGTCCATGAGCTGGGCCTCGCACTTCATGCCGCGCCGCAATCGGATGTTCGCCAGGAGCCAGCCCGGAAGCATCAATCCTGCGTAAACGCCGAAGCCCGCGAAA
>CAYHNV010000098.1:0-9281 GCA_964358065.1 uncultured Elusimicrobia bacterium | reverse complement strand
CCACGCCCACTCCCACGCCGGCCAGCCCCGCTCTCCCCCCACCCCGCTGAATGAACGGAACACCGCCTCCGGCGTCGCCTTCACCAGCCGTGAGCGCGTCTCCCGCGCCAGACCCTCGCTGTCTTCCAGTTCCGCCGTCGACCCGTGACCCAGAGCGCCGCTCCAGCGCGTCTCGACCTCACCGCGCTCAACCCGCCCCAGCGCCAGACGCACCGCCATCCGGTAGTCGATCGGCGCCACATCCGGGAAAGACTCCCGCGCGCGCCGCGTGTCCGCGACCAGGGACTGGATCATCCCCTGGACAATCGGCACCGCCAGGGCGTTGGGAATAGGCGTGAGCGCCCCGATACAGCGCGCGGCCAGCTGCGGCAGAAGCGCGGGCAGCGTCCAGATGATTCGCCGCAGGCCGCGCAGTTCTGCATAGGTCTCCAGCATGCGCCGGAAGGTGAGGCGGTCGGCCCCGATATCCAGCAGCCCCAGGGGCGGCGCATCAAGAGCCAGCGTCAGATAGAAGAGCACGTCGCGAATCGCGATCGGCTGGACCTCGTGGTCGATCCAGGACGGGGCCAGCATGAGAGGAATACGTTCCGTCAGGTAGCGCACCATCTCGAAGGAGGCCGAGCCCGAGCCCACCACCGGCCCCGCCCGGAACTCCGTCGTGGGCACCGCCTCGGCCAGCAACCGCCCCACCTCGGCGCGGCTGCGCAGATGCTCGGAGGCCTCGTCCGCTGGAAGCAGGCCCCCAAGATAGATGAGGTGGCCAATCCCGGCGGAGCGCGCCGCCGCGCCGAAGCGCCGAGCCGCCTCGCGGTCGCGATCGGCGAAGCCCGGGCCCCCGCCCATGGAGTGGACCAGATAGTAGGCCGTCTCCACACCGGCGAGGGCCTCGGCCAGCCCCTCGCCCGTGGACAGGTCGCCGCGGACGACCTCGACGCCATCAGCCCATAGCCGCCCGACCACGCGGCGGGGGTCGCGGAGCAGGACCCGGACCGTGCGCTCCGGACTGAGCAGGCGCGGCACCAGCCGCCCCCCCACATAGCCCGTCGCCCCCGTGACCAAGACCGTTCGCATCCGATGTGCTATCATACGCTTAACCCCCGCAAGGGGCAAGACTCCATTCCTTGTCCAGGAGAAACATGGGACTTCATATCGTCGTCTGCGTCAAGAGCACTCCCTCAAGCGTCAACGTCCCGGTCGACCCGGCCACGGGCCTGCCGAAGACCGGCGGCGCTCCCACCGCCATCAACCCCTTCGACGAGTTCGCCCTCGAAGAAGCCGTCCGCCTCAAGGAACGCGTCGCCGGCTCGACGGCCACCGCGCTGACTCTCGGCCCCGACGGGGCCGCCGACGTCATGCGCGAAGCAATTGCCCGCGGCTGCGACGCGGGCGTCCACGTCACGGGCCCGGAATTCGACGGCGGGGACTCCTACGCCACCTCGCTGGCCCTCTCGGCCGCCATCAAGAAGATCCACGCGGAGAAGCCGATCTCCCTCGTCCTTTTCGGAAAAAATACCAACGACGGCGGCTCCGGCGCGGTAGGCGCTGAAACTGCGGCCTGGCTTGACTGGCCTGGAGTCACCTCGGTCAAGAAGATCGAAGCCATCGACGAGACCTGGGCAACCGTCCACCGCGCCATGGAAGACGGCACGGAAGTGATCAAGCTCTGCCTGCCGACGTGCGTCTCGACCGTCAAGGAGATCAATGAGCCGCGCCTGCCCTCGCTGAAGGGCAAGATGGCGGCCAAGAAGGCGGTGTTCCCTAAGTGGGGAGCGGCCGAACTCGGCCTGAGCGCGGCACTGGTCGGTACGATGGGTGCCGGGACCAAGGTCGTCAAGGTCTCCACCCAACCCGCCCGTCCCGCGGGCCTCAAAGTCGAAGGCGGCAACGCCGCCGAAAAGGCGAAGAAACTCGTCGACATCCTTATGGATAGGAAGCTGATCTAATGGCCAACAAAGGAATCCTCATCGTCGCCGTCTCCCAGCGCGGGGTCCTGCCCCCCGCGACCTTCGAGCTCGTCACCGCGGGCCGCAAGCTCGCCGACGCCCTGAAGGAGCCGCTCGCCGCCGTGGTGCTCTCGGAAAAGGCCTCCGTCCTGGCCGGAGAGCTCGCCTCCCGCGGCGTCGACAAGGTCTTCGCGGTGGAAAGTCCAGCACTCGCCGTCTTCAACGAGCAGGTCCACGCCAAGGCCGCCGCCGAGATTGCCCTGAAAGAAGGCTGCGGGAGGGTGCTCATCGCCTCGAACGTCGCGGGCCGCGCGCTCGCCGCGCGCCTCGCCGTCAAACTCAAGGGCGGCCTGGCCGCGGACGTCGCGGAGATCCTCCCTGACGGCAAGGTCCTCCGGCCGTACTACTCCGGCAACTTTATCGCCGAGGTGGAGTTCAAGTCCCCGGTCTGCGTGATGACCCTCGCACCCATGAGCTACCCTCGCGCCGAAGCCTCGTCCGTCAAGGCAGAGGTGGTCGCCGTGAGCTTCGACCCCGGCATTTCGAAGAGCGAGAACGTGTCCTACCAGCGGGAACAGTCCAACGAGATCGATCTCGGCGGGGCCGAGAAGATCGTGGCCGGCGGCCGCGGACTCCTGAACGCGGACGGCTTCAAGCCCCTGCGCGCGCTGGCCCAACTCCTCGGCGCCGCCGTAGGTGCCAGCCGCGCCGCCGTGGACGCAGGCTGGATCCCGTACAAAAACCAGGTCGGACTGACCGGGCGAAGCGTGCGCCCCAAGCTCTACATCGCGGTCGGGATCTCGGGGCAGATCCAGCACCTAGCCGGAATGTCGTCTTCCGGCACCATCGTCGCCATCAACACGGACAAGGACTGCCCGCTCATGCAGATGGCGAGCATCGCGGTCGTCGCCGACTTCAACGAGATCATCCCCCTCATCATCGATGAGGTCAAGACTCGTCGAGGCTCACCCGCGGTCGCCGCTTAAGACCCCCGCGTCAGTCCCGGAAGGGCCAGGTCCGATCGAGCGGGTCGCGGCCCAGGCTGGTCAGGAAGTTGGAGATGACCTTCTCCTCCGCCTCGCGCCAGACCGATTCCGAGACCTCGAGTCCGATCTCAACGGAGCCGCCCGCGATCATCGCGTGCCCCCCGCCCCGATTGCCCCCGCCGAGCAAGCGCTTGAGCAGGCGTCCGGCGCCGGCCCCGGGATCGTTGGAGCGCAGGGAGACATGGAGGCGCCCGTTGTAGCGCGCGGTCACCACCGACCACCGCATCTTCTCAAGGGTCAGAAGGAAGTCCGCGATCTGAGCAACCTTATCCGGCGTGGAGACCGCGCCAAGGTGCACGCCGATGACCCGCCCGGATGAAAATGCGTCGTTGATGCCGCGTCCCAGGGCACGGAAAAAGGCCTGGGAGCGCTGGGGGTACGAGATGCGCCAGAGCGTCTTCATATTCGCCAGCGGCCAGACAGCCTGGTAAGCGGCCATGTCGCGCGGCGCGGCCTCGCGCCCCAGATTCTGCGTCTCGGAGCCGATGCCGTAAACGATGGCGGTCGCCAAGCGCCGTGGGATGCGCACGCCCGAGGAGATCAAGGCCTCAACGAGGATCGTGGCCGTGGCACCCACGGTCTCATCGATGAGCAACACGTCCGCCTGCGAGTCGGGGTGGCGCGGGTGATGATCCAGGATGAGGTCGGGGATGCGTCGCGGCGGGCAACGGTTGTTCTTGAAGGGCGGCTGAGTGTCGATAAGGGCCAGATGCGGCACGCCGGCCAGTTCGCCCTTGCGCAGCGGCCGGGCGGGGACACGCAGACGCTCCGCCATCAGGCGGTTTTCGGTCCGACCGATGGCCCCGCCATAGACGATGCGGCAGCGGATCTTCCCGAGAGCGTGGGCCAGGTGCGCCAAGGCCCAGGCGCTGGACAGCGCATCGGGGTCGGGATGGTCATGCGTGAGGATGGTCAGCGGCGAGAGGGACTTTCCCTTCTCGGTGAAGAGCCTGACCAGGCGCCGGGCGTGGAAGCCCGCCTTCAACGCACTCCCCCGATGCCCACGAAGAAAACCCAGAGCAGGATGGTGACCACGACCGCGATGAGCTTCTCGCGCCAATTCTCGGCGAGGAAATCGAGGATGATGTTCCCCGAGGCCCGGGGCAGATGCTTGGTGAGGAAGATCTCGATGCCGTCCTGCAGTTCCTCCAGGTCCTTGACCCCGACGAGGTCGCCGCGCAGGGAGAAGGATATCTTGCCGGTCTCCTCGCTGACGAGCAGGCACATCGCGTCGCAGCGCTCGGAGAGCCCCAGGGCCGCGGCGTGACGAGTACCGAGGTTGGTAATCTTGCTGAAGTCCTTGGAGAGCGGCAGCTGGGCGCCAAAGCGCGACACGCGCCCCTCCTCGACGATGAAGGCCCCATCGTGGCCCAGCGAATGGGAATCGAAGATGCTCTTGATGAGGGCCTCGGAGAGGTCCCCGTTGAGGTCCCAACCGCCGGAGATGTGGCGGTCGAGAGGATCGAGGCCGCGCAGGACGACGAGAGCTCCGATATGGTCACGCGCCAGGTCGCCCAGGGAACTGCAGAGGATCTCGACCTGACGGTGTGTGGGGGCGGACTTCAGCACCCCGCCGGTCAGGCTCCAGACCGCGATACGCTCGAAGACCGAGCGGATCTCTTCCTGAAAGATGACGATGACGGCCACGATGAACACCGCGAAGAAACCCTGGAAGATGCGGACCGTCATGTACATCCCAGCCAGGAAGGCCACGGTGTAGACCACGGCCAGAAGGAGCAGGCCCAGCGCCACGAAGGCCGCCTTGGTGCGCTTGAACCAGAGCAACAGCCCATAGACGAGCGAACCAACCAGGAGCATGTCCAGGATGTCGGGAACGCCGATGTGTTTGAGGTTGACTGGCATCAGGGGACCTCTGAGGGGAGTTTGGGCTTGTCGCCCAGGAGTTCAGTCATGTTCCAGATCATATCCTTGCGGCTGTAAGACGCGATCTCGACGTCGTTGGCATCCATATGGATGGCGTCGACGGGACAGGCCTCCACGCAGTAGCCGCAAAAGATGCACATCCCCAGGTCGATGTCGAAGGACTTCGCGCGCTTCTCGACGCGCACGTCGGGGGCGTCCTCGGCCGTGATGCGGATGCACTTGGCGGGGCAGATGGTCTCGCAGAGCAGGCAGGCCGTGCAGCGGGGCGCGCCGTCCTCGCGCTTGAGCAGGCGATGGCGCGTGCGCGCGCGCTTGCCCAGCACGGCGGGATCCTCGGGATACTGGATGGTGACCGAGCCGGGCGTGACGCCCGCAAATCCGAGGGCGATGGCCGTGTGGCGGAACATGTTCACGAAGAAGTGGCGGAAGGTGATGTAAAGCCCCTTCCAGACCTCGATGAAGTATATCTGGACGGCAAAGGTGCGCCGGGGGCGCTCGACGACGCGGACGGTCACTGCCACAGGTAGACTCCCCAGATGGTGACGATGAAATTAAGAAGGGAGAGCGGCAGCATGTTCTTCCAGCCCAGGTCCAGCAGTTGGTCGAAGCGGAAGCGCGGCAAAGTCCAGCGGACCTGCATCAAAAGGAAGATCAGCAGGCCGACCTTGACGGTGAAACTGGCCGCCATCAGAAGCCCGCCAATAACACCCATGGCCTGCAGGTCCAGACCCGGGATGGACCAGCCTCCCAGGTAGAGGGCCGTCACCAGGCAGCAGATCACGATGGATTCGATCAGGTCGGTCATCAGGAACATGCCGAACTTCATGCCCGAGTATTCCACGTGGTAGCCGACAATCTCGCTCTCGCCCTCGGGGATGTCGAAGGGCGCGCGCTTGGTGCCGACCGCGCCCGCCGTGAGGAAGAGCAGGAAGCCCAGGGGCTGGAGGACGATGCCCCAGGCGTGGCTCGCTTGCCACAGGACGGCCTGCTGGAGGTCAAGCGTTCCATATAAAAATAACGCCCCGGCCAAGGACGAGACCAGACAGACTTCGGAAGCGATCATCTGTGAGGCGCCGCGAAGAGCGCCGAGCAAACCATAGTTCGAGCCCGAGGCGTAGCCCGCCATCACGATGCCGTGCACGCCGAGGCCGAGTGCGGCCAGCACCAGCGGCAGGCCGACGGAGGACTCGATGGGCTGGAGGCTCCAGGCGCGGCCCAGCACGGTGACCGTGCCGCCGAAGGGCATGGCGGCCAGGCAGAACAGGGCGCAGCCGAGAGAGATCATCGGGGCCAACGCGTGGAAGGGCCGCAGGACGCCTTTCGCGACGAAATCCTCCTTGGTCAGCATCTTGATCGCGTCGGCGATGGGATGGAAAAGGCCCAGGATGGTGATGCCGAAGATGTCGGCGCGGTTGGCGCCGATGCGGTCCTGCATGATCGCACTCTGCTTGCGCTCCACCCAGCCCAGCAGTCCCGCGATGCTCATCGCGAAGGAGAGCGCGAAGCCGACCTTCACGAGGCTCCAGAGGATCATCTCGGGGGCGAAGGGCGTCATGGCGTCACCCCGGTCTTGGCGCGGGACGCACCGACGGCCTTCTGGAGGAGCGAGAAGATCTGCCAGTCCGGCCGCGACTGGCCGATTGGGTCCAGGGCTTTCTTGTAAGCCTGGACCTTGCCTTCGAAGTTCGTGAATTGCCCGTCTTCTTCGACGTAAGCGGTCGCGGGGAGGCGATAGTGGACCAGGTCGCCCAAGACGCCCTTGTTCGGGCCTTGGAGGATCACGCACGGGACCTTGGCCAGCAGGGCCTTCGCGCGGTCCTCGCCCCAGACCTTGGACAGGTCGCGCTCGATGACGTAGAGGCAAGACACCTTGCCGCCTTCGATGTCCTTTGCAAGCTGATCGAACGAACCGCTCCTGAGGCCAAGAACTTCGGCGCCTTTCAGATTGGGAACCTTCTCGCGCCTGCGCAGAAGCTCATCCTCGATTCCGATCTGGTCGGGCTCGGCCGAGAAGTAGAAATCATGTGTTTTGAGGGTATCGACGAACAGATCTTTGAAAGCGGCCCAGTCCTCGTTCGAGAGCATACCCGAGGCGACGACCGTCACCCCGTCGAGACGGCCGGCCAGTTCCTCGGCCATGTCGGCCCAGGACAGCTCCACCCGCTCGGGATGGAGTTGAAGGACCTTGCCGAGGCGGTCCGCGTCGAGGTCCGCGAAGCCGTAGCGGCCGTCGTCGCACATCCAGTGGCCGTTGACCTCGCAGTAGCGGGGCTTGAGGCGCGCGACGCGCTTGCCGTCGTTATGCCAGGGGCGCTTGGTGTTCGTGTGGACGCTGATCGCGCAGCCGCGCGAACAGCCGGGGCAGATCGAGTCGGTCTTGTCGAGGTACCAGACGCGGACCTTATAGCGGAAGTCGCGGTCGGTGAGGGCGCCGACGGGGCAGATGTCCACGACGTTGCCTGAGTAGGCGTTGTCGAGGACCTTGCCCGGGGCCAGCGCAAGCACTTGGTCGTGGCCGCGAGAGAAGATGCCTAGCTCATGGGTCTTGGTGATGTTGTCGACGAAGCGGGTGCAGCGCGTGCATAGAATGCAGCGCTCCTGGTCAAGCATGACGTGGGGCCCGGCCTCGATGCGCTTGCCCTTGTGCTCCTTGTCCTCGCGCACCTGGCTCTGGTACTGGCCGACCTTCATGTAATAGTCCTGCAGGCCGCACTCACCGGACTGGTCGCAGACGGGACAGTCGAGAGGGTGATTGACCAGGTGCAATTCCAAGACACCCGCCTGGGCGCGCTTGACCGTGTCGGTGTCGGTGCGCACCTCGAGGCCTTCCTTAACAGCGAGGCGACAGGAGGGCATCGGCTTGGGCGCGCAGGCGACCTCGACGACGCATAGGCGGCAGTTGCCGGGGTTGCCCAGGCCGGGGTGGTGGCAGTAATGGGCGATCTCGACGCCGGCTTCCTTAGCCGTGTCGATGACGAGGCGGCCTTCCTCTGCCTCCACCTCGCGTCCATTGAGCTTGTACTTGACGATCTTACCCATTGGTCGGCACCCGCTTCTTGAAATCTTCCGGGAACTTGGTCATGTAGGCCCGGGGGATGATGCCGACCGTGTCGCCCAGAGCGCAGATGACCTTGCCGGTGATGTTCTCACCCACGCGAGTCAGGTTGGGCAGGTCCTCGGCGGTCCCGCCGCCGGCCAGCATCCGCTCCAGTATCCGCTCGGACCAGGCGGAGCCCTCGCGGCAGGGCGTGCACTGGCCGCAGGACTCGTGCGTGAGGAAGCGCTCGATGTTGTGCGCCACTTCGACGGTGTCGACGGTCGCGTCGAGCACGATCATGCCGCCCGCGCCGAGGAAGGTCCCGGCCGCGCGCACGCTGTCGAAATCCAGCGCGATGTCGAGGTCACCCTCCACGAGAGGCGGCATGGAGGTGCCTCCCGGGATGACGCACTTGAGCTTCTTGCCGCCCTTGACGCCTCCCGCCGCGGCGAGAACCTCGCGCAGCTTCACGCCCATCGGGAACTCATAAACGCCGGGTCTCTCGATATGGCCGGAGATGGAGAAGACCACCGTGCCGCCGGACTTGGGCACGCCTATCTTCGCAAACCATTCCCCCCCGTTGAGCATGATGTGAGGTAGCATGGAAACAGTCTCCACGTTGTTGACGACCGTGGGGCGGCCCATCAGGCCCGACACGGTGGGGAAGGGCGGGGGCTGGCGGGGCCAGGCCTTCTTGCCCTCCATGGTCTCAAGAAGGGCCGTGTCGAGACCTGAGATGTAGGCCCCAGCGCCCCGCATCAGCTTCATGCTGCAGTGCTTGAGATAGCCGGCGGCTTCCGCCTCTGCGATGGCATCAGCGAAGACCTCGTACTGGACCTGGTATTCGCCGCGCACGAAGATGAAGGCGTCATGGGCGTCGATGGCGTGCGCGACGATCAGCGCGCCTTCGATGACCTGGTGCGGCGCGCGCGTGACGAGGACGCGGTCCTTGAAGCAGCCGGGCTCGGACTCGTCGCAGTTGACCACGACGTAGCGCGGGCCGGGAGACTTCTCCTCGGGCGGCACGGTCTCCCACTTGCCGCCGGTGGGAAATCCCGCCCCGCCCAGGCCGCGGAGGTTCGACTTCTTGACCTCCTCGGTCACGTCCCTGCGGGACATCGACAAAGCCTTTTCGAGCCCTTTGTAGCCGCCGAGCCGGCGGTAGGTCTCCAGCTCGTGCAGCTTGGGCTCGTCGAAGTGTTGGGTCAAGATCTTCGTCATGCGAGTTCCTTGGCGAGCGCGGCGATCTTCGCTTCCGTCGCCTGGCCCTGGAGGCGGTCGTTGACGAGGAGCGCCGGACCGTGATCGCAGGCACCGAGACATTCCATCTCTTCCCAAGAGAAACGACCGTCCTTGGTGACTTCCTTCTCG
>CAYHNV010000097.1:0-9334 GCA_964358065.1 uncultured Elusimicrobia bacterium | reverse complement strand
GGTCGGCGAGGCCGCGATGCTGGTCGGCATCATCCCGAACCCGAACAGGTACTCCCCGCTGGACGCGCCGGAGCTGGCCAAGCCGCGCCTGCGTACCGTGCTCAAGCGCATGGCCAAGAACGGCTTCCTGCCCGACTCGGCCCTGGACCGCGTGGAGCGAGATTTCTGGACCTCCTTCGAGCGCCGTGCCCGTTCTCCCGAGGTCTCGTTCTGGCGCACCCGCGTCAACGAGGCGCCCTACCTGGTGGAGTTCGTGCGCCGGCAGATGCTCAAGGATTTCACCAAGGAGCGCCTCCTGCGCGGCGGCCTCGTCATCCGCACCACTTTCGACTTGGAGGCGCAGAAGGCCGCTCAGGAGGCCCTGTCCGAACGCCTCGCGCGCGAGAACGATCCGGCGGCTCAGGCGGATGAGGACGGGGAGCCCGCCGGCAGGCAGAGCCCCGTGGAGGGCGCCTTGGCGGCGCTGCATCCTCAAGATGGCGCGCTCCTGGCGTTGGTGGGGGGCTCGGGCTTCACCTTCCAGAATCAACTCGACCGCGCGGTGGACGGCCGCCGTCTCATGGGCTCGGCGATCAAGCCTTTCATCTACGCGTCGGCTTTCGACGAGGGCCGAGCCGGGCCGGACACGAAATACCAGGACTCTCCCGTTGCCTACTCCATGGGTCGGGGCAAGAAGTGGTCTCCGCACAACTACGGCAATAAGTATTTCGGCGAAGTGCGCCTGGACTTCGCGCTCTGGAAGTCCCTCAACTCGGTCGCGATCAAGCTGCTCAAGGACATTGACCTCGATAAGGTCATCGAGTCTCTCTCCGGCGCCGCCGGCATCCCGGTCGAACGCTGGCCTCGCAACCTCTCGCTCGCCCTGGGGACGGCCGACCTCTCGCCCTTGCAGATGGCCGCGGCCTATGCCGTCTTCGCCAACGGCGGGCGCGCGGTGCGGCCCTGGTGGCTGAGGCAGGTCGAAGATCGCGAGGGCAAGGTCCTTAAAAGCGGCGGCGCTCCCGCGGAGGCGGGCCCCATCGTCTTTAAGCCCGAGACCTGCAAGACGATGATCGCGGTGATGAGGGGCGTCCTCGGTCCCGAGGGCTCGGCCTACGCCTCGGCGCGACGCCTCGGCTTCAATCTTCCCGCGGCGGGAAAGACCGGGACCACCAACGACTACCGGGACGCCTGGTTCGCGGGCGTCACCCCCGACCTTTCCGCCGCGGTCTGGGTCGGCCACGATGACATGCGCGTTCCCTTGGCACCCGGCAAGGCCGGCGGCAGCGTCGCAGCACCCGTCTGGATGCGGTTCGTCAAGGACCTCCATCTCGGCCGCCCGACGCGTGAGTTTTAATGGAAGATGGTGTCAGGCTTTCAGTTTATTCAATAAGTCCGGGAATTCGATAGAATGGCTGTATGGCGTCGATTTCGCAAGCGAAGATATTAGGTATCAAGGTACTCACACTCGGCGATAAGAGGGCCGGGCTGGCTTTCTCGGTTGCGCCGGAGTCTGGCGGGGAGCTTTCCAGCCTTCGGGTGCGTCGGAATCAGCGCTGGATCGAGCTTCTCCATCGCGCGAACCATTTCGAGCCTTCTCAGAACTCTTGGCGGGGCCGAGCGCCCTGGTTATTCCCCGCGGTTGGTCGAAGTTTCCATGGCGGGCGCCTTGGTTTCTATGCTTTGGAAGGGCAGATCTACCCCATGCCCATCCACGGCTTCGTGATGGACAAGAAGTGGGCTCTTGTTTCAGCGGACGCAGGGTCCATCATCTGTCGTACCGCCAGCGACGAGACCACCCGCGCCGCGTATCCCTTCGACTTCGAATTGACCGTCGCGTATTCCCTTCTGCCTGATGGATTCTCGGCCCGCGCGGAGGTTCTCTCTTCGCCGTCCAACCGGCGCCCCATGCCATTCTCCCTCGGCAACCATCTCACGTTGGCCATCCCCTTCAGCCGCGGAGACGCAGGTGCTTGCACGGTGAACACTCCTGCTGGGAAGAGCCTGCTCCTCTCGCCCCAAGGACTTTTGACCGGAGGATCCGTCCCGGTCTCTTGCGGCGCGGGTTCGGCTTTACTCGCGGATCCACGTTTCTTCGACGTGGTGCTGGGCGGCTTTGCGCCCGGGGAGTGCTGGGTCGAGGTGCGGGATCCGTCCGCTGTCGGTGTGCGGGTCCGCCAGAATGTCGAGACCGATTGCGAACCGCTCCGTTTCGTCCTCTATCGCGACTCGGCCGAAACCTTTCTCTGCCCGGAACCATGGCACGGCGAGCCCGACTCCCTCAACACGGGTAGAGCGCTTGCGCGGCTGGCTCCGGGCGAGCGCTTCGAATGGGAAATGGAGATTACGATCGTCTGAGCGCCGGCGGCTCAGTTTGCAAATCCGTCGAGGATTGAGCGTATGGCCTTTTCGCGCGTCTCGATGCTTTCGCAGAGACGGAACTGCACGCGTGCGCGCCGGAGGTTGTGCTCCGCGGAGTTCACCTTGAAGTACCGGTCGCCCGCCAGGTAGTCCTCGAAGAAGCGCAGCCCCAGCTCGAAGGCGATCAGGCGGATCGAATCGTAGAGGTAGTGCTGGTCGGCGGCGGTTAAGAAATCGCGTGCGCGGGACAGGTATCCCTTGATGAAGGCCGCACAGAGGTCCGTGTCGAACCGGACCAAGTTGAGGTCCGGGGCCTCCTCGCCGGCCTGGTTGCAGATGGAGCGCAAGGCGTCGCCGAAGTCATAGTGGGTCAGACCAGGCTTGACCGTGTCGAGGTCGATGATGCTCGTCCCCTTGCCGGTGAGGTCGTCGATCATAATGTTGGAGACTTTGGGGTCGCCGTGGATGAGGCGAGGGGCCAGTTCACCGCGCCGGCAGGCGGACTCCAGCACGCCGACGAAAGACCGGCGCGCCTCGATGAACGCGCTCAGGCGGCGCGCGGAGGCGCATGCTTTGAGACGGCGCGTTCCTTCCCGGCTTCGCACGGTCCGGTCGTAGCGTCGAAGATAGAGCGGGGTTTGATGGAAGCCGGGCAGCGTGTCGCGCAGCTTCGTGGTCTTTAGGTCGCAGACGAGCCGGTGGAACTGTCCCAGGACGGTTCCCGCCTCCAGAGCGTGTGTGGTGCCCTGCACGCGCTCGAATGAGGATGCCGAGGCGATCAGGGTCAGTGCGCGCCAATACCCACCCGTGCGGTCACGGTGATAGTCGCGCCCATCCTTGCAGGGGATCAACCGGGGAATCTGCCACACCCGGTCGGCGTGGCCTGATTCGAGTGCGATGCGCCGGTGCACATGCTCGGTGAGGATGCGAAGGTTGGTCATGATCCATGTTGGATGGCGGAAGACCTTTGTGTTGATGCGCTGGATGATGACCCGAGACTCAGAGAATGGGGTCCGAAAAATCGCCAGGTGCGTGTCGTTAACATTGCCGCTTCCCGTTGGCCCGATCGTCACCAGTTGCCCCGGCACTTTGAAGCGTTCCGCCACTTGCTCAAGAGTCATCGGGAGATTCTAGCTTTGAAGGATGGGAGGATGGAGGATGGTGTCAGGTTTTCAGTTCTTTCAAATACGGTCGGGTGTAGGCCAGGTAATGAACCCCCGAAGGAGAACACTGAAGCCAGCAGGAGATGTCTGAGAGAGTGTGCCCTGCTTTCAGACAACTGGTGATGAAGATGCATTTGGCCCGAACGATCGTCGGTTCCCTTCGGTTGGAGCGAATGAGATCGATGGAGATGTTCGTGGAGATGGAGGCATGCTCCGCCAGCGAGTCGAGGGATGCGCGCTCCTCGGGATGTTTCCGCAGCAAGAACGGTTCGGGGCGACTTTCTTTTGGCCAGGGGTCGAAATCATCCGGACGTTTTCGGGCATCTTCGTCCAATCCAAGTGTCAGCGGCAAGTCGTTAGGATCAACGAGTCCCGTCCGGCAGTTTTTTGAATACGCTCCGCTGCTGGACCATTCCCAATCCTCTGCCTTGATGACCGACCCGGATCGGACCGGATTGTCATGGATATAGTCGATCAAACGCACGAGATAGGACTCATTGAGACACAGAACCGCTTTATAACGCGCCTGGAAAAGATGGCCAGTTCGGCCATGACGGGCATTGAAAGCGGATGCGTAGCGCGTGAGCAGTCGTTGGAGGATGCGGGAGAGGGGGATTGCGCCTATTTTAATCGCCAGATGGAAATGATTTCCCATCAGGCAGTAGGCGAACAGCGTGAAGGAGTTCTCCTGCTTCAGTTTCACGAGAGTGGCCAGAAACAGCTGTCTGTCACGGTGGTCGACAAATGTTTCCCGCCCGTCGACACCGCGGGCCATCGCATGATAGATGGCTCCGGGATAATGTATTCTTGGTCGCCGCCCCATCCATAGTATACGGTTGAGAGCCCGAAAAAGTTCCATGCCCCGATTAATTGAAAGATTCGAAAGCCTGACACCTGTTCTCCTGGTCGCGTTGGCGGCGTGCGGGCCGATGAGGGAGGTGGAGCCGAACGACTCGCATCAGCAGGCGACGCAGCTGAAGGCGGGGCGCAAGAGGGTGGGGACGATTGCCAATGCGAAGGACCAGGATTGGTATCGGCTGGATGTGGTTAGCGAGGGGGCGCTCTCGGCTAAGATCGGAGGCATCCGCGACATCGACTTCGCGCTCTCCTTCTTCGACAGGGAACGGCGCGAGATTAAGAGTGTCGATGAGGCCACGGTTGGGGGTGATGAGCAGTTCCTGGACCTGGGCGTTGCTCCGGGGGTCTATTACCTCGTCGTTTCCAACAAGAACGAGAAGGCGGACAATCCCACCCAGAACTACGAACTGCTCACCAGGCTCGATGCAGCCTCGGGCAAGGAGCGCGAACCCAACGACACCGCCCTGAGCGCGCAGTCGGTTTCGGCGGGCGGCGTGGTCCGCGGTCACTACTGGCCCACGCGCAGCCTGCTTTCCGAGGACCCCGAGGCCGGCGAGGAGGACTGGTTCTCCGTCGAAGTCGCCAGACCCGGCCTGTTCCTCCTCAACATCGATGTCAGCGAGGTCCCCAAGGTGGACCCGATCCTGGAGGTCTACGACACCAACGGCTACAAGCTGAAGGAAGTCGATGCCGGCGGCGTCGGCGAGGGCGAGAGCCTGCGCAACTTCGGCGTGCGCGGCCCGGGCAAGTTCCTCCTGCGCCTGCGCTCCAAGTACAAGACCGCAGGCAACCCGGACGTGCCCTACGATCTAATGACGGAGCTGCTGCCCTACCAGGGCCGTACCGAGTTCGAGCCCAACGACCAGCGCGCCGACGCCACGCCCTTCGAGTTGGACTCCATCCAGGGCACGGTCGCCCCAGTCGGCGATTTCGACTGGTACAAGATCTCCATCGCCACCGACGGAAGGTTCCTGCTGCGCGCGGACCTTTCCGGCGTGCCGGGCCTGGACCTTGTTCTCACCCTCAAAGATTCTCTCGGCAACGACTTCTCGGTCGCGGACAACGCGGGCAAGGAGCAGCCCGAGGTCCTCACCGGCTGGGGCGTGGCGAAGGGCGACTACTTTCTCACGGTCGCCGAGAAGTCGGGCAAGAAGGCCGATGCCCGCGACCCTTATACGTTGACCAAGAAGCTGATCGGCTGGCAGGCCGGCCTCGAGTGGGAGCTGAATGATTCGACCGCGACGGTCCAGTCGCTCAAGGTGGGGGAGTCCGTCGACGGCTATTTCGCGCCCAAGGGAGACGTCGACTGGTACGAGTTCAACGTCTATCAGAAGGGCATCGTCGAACTGGAATCGACGGGCGTGATCAACGTCGCCTCGGTCCTGACGCTCTTCGACCAGGAGTACAAGGAGCTCGCCTCGGCTTCCGCCGCCAAGCCCGGCGATCCCGTCCTGCTCAGCCGTGAACTCGACCGCGGCACCTATGCCGTCAGTCTCAGGCCGGCCGACCCCGTCCAGAACAACGTGCGCGATAAATATTCCTTCCGGGTCCGCGTGAAATGAGGAAGGCCCCTCTGCTCGCCGTCCTGTTCCTGGCCGCCTGCATTAGCGCTCCCGCGCCGAAGCCGTCCGTTGCCGTCGCGCCTGCGCCGGCCGCGCTTCAGACGGTGCAGGAGCCGCCGGAGGTGCAGGACCCCAACTTCATCCTCGTCGTCACGGAGTCGGTCCCGAACCCCGCCGACGACGGCGTCTCCTTCACCAAGGTCTTCGTGGACGGCCAGGAGGCCGGCAAGACCGGCGTGGGCCGCAAGTCCGAGGAGCGCGCGCTCAAGCTCAAGCTCCCCGCCGGCAACCAGCCCCTGCGCCTGGAGCACTGGACGTTGCCGCCCGTCGGCGAATGGACGCGCCTCGACGACGCCCTTCAGCCGCGCGAGCGCTTCGTGCGCATCGAGCCCGCCACCATCGCGCGCCTGCTGTTGCGCTTCTCCGAGGGGGCGGCCTCCAACACCCTCACGCTCTCGCGAGAGAACGCGCCGCGCTGAATCAGAAGGTCTCGCAGGCTGGGCCCTTCGTCCCGCGCGGGGTGGGTCTTAAGGACGTTGCGGCGCTCCCGGGGCCCCGCGCTACAATAGACATGATGCCGCGTCGCGGGAAACTCCTCTCCGCCTTCCTCGTTCTGGCAAGCGTCCTGCCGGGTGCGCCTGTCTTCTCCCAGGTCCGCGTCTCTCCTCCGGTCGCCGCCTCCCTGCGGGGCTCTTTCGGGGCTTCCGCCTCAGCTCCCTCGGCCCTGCTCACACCCGCTCTTTCCGTCAATGCGCCGGCCGTTCTGTCCGCGCCGGCGGCACTCGCGCCCGCCGCCCCTCGCGAGGGCCCGTCTGCCCAGGTCTCGGGTGAGACCGCGAAGTCCGCGGCGGATGCGCTCTTCGACGCGGGCAGCCCCCGGGCCCCGACCGATGACGGCGCCGTCGCCGCCGCGGACGTCCCGACTTCCGCCCAGGCCCTGTCTCCCGCCGGCTCGCATGCCGCGGTGCACGCCGCGGCCTCCGTCCACGATCCCGGCCATGTCGTGCCGCACCTGCGCGACCGTCTGCGCGACCAGCTGCGCTACGCGAAGCTGACCTCGCGGAGCTTCTTCTGGTACATGTATACGCACATCAAGGACATGTGGCCCGCGTACATCGGCCGCTGGAAGAAGGCCGGCGCCGAGGGGCCCGTCGCGGTGTCTAGCCCGCGCGCCTTCTTCACCGCGATGCGCGTGACCGGCATGAGCGGCCGCTTCTACGCGCTGGGCGGAAGCGCTCTTGAAGACGACCTGGTCATCCAGGAGTTCCGCGGCTCTTTTGCGCGCTACTTTGACGGTCTGGGAGTCGGCGCGCGCGAGAAGCTGGCCCTGGAGCGCTTCATGGCCCGCGCGAAGGGCTTCAACGCCGAGAAGCGGGCGCACACGAACATGTACAAGAACATCCGCGACCCGCTGATCCGCGCCTCGACGATGCGCCCCGACCAGCTCGCGGATTTCTTCGACGCCTTGCTGCCGCCGGAGAAGGAACAGACCATCCGCGACTTCCAGCAGAGCGGCCGCATGGACGAGACCCGCGAGGTTTTTTTTGAAGTCCTGATGAAGACCTTGAATGAGGAAGACGCGAACGCCGCCGACCGCGTGCGCGCGGCCATCGTGCTGGGCAGCTTCGCGACCGGCTCGGCCGGCCCCTCCAGCGATTTCGACGTCGAGGCCCTCGTCAACGGGGCCGGCAACAAGCATCTTGGCGAGTTCTCAAGACGCCTCACGGCGAACTGGACCGCGGCCGGCTATCACCAGACCAATCCCGTCACCGTTCACGACAACGCCTCTTGGCCGTCGTGGGGCCTGGTCAACATCGTCCAGACCCGCCACTATATCGTCGTCTCCGCCGAGCCGGCCCTGGTCGCGCGTCTCTCGCGTCAGGCCTACGAGAACCCCGCCGTCCACCTAGAGCGCGGCGACACGCTGCGCGGCAGCCTCAACCGCACGGCCCAGCGCGCTCTCGTCGCGGCCGCCACCCTCGCCGCCGACCTCCGGGCCCTCTTCGGCCTGAAGCCCGCCTAGTTCGCGGCCGGGCCCTTCTCGACGGGCAGGCCCGCCGCCTTCCACTGCTCCGGGCCCTCGAAGTAGGCCGTCTTGAAGCCAAGCGTCTCCTTCGACCCGGCGAAACTCGCACCGGTGCGAGTCTTACTTCGCGGCGGGAGCGCGGCCGCCGTTGGTCTCGATCCAGGCCCAAAACTCGGGGCTGAGGGCGCGGTAGGCGGCGGCGTGGCCGGGGCGGGAGAGGGACGCGAAGGCGGCGGAGAAGTCAGCCAACATCTTTTTGTCCTCGGCGGACAGGGGTTTGTTGGAGTCGAAGAGACGCGCGGCCTGCTCCGCCGCCGCATAGAGGAGGCGGGACCTCTCCACGATTTCATCGAGCGTGCCGGCGGGCTGCCAGGCGTCCTGAGTCAGGGCGCGGGCCGTAGCACCCTCGCGGCGGCACTCTTGGACCTCTCCCGAGGGCGTGAACAGAGCGCGGCCCTCGGGCTCATGGAAGACGAAGCCCTTGCTCGGGTCGCCGTCGCGGCCGAAGAAGAAGACGCGGTAGCGCAGACGCCCCCGGTCCTTGACCGGCACGGGCCACGAGGAGGACCACTCCCGCGGGATGGTCTTGTCGCAGGGGGGCAGGGCCTGGAGACGGCGGACGACCTCCTCGAGGCGGGAGACGGGGGCCGGCGCGGGCTCCCGGCGCGCGCAGGCGGCGGCCAGCAGGACGGCGGCGAGGGCCGCGCGCCTCATGGATGGACCTCGACGAATTGCCGGGTGAGGCCTTCCCAGGCCTTGCGGAACTGCGCGCTGGGGATGAAGCGTCCCGCGCCGGGCGGAACGCTCCCGGAATCGTTGATGTAGAAGCCAAGGATACTACCGTCCAGCTTGGATCTCTCGGCGCCGGTGACAAGGATCGAATGCCCAAGGGAGCGTTCTGATTTCTCGTTCCAGAGAAATCGCGCGTCCACGCCCGCTTCCACGAGGCTTCCTCGGGCCACGGCGGCCTCGAACTGGCTCCACTTCGCGCCGACGTGCTTGCTGAGGAAGACCCCCTTCTCGATGAGGATGCTGCCGCTGTAGGCCGTGGGTGTTCCTTGATCGAAGAAGCCGCGGCGGCCGGCTTCCTTCGCCAGGACCTTCTCCTGTTTGCGTTGGTCGTCGGCCGGCAGAAGGCCGCGCTCACGCAGGATTTGGAGCTGGCTGGCCACAGCGCAGGTGTCTGGGGCGGCCTGTTTGTAGGCGAGCGGCGCCAGGCGGCCTGGGTCTCCGATGGTGGAGGTCAGTCCCAATCGGCGCAGGGCGTTCGTCTGGACGACGGAATCATTCGAGAAGGCGTCACCTAGGAGCTGGAGTGGGGAGCGCGGCTCGGCGCGGATATCGGGCGCGGGAAGGATCGGCTTGATCGGCGAGGGAGCGGCGCC
>CAYHNV010000096.1:0-9429 GCA_964358065.1 uncultured Elusimicrobia bacterium | reverse complement strand
GCGAGGGAGGGCGCTACTAAAGATTTTCTAAAGAACGATTAGTCATATAAAATAACAATATTTAAGCATGGCAGGAACCGGACTTTAGAACCCCTTAAGAACATAGGACGACCGTTTTGCTAAAATCGACTCCCCCATGCTCCGACGCTCCCACCTCCTGCTGCTGGCCGCCGCGCTGATCGTCGCCGTCGCCTGGCTCTTTTGGCTGCCGGACGTGACGCCGCTCAAGAAATACCCGCCCAAGACGACGGCGTACATCGAACTGCGCCGCGCCGAGGCCGCGCGCAAGCATAAGCCCTTCGCCCTGCGATGGGAATGGGCGGACTACGACTCGATCTCCGAAAACCTGCGCGACGCGGTGGTCATGGCCGAAGACGACACCTTCTGGCGCCACGGCGGGGTGGAGTGGGAGGCGCTCAAGGATGCTGGTCAGAAGGACTGGAAGGAAAAGCGCCTGGCCGCGGGAGCCAGCACGATCACGATGCAGTTGGCGCGCAACCTCTATCTCTCGCCCTCCAAGAACCCCCTGCGCAAGCTCAAGGAGATCCTGATCACGCGGCGCCTGGAGAAGGTCCTGGGCAAGCGCCGCATCCTGGAGCTTTACTTGAACACGGCTGAGTGGGGCAAGGGGATCTTCGGCTGCGAGGCCGCCGCGCGCGCTTACTTTGGGAAATCCTCGACCGAGCTCACCCCCGAGGAGGCCGTGGCCATGGCCGTGGTCCTGCCCAACCCCCGCCGCTGGGACCCGGCCAAGCGCGGCCCGTATGTCGAGCGCAACGCCCAGCGCATCATCGAGCGCATGGCCGCTTCAGGCCTGTGGCTGGAGATCGAGATTTCCACGGCTCCGGCCGGCTGACCGGCGGCGACGAGCCCTTAGAGGCTGGTCGTGACCAAGGTCTCGGTCGCGGCCACGCCGTCGACGGCACGCACGCGGCTGACGATCAGGCTTGAAAGCTTGTCCACCGTGTCGGCCTCGGCGGCCAGGATCATGTCCCAGCCCCCGAAGACCATGTAGACATCAGTCACGCCCTCGATGGCGCGGATGGCCGTGACGGACTTCTGCTCCTTGCCCGGCGTGAGCTTGCACAGCACGAAGGTCTTCATCGTTATCTCCTTTCGTTCCACCCCACGCTGCGATAGCGCGTCTCCAGTCCTCGTCCCGCCTCACGCCACGCCGGCATGATCTCCGTCGCCGGCGCGCGTCCCCACCCGCGTGCGACTCCATCAAGAACGGCGCCCTGGAGGGCCTCGACACGCGCCCCCAAGCCTTCCGGCCTCAACGAACCCTGATACAAGCCTTTTCCCGCTTTCCTGCGCAAGGCTCCGCCCAAGATCTTGCGGCCATCCGCACCGACCAGGTCCATGGGCTCCGCCCGAACGAAACACGACTGAGCCAACCCGGGGGAAGGATTCACGGCAGACCAGAGACTGGTCACGACTCCCGACGACTCCAAAGCGGCACGGATTCCACGATGGATTTTTTTGTAGATGTCCGCGGGAGAACAAAGCCGGTCCCAGGGGAAGACGAGGCTGAAAGTAATATCACCATCGTGGAACACGATCCCCCCGCCCGTGGCACGGCGCACGGGAGCAATATTCTCCCACCCCCGGGCACGACATTGTTCGAGCGCCGTGGCGTATGACTGAGAATAACCGAAGGTGCAGGCCGGACCGTCCCAGTCATAGAAGCGAAGCACCAACGCATCAGCCGGAGATGCGACGAGACCGGCTTCATCCAATGACATGTGCGCCGGCGCGTTCCGCGCCGGCGTCAGGAGCACGCGCAGACGAAGTGACGGTCTCCGTAGGCGCCGTCCACCCGGCCCACGGACGGCCAGAACTTCCGCTCCCGCAGCCACGGCGCGGGATAAGCCGCGGTCTCGCGGGAATAGGGATGCGTCCAAGCCTCGACGACCACCGACAGCGCGGTGTGCGGGGCATTTTTGAGGGGATTATCATCCTTGGGCCATTCACCACTCTCCACCTTGCGCACTTCCTCCCGGATGGAGATCATCGCCGAACAGAAACGGTCGAGCTCCGCCTTGGGCTCGGACTCCGTGGGCTCCACCATCACCGTGCCCGTGACGGGCCAGGAAACGGTCGGGGCATGGAAGCCGTAATCCATCAGGCGCTTGGCCACGTCGTCGACGGAAATGCCGGTCGCCGCCGCAAATCCGCGCAGGTCGAGGATGCACTCGTGCGCGACCAGCCCGTCGGCGCCCTTGAAGACCACCGGATAATGGGCGGCGAGCCTCTTGGCGATGTAATTGGCGCTCAAGATGGCATTCTTCGTGGCGGCCGCGAGTCCCGCGGCCCCCATCATGCGGATGTACATCCAGGAAATGGGCAAGACGCCCGCCGAGCCCCAGGGCGCGGACGCGACCGGGCCGATGGCCTGAGAGCCGCCCGTCACGGCCGAGGGATGCCCGGGCAGGAAGGGGGCCAGCGCGGCGCTGACGCCGATGGGGCCCACGCCGGGGCCGCCGCCTCCGTGCGGGATGGCGAAAGTCTTGTGGAGGTTGAGGTGGCAGACGTCCGCGGCGATGTCGCCGGGACGACAGAGGCCGACCTGGGCGTTCATGTTTGCGCCGTCCATGTAGACCAGACCTCCGTGCTCATGGACGAGAGCGCAGACATCCGCGATGCCCTCCTCGAAGACGCCGTGCGTGGACGGGTAGGTGACCATCAACGCGGCCAGGTCGTCATGGTGCTCGACCAGCTTCCGTTTGAGGTCGACCAGGTCGATGTCGCCATGCTCCAGGCACGCCACGGAGACGATGTGCATGCCCGCCATCGCCGCGGAGGCGGGATTGGTGCCGTGCGCGGAGACAGGGATGAGGCAGGTCCGGCGGCGGCCCTGCCCGCGCGACTCATGGTAGGCGCGCACGACCAGGAGGCCGGCATACTCGCCCTGGGAGCCGGCATTGGGCTGGAGGCTGACGGCGGCAAACCCCGTGATCTCGCAGAGCCACCGCTCCAGCTGTCCCGTCAATTCCCGGTAGCCCTGCGTCTGCTCGGCCGGCGCGAAGGGATGGAGTTTGGAGAACTCCGGCCAGCTGACCGGAAGCATCTCCGAGGCCGCGTTGAGTTTCATCGTGCATGAGCCGAGAGGGATCATCGAGTGCGTCAGGGAGATATCCTTGCCCTCGAGCTTGCGCAGATAACGCAGCATCTCATGCTCGCTGTGGTGCTCGCTGAAAACCCGCTGGGTCAAGAATGCCGAGGCCCGCAAGAGCGGCGCCGGGATCGCGACGTCCGTCTCGGCCAAGAGCTTCGATGCGGCGGGGGTCTTTCCCTTCTCCGCGCCAAAGACCTCCAGAAGGTCCGCGAGGTCGGCCGACCCGACCGTCTCGTCAAGACAGACGAAGACCGCGCCATCCTCGAAGCGGAGGTTGATCTTCTTGGCCTTCGCCGCGGCCAGGAGGCGCTCCGACTGCGCGGCCGTGACGGGAACGCGGACGGTGTCGAAGATGGTCTCCGTGCCGACGAGGCAGCCCAAACGCTTGAGGCCCGAGCGCAGGGCCAGGGCGAAGGCGCGCACGCGCGAGGCGATGCGCCGCAGTCCTTCCGGCCCATGGTAGACGGCGTACATGCCGGCGACGACGGCCAGCAGGACCTGCGCGGTGCAGATGTTGCTGGTGGCCTTCTCACGCCGGATGTGCTGTTCACGGGTCTGGAGGGCCAACCTCAGGGCGGGATTGCCGTCTGCATCCTTGGAGACGCCGATCACGCGCCCGGGCATGCGGCGCTGGAAGGCTTCCTTGACCGCCAGGTAGGCCGCGTGCGGCCCGCCGAAACCCAGCGGCACGCCGAAGCGTTGGGTCGAGCCCAACGCGATGTCCGCGCCGATCTCCCCCGGCGCCTTGAAAAGCGTCAAGGCCAAGGGATCGGCGTCCACGACGAAGAGCCCCCCCGACGCGTGGACCTCCGAGGCGAACCGCGCCCAGTCCCTCACCACGCCCTTCGTGTCCGGATATTGGACCAGCGCGCCCAACAGCTTCAAGCCCGCGATCTTGGAGGCGTCGCCCACCAACACCTCCACTCCCAGGGGCTTGGCCCTCGTCCGCACGACCGCGATGGTCTGTGGATGGCAGTCTTCCGAAACGAAGAAAACACGTCCGGCAGGATCTTCGCTGGCGTGCAGACACAGCGCCATGGCCTCGGCCGCCGCCGTTCCCTCGTCGAGCAGGGAGGCGTTCGCGACGGGCAGACCGGTGAGCTCGATGATCATGGTCTGGAAATTCAGGAGGGCCTCGAGGCGCCCTTGGGAGATCTCAGGCTGGTACGGCGTGTAGGCGGTGTACCAGCCGGCGTTCTCCAGCACCTCGCGCAAGATGACGGAGGGAGTTATGGTATCGGAGTAGCCCTGGCCCAGATAGGAGCGCCAGACCGAGTTGCGCGCGGCGATCTTCTTGAGTTCGGCCAGCGCCGCGTCCTCGGAGAGCGCGGGGGGCAAGGCAAGCGGGGACTTCAGACGGATGCGTGTCGGCACGACCGCGTCAATCAGGGCCTCGAGCGGCCCGCGGCCAAGTTCCCGCAGCATCTCCCGACGGTCCAAATCATCGGGACCCACGTGACGGCAGGCGAAGTCGTCGGCGGCGGGCAACGCCGCGGCGGAGCGCTCCTTAGCGGCTTCCATGGGCGGCCTCGGCCAGCAGAAACTGCTCATAGGCCGCATTGTCCATCAGTTGGGACGCCTCCGCCGGAGATGACGCCTTAATCTTGAAAAGCCAGCCTTTGTCATAGGACCCGCTATTGACCAGCGCCGGATCCCTGACGACGTCGGCATTGGCCGCGACGATCTCGCCGGAGACGGGGGCGTAGATGTCGAAAGCGGCCTTGACCGATTCCACCACACAGCAGGCTTCTCCCTGCTTGACCTTGCGCCCGACCTTGGGCGGCTCAACGAAGACCACGTCGGTGATCTCCTTCTGCGCGTGGTCGGAGATGCCGACCGTGCCGTCCAGGCTCAGCCACTCGTGTGATTTCAGGAACTTCAGGCTCTTCGGATCGAACATGGTTAGGCTCCCTTTGGGAGATGGGGCGACCGGTAAAACGGGACTTTGACGATCTCGGCGGGGACCTCGCGGCCATGGAGGACGACGGCGGCTTTAGTCCCCGGAGCCAGGCCGGGGCGGTCCAGATAACCGACGCCGATGCCGGCCGCAAACGTAGGCGAGTAAGTGGCCGAACAGAGCTTGCCGGCCTCGCGGCCTTCGACAATGACCGCGGCGCCCGAGCGCGGCACGCCCCGCTCGAGAAGCCGCACGCCCGTGAGCTTTCTCTTGATCCCGTCCTTCTTCTGCCGGACCAGAACGTCCTTGCCGATGAAGTCGCCCTTGTCGAGCTTCACCACCCAACCGTAGTTCGCCTCGAAGGTCGAGTGCTCGTCGTCGAGGTCTTCGCCGTACAGGAGATAGCCTGCTTCCAGGCGCAGGGTGTCCCGCGCACCCAAGCCGCAGGGCCGCGCCCCAAGCGAGCGTCCTTGAGCCCGAAGATCCTCCCAGACGCGGACGATGATCTGATTGGGGACGATGAACTCAAAGCCGTCCTCGCCGGTGTAGCCGGTCCGGGTGACAAAAGCCGGCAGCCCATAGAGATCGAACTCCATCGCGCCGAAGCGCGGCAAGGCGGGCGCCTTGGCTTCAATGAAAGCGACGACCTCGGCGGCCCGGGGACCTTGGACGGCGACCATGCCGAAATAGTCCGACTTGTTTTCCAATGACACGTCCAGGTTCCGGGCATGTGTCGAGAACCAGGCAAAGTCCTTCTCCACGGTGGCCGCATTGACCACGACAAGGTAGCGGCCCTTGGCCAGGCAGGAGACGATGACATCATCGACCACGCCGCCCTTCGCATTGGGGAGGTGGGAGTAGATGGCCTTGCCCGGGCCGATGCGAGAGATGTCGTTGGCGTTGACCTTCTGGAGGAAGGCCAGTGCGTCGGGGCCGCTCACGAAGACCTGCCCCATATGGGAAACATCGAAGAGGCCGCAGCGGTTGCGCACGGCCTCATGCTCCTTCAAGATGGATTCGTACTGGATGGGAAGTTCCCACCCATGGAAATCCACGATTTTGCCGCCCAAAATCCTATGAGATTCATAGAGGGCCGTGCGACGAGGAGCCGACGTTGTGACCATAGGGTGGTCTTAGATATATCATTTTCTTTGGTAGGATGTGGCGCCATGAGCGCCAAAGGGCTTCTCGACATGATCGGCGACCTGGCGCATCTGGTGGGCAGTACGCCCTTGCTGGTCCTCGACCTTGAATTCGACGGCGAACCCCGGAAACTCTACGCCAAGGCCGAGAGTTTCAACCTGACGGGAAGCATCAAGGACCGCATGGCCCTGCACATCCTGGCCCGGGCCTACGAGCGCGGCGAACTCCAGCCGGGGGCGCCCATCGCCGAGGCCACCAGCGGCAATACTGGGATATCCTTCGCCGCCATCGGCCGCGCCCTGGGCCATCCGGTACACATCTTCATGCCCGATTGGATGAGCCAGGAGCGCAAGGACCTCATCTCCAGCCTCGGCGCCAATATCCGTCTGGTCAGCCGCGAGGCAGGCGGGTTCCTGGAAAGCATCCGACTCTGCGAAGAGTTCGCCGCCGCAACGCCGGGCTGCTTCCTGCCACGGCAGTTCTCCAACGACGACAACGTGTCGGCCCATGAACTCGGCACGGGCCCCGAGATCCTCAGCCAACTGCGTTCGCTGCGCCTGGAGCCGGACGCCTTCGTCGCGGGCGTGGGGACGGGCGGCACCATCATGGGCGTGGGCCGGTCTCTCAAGAAGGTCCTCCCGACCGTCGGGGTCCACCCACTGGAGCCCGCCAACTCCCCCACGCTGAGCACGGGATGTAAAAACGGCAAGCACCGCATCCAGGGGATTTCGGACGAGTTCATCCCCGCCATCGTACGCCTCAAGGAGCTGGATCCGATCGTCAGCGTCGACGACGGCGACGCCATCCTGCTGGCGCGCGGGCTCGCGGCGGAGCTGGGCCTGGGCGTGGGCATCTCGAGCGGCGCCAACCTCATCGGCGCCTTGATGCTGCAGAACACGCTGGGGCGCGACGCCGTGGTGGTCACGGTCTTCCCCGACGACAACAAGAAATACCTCAGCACCGACTTGATGCGTGAACAGGCCGAGGGACCTCTGTTCCTCTCGCCGCGCGTGGTCCTCAAAGGCTTCGGCGTCGTCAAGCGGAGCTAGGAGCGCGCGAACAGGGCTGAGCGCCGCGCTGACGGCGGCATCGCTCAGGCGAGAATATCCGAGACGGCCGCATCGGGGACGAGTCGTGGAAGGAACTCTCCGCATGGCAAGCATGGAATGCCGTCTACAAGCAAGCGGTCCCGGCCGCCATACAGAAGGCAGGCTTTCGCCTGCGGATAATCTTCGAGAAAGGACTTCAAAGGACGCACGTCCTTGGAGTAAGCACGCCGGGAAGATTTCACTTCTATCGCCAGGAACGTGTCCTGCCCATAGACGATGAAATCGACCTCGACTCCGGATTTGGTGCGCCAGAAGAATAGTTCCCGATCTTTTTGGCCGTAGGCGATCCAGGCACGCAGTTGCTGTGCGACCAGGCCTTCCAGAGAAGCGCCTGAGATCTCTTCCGGAACGTCCAGCGGCCCCTTGGGCCGCAATGACCGGAATATGCCCGCATCCATGTAATAAAACTTCGGATGCTGAACGAGGCGCCTTTTCGCTTTCCGCGTGAAGACTTTGAGCCTGAATCCGAGAAGAAGGTCCTCCAGTATCTCGACGAAGCCTTCCACGGCCTTTCGTCCCACTTGGCATTCCCGGGCCACCTCGGACGTGTTGAGCAGCGAGGCGTGGGAAAAGCTCATGGCTTCCAAGAACCGGGCAAAACTCCCGATGTTGCGAACCAAGCCTTCCGCCTGAACTTCCTCCCGAAGGTAGAGCGAGACGTAGGACTTGAGCGTCTCCTCCGGCTGCTTGGCCGCCAGCACGAGGGGCAAGAGACCCAAACGCAGGCTTTGCTCAAGGTTGAAGCGGCGTCCAAGCTCGGCGGCCAGAAATGGGTGCAGGGTTTTTAGGAGCACGCGACCCGCGAGGAGGTTGACTCCCGCGCGCCGAAGCTTGCGGCTGCTGGAACCCGTGAGGATGAACTGCGCGGGACGGCGCGATTTTTCCTCGATCAACTGGTGCACTACGTCCAAGAGCGATGGAGCCTTCTGAATTTCATCGATGACGAATCGGGAGATTCCAGGATTGCCCTCGACGAGGACGCGCCGGGCGAGCCGTAAAAAAAATTCTGGCGGGCGGTGGGTCACCCGCGCGCCCTACCCTCGCAGTTCCTTGTTTCACTCGCAGGTCCGCTCGATAGTGGGCCTTTGCCATTTGTAATAAGTAATTTTTGCCCTATGTTATAACATATGTTATAACATAGGGCAACCAAACAACTCAAATTTTAACCCAAACCTGTTCCCAAAAGAACATTTCGGAGCGAAGCCATAAATAGGCGAGGGAGGTCAGAAAGAAGTTCAGGCGCGAACATTGTTTGAATCCCGAGCCAGGGGCGAGGTTGAGTTTGAGAGCGATTGGATACTTCTTTGACTGAGAGAACCGCTATTTATCTGAGCGGAGAACGTTCTTGAGGAAATAGGTTTGGGTTATTCCTAAATATACCGATCCGCCACCGAGGAGGCGGCGTAGGACTCTGGCTTGGTCTTGGCTTCAAGGTTATTGGCGCGGACCATTCCTACGACTTCCTGAATCATCTTGCTTGAGGTACCATTGGTGCCAACATCCACGTGCACTTCCAGGTCATATTGAGGCGCGTCAAACTGCCGTAGATAACTAAGAACTGATTTCGCAATTTCGATGGAGACAATTACCTCCTGCATTATTCGATCTCTCATCGTGTAGAGTTTATGCAATTCATTGCGGTTCCAAAAAAATCTTCCGCCGTTGCCGATTCGGTGGACAACAATGGCCGTCACAAAGTCGGCCGAAGTTTTGTTATATACCTCGGAATCAGTCCCAATGGTCACTTTGTAGGAGCGAGTCGGCTCCGCCCGCATAAAGGCAATGACCTCGGTAGCCACCTCTTTGACATTCAATTTGGCGCCGCTCGAACTGTTAAACAGTAATTCCGTTTCCGTCATTCTGGCTTCTATTATAGAAGCGGCAAAGCGCAAATGGCAAATGGTACAATTTAGACCTAAAAATTAGCTCCGTATTGTGTTAAATTTAAGAGATGGCAAGAAAAAGAAGGAAGAGGCGAAATAAAAATCCCGAGCAAATTCCTCCGAAGAAAACTCTCCACAGCGAAACTAAAGCGAGTATCCTGGCGATTGCCCTTATCGGGCTTGCCTTGCTCCTTGCTCTCTCGGGCTTTAAGTGGGCCGGCCCAGCAGGCGATTTTATTTTCAATCTGCTCGAAAAATTGCTCGGTTGGGGCTATTTCC
>CAYHNV010000095.1:0-9623 GCA_964358065.1 uncultured Elusimicrobia bacterium | reverse complement strand
GGCCACCTTGGCGCCGCGGCCGATTTTCACGGGCGCGATGAGGTTCACGTTGGAGCCGATGAAGGCGCGGGCCCCGATGACGGTCTTGTGCTTCTCTTTTCCGTCGTAGTTGCAGGTGATGGTGCCGGCGCCGATGTTGACGTCCTCGGCGATGTCGGCGTCGCCGATGTAGGAGAGATGGTTCACCTTGGAGCCGAAGCCCACATGGGAGTTCTTGACTTCGGTGAAATTCCCGATGCGTGCACGCGGCCCCAAGATGCTGTCGGGGCGGATATGGGCGAAGGGCCCGACCGAGGTCTTCTCCAGCAGACGCGCACCGACGACGAAGGAGTAGCGGACCTCGCACTCGTTTCCGATGTTGGAGTCCTCGATATGGGTGAAGGGCCCGAGGCGGCACAGGCGGCCGACCTTGGTGCGGCCGCGAAGGATGGTCCCCGGACAGATGATGGTGTCCTGGCCGATCTCGACGTCGGCGTCCACTTGGGTGGTCTGCGGGTCGCGGATGGTCACGCCCGAGATCATGAGGCGCTCGAGCATGCGCTTATTCAGCACGCGCTCGGCGACCGCAAGCTGGGAGCGATTGTTGATGCCCAGGACCTCTTCGGCGTTGGCGGTCGCGTAGGCGTGGATGCGTCCGCCCTTGGCGCGGATGGCTTCCATGACGTCCGTGAGGAAATGCTCCTTCTTAGGTCCCTTGGCGCCGATCTCCTTGAGGCCTGAGATGAGCGCCTCGAGCTCGAAGACGTAGGCGCCGGAGTTGACCTCATTGATGGCCGCTTCCTTGGGGCTGGCGACCGATTCCTCCACGACGCGCTGGACCTCGCCCAAAGCGCCGCGGACGATGCGGCCGTAGCCCTTCGGGTTCGGGATGCGCGCGGTCAGCAGGGTCGCCTGGCCCTTGAGTTGGTCATGGGTCAGCAGGAGGTTGTAGATGGATTCGTAGGTGAGAAGCGGCGTGTCTCCGCACATCACGGCCGCGGTCTTGAACTTCTTCAGGAATGGGAGGCTCTCCACGACGGCGTTGCCGCTGCCCAACGGCTTCTTCTGCGTGATGAAGTGGATCGGACGGGTAATGCCGACAGACTTGGCCATCTCGATAGTCTCGGCCTTGACTGAGGCCGACTCGTGGCCGACGACGACGCCGATCGCGCCCGGCTTGAGTGCGTTGGCGATGCGCAGGATGTAGAAGAGCATCGGCCGACCGCCCACATGATGGAGGACCTTGGGGAAGGTCGACTCCATGCGCGTGCCCTGGCCCGCGGCCAGAATCAGCACGGCCAGACTTCCCTGCCCTTTCTTCGCGTTGCTCATGTTGGTCTTCCCATTAAAATCGGCCTTTCCCAGGCCAGGACTCGAACCTGGAATAACGGATTCAAAGTCCGCTGTGTTACCGTTACACCACCCGGGAGTCGAGGCAGGTTTCCGCAGTCCTTCACAATGATATTAGCAAATGCCTCGGCGTATGCGCCCATGCTACGACTTTTCCTCAGCCGTGACAACTGGTCAGATAGACCTTCCAGGGATACGCCTGGAGTCGCCGGACGACCCTCTCGCCTTCCGCATGGGACGCGACGAACCCGAAGACCGAAGAGCCCGAACCAGACATGCGCACCCCCTGCGCACCCGCCGCTTCCAAGATGCGCCGGGCCTGCGCGACATCAGCCAGGAGCGGCAACTCCGCCTGCTCCAGGCGGTTGAAGAGAAGGCCCCCCCATTCTTCGACAGGGCGACCCCTCTTCAAACTGCGAACCAGTTTATCCAGATGGGCAAGCCTGATCGATATTTCGGTCCGTCGACGAGGCGGCAAGGCCCGATAGACGGGACCAGTCGGAGAGGAGAATCCTGGCCAGACCAAAACCATGTACGGCAGGGATTTCTGGATCTTGAGGCTCTTTAACCGGTCCCCGATCCCGGTCGCAAGGCAATAATTGACGTCCTTAAGAAAAAATGGCACGTCCGCCCCAAGTCCCACCCCAAGATCATGCAGTTTTTTCTTCCGCACGGCCGTGAGTTTTATCTGGAATAATTTAGCTAATCCCAAGAGAGTCCCGGCCGCATCAGATGACCCGCCCCCAAGACCGGCGCCCATCGGGATCCGCTTGGTCAAGATGATCCTGACTCCAACCCCAATCCGAAAAGATCGATAAAAAGCCTTGGCGGCCCTCATCACCAGGTTCTCCGGTCCGGCCGAGAGAGGCGCGGTGTCCAGCTCATCGACGATCTCGAGGGTCGGCTTGCCTCCATTGGCGAACTCCAACTCCAGGACGTCATAGATGTTGATCCGGACGAAGAGTGTGGAGAGGGTGTGATAGCCGTCCTTGCGCCGCCCGGTCACCTCGAGGAAGAGGTTGACCTTGGCTGGGCACTGGACCTTCATGGCGCCTCCGGCAGAGGCTCGTCCGGGAAAGTCTCGACCTTGGGCTCGGCGCATTCAAGAGAGAACTCCCAGAACCGCCCCCGCGCCTCGAAGGACTTCGGTACGCGCCGCAGTCGCACCTTCTCGAAATCGGTAAAGGACATCTCCGCGCCTCCCTTGAGAGACACGGACCGGGCCAGGGCCCCATCGGAGAGCTCCACCCGCCAGGCCTTGCGGGTCAGCGCGCGCTTGCCCCAACTCGACTCGAAGCGGACCGTGCCGGGAGCATACGGCTCTCCCGCCAGGACCGCGGCCACCATGGAGAGCACTCCCTCGGCCGCAACGCGCACCTGCTCGTCGGCCGCCCCCAAGATGGAGAAACGGTCCATGGAGAAGCCTTGGGCGTCCACGCGCGCCCGCGCCAGCGGCGAGAAGAGCGGACCGAGGATCTCAAAGGTCAGCTCTTCCGGGGCACGAAATGAGAGCAGTGCCTGATGAGCGAACGCGCGGCCCGCCACCCGCCCCTTCACGTCGCAGATCGCGCTGAAGCGCTTGACGCCGCCGTGCACGGACTCCAGGTGCGAGCGCCACAGCTCACCCAACGCCTCCGGCAAAATAACTTTCTGCAGAGCATCGGCCTGGGCCCCGGCCTTCCTCGAACCCAGGCTCTGCGACAAACGCCAGGCGCGCCAGGCGGCCTCCGCGCGTCCCAGGGCCTTGCGCGCCCAACCCAGGTGTTCCCAGACCGATTCGTCATCGGGCAGTGAGCGGACCGCGGCCGCCAGCTCCCGCGCCGCCTCGGTCGAACGGCCCAACTTGAACAAAACCCAACCCAGGGAGTCGCGATAGGCCGCGTTCGTGGGCTCCAGGGACAAGGCCCCACGCACCAGAGACTCGGCCTCCTCCAGCTTGAGCCCCCGGTCGGCCAGGGCATAGCCCAGATAGTTGAGGGCCGGAGCGTCGTCGGGCTTATCGACGAGCAGGCGGCGGAACTCCAGCTCGGCCTCGGCGATCTTATTCATCTTCTCAAGGACGGTGGCCAACTGCCAGCGCGCGTCGCGATCTTCGGACTTGATCGAGAGGACGCCGCGCAGAAGCGAGACCGCCTCCGCGTGTTCTCCCAGGTCGTCGTGCCCGAGGGCCAGATAGTAGGCGATGCGGTCATCCTTGGGCCAGCGCTTGCGCGCCGAGCTCAGGAGAGCCATCGCCTCCTTCATTCCCCTAGCCTGGAGGAGGTAATAGCCCAAGCGCAGGTTCAAAATAGGGTCGTCTTTGAGCGCGGCGCTGTCCTTCAGGAATCGGGCCGCTTGAGCGAAATCCTCGGCGCGCTCGGCGTCCGCCGCCAGCCACGCGCAGGCGGCCGGATCGTCGGCCTTCTTCTGTTTGAGGCCGCGGAAGATCTCGCGCGCGCCCTCGAGGTCGCCGGAAGCGGTCTGCAGGTCGCCGATATGGGCCCATATCTCCAGATCGTCGGGCTCGTCGACGAGGAGATGCTTGTACTCCGTGATCGCGGCCGCGGAGTCGCGGCGTATCTCATAAACCTGGGCCAGCGCCAGACGCGCGGGAGCGGACTCGGAGTCATCGAGAGCGATGGAGCGTTTGAGCTTGTCGATCGCGTCGCCGTAGCGCTCTTCCTGGGCGTCAAGGCGACCCAGCTCATAGAGAGCTCGCGCCGCGTGCCCGCCATTCGCCTTGAGGAACTTCTCGAGCAACTCGCGAGCACGCTGAGGCTCGCGGACCGCCACGAGCTCCACGAGGGCGAAGACCGCCTCCTCCGAGGCGGGCGCGGACTCGAGGGCCTTCTGCAGTTCCTCCTCGGCCGCGGAAATGTCGCCTCGGGCCCAGAGCACGCGCCCCAGGGTCAGGCGCGACTTTGGATCGCCCGGAGCCAGCTCGAGCCGTCGCCGCGCCCACTTCTCGGCGCGCTCGCGGTCCTCGATCTCGATGGCCAGTTCCGCCGCCTCGCCGGCGATGAAGGCCGAGGTCGGGTCCAGAGACAACGCTTTCTCATAGGCCGCCAGGGCCCCGGCGTAGGCGCCCTGGCGCTCCAGCAAAGTGCCGCGAAGATACTCCAGCTGCGCGCGGCGCGCGGCGGAAGAGCCCGCAGTGGGAGCGGCCGAAGACGCCGTGAGGAAGAACGTCAGGAGGCAGACAAGGTTCACGCGAGCGGGAAATCCATCAGGATGGCGTCGGAGCCGTCATTGTAGAACTTCGGACGGCGGCCGACAACCTTGGCGCCGGCGCGCCGGTAGAAGTGCTGTGCGCGGGAGTTCATCTGCGAAACCTCCAGGGTGATCTTGCCGCACTCGCGGTCGCGCGCCGCCTGACCGAGCGCAGACCAAAGGGTCCGGCCCACGCCGCGACCATCCTCGACGACGGCCAGGTCGAGGAGTTGGGACTCTCCCTCGAAGACGCGCGCAAGGACGTAGCCGCGCACAATCCCGTCGTCGGCGACAAGGAAGATGGAGTCGGTGCGCTCGGCCTCAGCGGCGTAAGCCTGACGCGACCAGGCCGCCGCGAAAGGACGGCACGCGAGGGTCTCGATCTCCACCATGTCGAACGAGCGGGCGGGCCTAACGAGCAGGACGCTCATAACCCGCCGGCTTCAAATAGAATGGTTTAAATGGCGGGATCTTCTTGGCCGCCAGGTACCGCCGCGCCACGGGGAGGAGGTCCCGGGCGTCGGTGTCATGGAACGACACGGAAAGACCTTTCGCCTCGGCCTGAGCCCGTGCGGCGGGCCAGGCGGCGGGCAGGGTCCAAACGGCGTCTTCCATGGAGGCAAGTCCCGTCTTCCTCCGCTTGAAAAGCTGTGAATAGACTTCCTCCTTCCAGCCCGGAAGGGCAGCGAGAATGTCGTCTTCGCAGCACTTCTCGGCGGCAGCCTCCAGGCGCGAGAGGGCCAGCGCGGGGATCTTCAACTTCATCGCGAGGATGGCGGCGAAGGCCATGCCGATGCGGATGCCGGTGAAACGCCCCGGCCCCGAGGGAACGGCCACGGCATCGAGGTCCTTCCAACTGAGTTTCGCGCCTTTGAGCAAGGATTCCACGGCGGGGAGCAGGGACTCGTCGTGCTTGGTCTTGGCGCCGCGGCGGGCGGTGAGAACCTTTCCCCCGGTCTCGAGGGCAACGGTGAGGGCGTCGCCTGTGGCGTCGACTGCGAGGATGATCATTCAGCTGAGTTCGCGCTTGGCAAGCAGCTGCTTGCCGTGTCGGACCGTAAGAATGGCGATTTGTTCGCGTTTTATCCGATAAACGATGCGGTAATCGCCATGAATGATCTCGCGAATGCTTAATCGTCGGATTTCCGGCACGGTTCGGCCGCTTTTAGGGAATCTCTCGAGTCTTTTGACCTTGACAAAAATAGCGTCAATCCAGTTTCTCGCGGCTGAAACACTCTCACGCGCGATATAATCGGCGATCTCGCCGACACGATCCAGGGCCAACGGAGACCAAACGATCCTCATTTGCTTAATCGCGAGAGAAGTTGCCGTCTCGCCGTTTTATGCCCGAGGCCTTCGCCGCCGTCGATCTGCTTTTCCGCATCCCGGACATCCTGAATGAGTTCCAGTTTGTCGAGCAACGATTCGTAATCGGAAACATCCAATAGGACGGCGGCACTTTTGCCATGGTGCGTGATGACCACGGGACGATGGGTCTGATGGACCTGCTGGACAAAGGAAGCGACTCTGGCGCGGAATTCAGAAAGCGAGCGAATATCTTGGTCCAAGTGCGGCCTATTCATAGGGGCTCCTCTCTGTACATTATTACGTACTTAGTATTGTACAGTATGTTGTGTAAAAATTCAAGTGGGCTCGCCGTCACACTGTAGGCTCTGTCGGCCTATGACCGCGCGCCCTCGCGCGCTTGGCCGTGACGACAGCCCGACGCCCGGGACGCGCGTGTGACAAATGCACTTCGACGCGCCGGGCCGGCCAGCGCCCTCCCGCCTCGGGCCATTCGACCACCACCGTGCCGCACGGGTCGGCCAGCAGTTCGTCCAGTCCCAGTTCCGCCGTCTCGCCCTTCTTCAGGCGGTAGAGGTCCAGGTGATGAAGCGTCAGGGGGTTGCCGCGATAGACATGCGCCAGCGCGAACGTCGGGCTTGAGACCCGGCCCCGAAAGCCCACGCCCCGCGCGATGCCTCTCACGAGCGTGGTCTTGCCCGCGCCCAGCTCGCCGAACAGGAGGATGAGGTCGCCGGGGACCAGGTTGCGGCCCAGGACCTCGCCCAAGGCGACGGTCTCGGCCTCGGAGCGCAGATACAGCTTCACAAAGTCTTGAAGGCCTTGGGCAGGAAGTCCACGATGTCCTCGGAGGTCGCCGCCCAGGCCGTCAGTTCCTTCTCGGCCAGGTCGCCCGCCACACCGTGCAGCCAGGCGCCAAGCGCCGCGCACTTGAAGGCAAGGTCGCCGTCCAGACGGCCAGAAGCCAGGGCCTGCGTCCACAACCCCAGCACGAGGCCGGTCAGCACGTCGCCGGAGCCGGCCTTGGCCAGGCCCGGCCCCCCCGATAGGTTGACGACCGTGCGCATCCCTGAGGAGATGAGTGTCTTCCGTCCTTTGAGCAGGGCTACGCCGCCCCAGTCGCGCGCCAGGCGCTCGACGGACTTAAAGCGCGCGCCCTCGCTCTCGGCCTTGTCGCCCTTGAGCAAGCGCGACATCTCCGTGGGGTGGGGCGTGAAAATGCAGGGGTGCCGCCGCGCCTTGAGCATCTGGACCACCCCTGCGGGGTCTTGCGCGGCAAGGATGTTGAGGGCGTCGGCGTCCACGACGCACGGCAAGGACAGCCCGGAGAGGGCGTGGAGCACGAAGCGCGCCGCCTCGGGATGAGTGGAGAGCCCGGGCCCGATGGCGCAGGCCGTCGCGCGCCGGTCCTTGGCGTACTGCTTGAGCCGCTCGACGCCTTCGGGACGCAAGGCCCCCGCCGTGTTCTCCGGCAAGGAGAGCGTCAGGGCCGAGGGGACAGCGCCCGCCACCGTCGCGGCGACCCCCGCGGGGACCGCCACCGTGACCAGCCCCGCTCCGGAGCGCAGGGCGGCGCGAGCAGCCAGGATCGCGGCACCCGCCATGCCGCGGGAACCCGCGACGAGCAGGGCATGGCCGAAGACTCCTTTATGGTCGTCGGGGAAGCGCTCCACGAGACCCTCGCGCAGTTCAGCTCGCGAAAGGGCTTTGAGCATCATGGCCTTAGGACTCGACGCAAAGGAGCTTCTGCCAGCTCACGGGGATGTCCTTGCGCGGGTGGGGGACCAGGCAGCCCATGAGGGTCCAGCGCGGCTTGGCGGGCGCGACCTTCAGCGGCATGCCCGCCTCCTCCGGAAGCTTGTCGGCCTTCTTTAGGTTGCAGGGGCGGCACGAGGTCACGACGTTGCCCCACTCGTGGGGACCGCCGCGCGAACGCGGCAGGACGTGGTCCAAGTCGAGCTCGTCAGCGGGCTTCTTCCTGCCGCAATACGAACAGCGATGCTTATCGCGCGCGAAGATGTTGTGGCGCGTGAAGGCAACCTCGCGTTGCGGAATGCGGTCGTAACGGACCAGACGAATGACCTCGGGGACGGCGAAACGCAGGCACGTCGAGCTCACGAACCCGCCGGGGGCTTCCACCCAATTGGAGGATATCTCCACCCAGGCCGGGAAATCATAAGCGGTCAATTCCTCGTCGAGGGCCTCAGCCAGCCCCATGTAGACGAGAGTCAGCGCCCGCCGCCAATCGGCGACGGCGACGGCGCGGAAGCTCTTGTTAAGAACGAGAGTCCTGCCCATGACCCTGATAGGTTATCAGGACCGTCGACGGAAAGCAACCTCTCTCAATGTCAGGCCCGAAGCTCTTTCAGCCCTCGAGTTCGTCCGCGAGGTCGTGAACCATGCTCATCAGGAAGCGGCGCTTGCCGGGTTTGAGACGGGACAGGAGGGACCCAAGCGCTCCGGCCACGAGGGGATCTTCCTTTCGGCAGCCGCGGGTCTTGGGCAACAGCTCGGCGGGTTCAACCCGCAGGACTTCCGCGACCGCGAAGAGGGTGCGCAGACTGGGGACGTTCGCCCCGCGCTCGATCTGACCATAAAAAGAGGAGTCGATGCCCGCACGCTCCGCGACCTCGGCCTGCGTCAGCTTCAGCACCTGGCGCAAGACCCTAATCCTCGCGCCGATATCCTGATAGACCTTCTTCATAGCAGAGCCTATTGAAGGACTCTTCACGCCGCTTAGAAAGAGCCTATATAACCTATTGACAGGTTCTACAAACCTGCTATACTATGGTCATGCGCGTGTTCCTCGCGGAAGACGATCCCCAATTGTGCGGCCTCCTGTTCCGCACACTAAAGAGCATGGGACACGACGTCGAGGCGGCAGGCGACGGGAAGGATCTGCTGCAACGCGCGGCGGCCTTCGCCCCGAACGTCGTGCTCTCGGACATAGACCTGCCTCTCTGCGACGGGATCAAGGCGGGCCTACAGATGAGACGGGATCTCCCCGGCGTGCCGTTCGTTCTGATGACAAGCGATCCCGGGCGGGCCGACGAAGCGCGTCGATCTGGATTCCAGGTCGTTCTGCTCAAACCCTTCCCCTCACAAGAGCTTAAGACCCCCCTCCTGTCATTTTGACGGAGTTGACTTATGGCAGGCGGATGGCGAAGGCCACCGCGTGGTCGCAGCCGTGGGAGAGGGACAGCTTCAGCCGAGGCTCGGGCTTGCCCGCGATGCGGACCGACGGGCGGCCCTTTGCGTCGCTGACGACGGAGATGGCGGTCAGCGGCACGTCGGCCTTGCCCAGGGCCTTGTAGACGGCTTCCTTGGCCGCGAAGCGCACCGCGAAATGGGGCCAGGGGTTCTTCTTGGCTTTGCAGTAGGCGATCTCGGAGGCGGAGAAGACGCGCGGCAGGAACTTCGGGTTGCGCCGCGCGAGGGCCTTGATGCGCCCAATCTCGACGAGGTCCACACCCAGTTCCATCATTCGACGGTCACGCTCTTGGCGAGATTGCGGGGCTGGTCCACGTCGCAGCCCCGCAGATCGGCGATATGGTAGGCCAGCATCTGCAGCGGGATGATGTTGACGATGGGCGAGAGGAGCTCCGGCACCGGAGGCAGACGCAGAACGTGCTCGATATCCTTGAAGTCTCCCGTGCCCTCGGTGGCCAACACGATGAGCTGGGCTCCTCTCGCCTTGACCTCCTGCAGGCTCGAGAGGGTCTTTTCGAGAAGCCGCGACTTGGTCGCGATGACGACCACCGGCATCTCGGTGTCGATGAGCGCGATGGGGCCGTGCTTGA
>CAYHNV010000094.1:0-9727 GCA_964358065.1 uncultured Elusimicrobia bacterium | reverse complement strand
CGGGCTCTTTACCGACTATTACCGACATTTACTAACAATTTACTAACTATTTTACTAACTATTTACTTGACATATACCAGTGGGGGACCTACACTCACTGCATGGGCAATCGAAATTGGACGCCAGTTGCCGGACCCCTGTGCTTCTTCCTGGTTCTCGTCGGCGTGCTCGTGGGGGCGGCTTTCTTGGTCCCGTCCGCGGCCCGGGCCGCGCTGAAGCTCCCCAAGCCGCCCAACCCCAAGGATGACTTCATATTCGCCTGCAGTAAAGTGGCATCCTACTCCCAAAAAGAGATGAAGCGAAAAGGTGAATCGCGCCCGCTCACCCCCTGGCAGAGCTACCGCCTGAAGCTCTTCTTCGGAGACCATATCCAGGGCGTCGAGTTTCGCTTCAACGCCAAGCTGTCGCAGTTCAAGGTCAACGGGAAAGTCATCTCAGGACCCAAAGATATTCAGGGCCGACAGTTCGGCAACACCGTTTACGTCAAAAATCCCCAGTGGGACAGGAGCTTGGGGCAGCTCAGCCTGCTCGCGCACGAGATGGTCCATATTCTCCAGGAGCGCCAGGGGGTTTTCCCAGAGAAATACTGCCGCGCAGTTTGGGATGCGAAGCTGAAGTACGAGGACATCAAGTACGAACGTGAGGCCTATGCCATACAGGCGCAATTCGACACGTTCCAAAAATCCGTGCCGGATGAAGTCATGACCCTGCACGCCCCCTGAGCGCCCCAATGCCGACCAAATCCGCGCAGACGATGACAACCGCCGCCGGGCTCCTCTTCATCCTCGTCTGCGTGCTGCCGTTGCGCGCGGCGGCCGTGTCGTGGCAGACGCTCGATACGCTGCGCGGCGAGGTGCTGCGCGACGCGCTCGCACCCGCTTGCCTCGGCACGCCGGAATCGGCAGCTTCGCGGTCGGGAAATTTCTTCGATGCCTCCGTCCAGGAGATCAAGGAGTCCGCTCCCGTTGCCTTCGCGCGGCTGAGAGCGCCCCTGACGAAGGATGTCCGCCTGAGCGACAACGTCCCCACCTTGGACATCAACGTCCCCGCCCCGAAGAACCCGGCCGAGGCGGGTCGCGACGTCCCTGGGAGCAGCGGGGCGGGAACACCTGCGGCCGCCTTGGGCATCGTCAGCGCCCTCCTGACGGCCGCCGCCCTCACCGTCTTTCTCGCCTCCCGCCGGCCGGACCGCTTCCCCAGGAACGGGGCGTCGTGGGCCTAGTGGCCGCACCCAGGAAGTCTGGACAAGTCGCCCGGAACGCTGCAACTGCTACAATCCGTCTATGTCCTGGCGCAGGCCGCCGTCGGTCGCGTACGCGGCCCTTGCCGTCGCTTTCGCCGCTGCGTTGCGTTTAGCCGGAGAGTGGGACGAGATCCTCGTGATCGCGCCCGTGGATGGGCAGGTCCTCGCCGCCCAGCCATCCGGCGACGAGCCGGAGGAGTCCTCCAATGGCCGCGTCAGCCAACGCATCCGCAAGGATGGCGGGGAACACTCCGCCGAATACGGCTTCGTGAACTTCAACCAAGACCGGATCAGCGTCTCCTATAAACTCGCCGATTCCGACTTCCGCAGGTATGACGGCTCCTTCGGCTACCGCACCGAGGAGATCGGCGGCCTCAAAAAATGGCGCGACGGCGCCCGTCAAAGCGCCTATAGACTTGCCGTCAAGACCGGAAAGTCACAGGCCCAGCTCGACGCCGCCGTCAAGACGGTCGACACGGAGTACGACAAGAAGCTCCACGACTACATGAAGTCCAAGGGCTTCCGCATGGAAAAGGGCGGCGTGGTCCGAGTGGACATGCCCCAGGTCGTGCGCAGCAACGGGCCTCTCATCAAGACCCTCTCCCTGACCTTCGAGCGCCTCGCCGCTCAGCGCCGGTACCGCTCGATGGACATCATCGGCGCGGTGCTCTCCTTCGTGCAGACCGCCATGCGCTACCGCCAGCCCGACCCCGTCTACAAGGGCAAGCACACCGGAGGTCTCCTGCCTCCCCTCACCGCGGTCCTCCTCGGCTGGGGGGACTGCGACACGAAGACGGCGGTGCTCGCCTCGGTCCTCTCCAACTGGGCGCAGATGCGCATGGTCGGCATCTCCGTGCCAGACCACTATCTGATGGCCGTGCTCCAGATCCCCGACAAGGGGGATATGTTCGTCGAACACCAGGGCCTGCAGTACGTCCTGGTCGAACCCGCGGGACCGGCCTGGCTTCCGCCCGGCCGCGTCGCCGAGGAGACCGTCAACCAAATCAACGCCCGCGAGGGCTACAGGATCGAGCCGTTCTTCTAGGAGAAACCATGTTCGCCACCCGCGTGATCGTCAGCCTGTTCCACTTCCTGCTCATGGTGGTGATGTCCGGCTTCGTCATCTTCCTGACCTACCGGACCTTCATCAAGGCCAACCCCGACTTCGACATGGAGTCCGAGATCAAGAAGGGGAACATCGCGGTGGGACTGCTGGTCGCAACCATCCTTTTCTCCGCCTCCCAGATCCTGCTGGCCGGAGCCGAGTCCTCCATCAGCATGTTCCGCCTCCACATGCTGGCGCCGACCGAGGAGAACGCGAGCCTGCTGAAGCTTACCGCTCTCATCTTCGGGCATCTGACCATGTCCATGTTCCTGGCCGTCATCTCCATCTCGGTCACCCTGCGCCTCTTCGGACGCCTGACCAAGCACATGGAAGAGGGCAAGGAGCTGCAGAAGGGAAACATCGCGGTCGGCATCCTCCTCTCGAGCGTGGTGCTCGTCAGCTCTCTCTATGTCCGTGACGGCGTCAGCGCGCTCTCCAAGGCCCTCACGCCTCAGCCTTCCATCGGGCGAATCCAGATCCTGAAATAGGTTACAATAACGCCACCATGCCCGCCTCGACGGCCCCCAAGGCCTGGCGCGACAATCTCGCGGAACTCAAAAAACCTCTCACGCGCGAAGAGGCAAGACGAGAGTCGTTCCGCTGCCTGTACTGCCACGACGCCCCCTGCGTGGCGGCCTGCCCGACGCACATCGACGTGCCGCGCTTCATCCGCCAGATCGCCTCGGCCGACCTCCTCGGGGCGGGCCGGACCATCCTGGAGGCGAACCCGCTGGGCCATTCATGCGCGCGGGTCTGTCCCGTCGAGGTCCTCTGCGAGGGGGCCTGCGTCCATGAGGGGTGGAACGAGAAACCCATCGACATCGCGCGTCTGCAACGGCACGCCACCGACGCGGTGCATGCCGAGGGCGAACTCCCTTTCGCGCCGGGCCCGGCCAACGGCCTGAGCGTCGCCGTCGTCGGCGCCGGCCCCGCGGGCGTCTCGGCCGCGACCTATCTGAGGCGGCTCGGTTTCGCCGTGACCCTCTTCGAGAAGCGGCCGCTGCCTGGTGGTCTCAACACCTTCGGTGTGGCCGAATACAAAATGGACCGAAGGACCTCGCTTGCGGAACTGCGCCTCCTCTTCCGCCTGGGCTGCGCCGTCGTCACGGGCCGGCAGGTCGGCAAGGACCTCGCCGCCGCGAAGCTCCTCGCGGATTTCGACGCGGTGTTCCTGGGCGTCGGTCTGGCCCGGACCCGCTCTCTGGGCATCCCCGGCGAAGACCTGCCCGGCGTCATGGACGCCCTATCCTTCATCGAGCGCGTGAAGGCCGGTCAAGCGCGCGGCGGCGGGCGCGTCGTGGTCATCGGCGGGGGCAACACCGCCATCGACGCCGCGACACAGTCCGTCCGGACCGGAGCCGCGCGCGTCACTCTGGCCTACCGCCGCGCCTTCAAGGACATGCCTGCCTACGATTTCGAGGTGGCCCTGGCCCGGACCGACGGGGTGTCGCTGATGATGAACGCCCGCCCTCGCCGCGTGCTGGGCCGGGACAAGGTGGAGGGCGTCGAGTTCGCGCGCACAAAGGGGGGGGGACTCTTCACGCTGGAGTGCGACCGCGTCATCAAGGCGATCGGCCAAGAGAAAGAACGGACCCTGCCGCAGGCTTTCGGAGTGCGCCTCAACGACGACGGAACAATCGCGACAGACAGCGACACGATGAGAACCTCGCGGCGACGCGTCTTCGCGGGCGGCGACGCGGTCAACGGGGGCAAGGAGGTCGTCAACGCCGCGGCCGACGGCAAGCGGGCGGCCTGGGCAATCCACCGCGCGCTGCGGCCGCGGGCGGCGGCGCCGGAAGGCAGCGCCTATTGGATCAAGACCTTATGAAACGTCCAGCGGCCGTCGACCTTTCTACGGATTGCGCGGGCATCAAGTCCCCGAACCCGTTCTGGCTGGCCTCCGGCCCGCCCACGAACACGGGGGAGCAGGTGATGCGAGCCTTCGAGCAGGGCTGGGGCGGGGCGGTCTGGAAGACCCTGGGCCAGGACCCGCCCGTGCGGAACGTCGCCTCGCGCTACGGCGCCATCGACCTGGGCCCCGTCAAGGTCGCGGGGCTCAACAACGTCGAGCTCATCACCGACCGCGCCCTCAAGGTCAACCTCAAGGAGATCGCCTCGGTCAAGAAGCGTTTCCCGAAGAACGCCGTAGTGGCTTCCCTGATGGTCCCCTGCGAGCGCAAGGCCTGGCACGACATCGTGCGCCGGGTCGAGGCGGCCGGCTGCGACGGCCTGGAGCTCAACTTCGGCTGTCCGCACGGCATGAGCGAGCGCGGCATGGGCGCTGCCGTCGGCCAGGTGCCGGAATACGTGAAGAGGGTGACCGAGTTCGTCAAGGAGAGGTCCTGCGTCCCGGTCCTCGTCAAGCTCACCCCGAACATCGCCGACATCCGCCACCCGGCGCGCGCGGCCAAGAAGGGGGGCGCCGACGGCATCTCGCTGATCAACACGATCAACTCGCTGATGGGCGTCGACGTCGAGACGCTGCGTCCGAAGTTCGCCGTCGGCGGCAAGATCGCCCACGGCGGCTACTGCGGTCCCGCCGTCAAGCCCATCGCCCTCAACATGCTCAGCCAGATCGCCGTCGACCGCGAAACCAGCGGCCTGCCGCTGTCCGGCATCGGGGGAATCTCCACTTGGTCCGACGCCGTCGAGTTCCTCCTGCTGGGCGCCTCCTCGGTCCAGCTCTGCACGGCGGTCATGCATCATGGCTTTCGCATCATCGAGGATCTCAACGCGGGTCTTGAGGGCTGGATGCGAAGACGGGGCTTCTCGCGCCTCACGGACTTCATCGGCCGCGCCGCTGCGAGCGTGGTGGAGTGGAAGGACCTGGACCTCAACTACAAGACCGTCGCCGAGATCGACGCGGCCTCCTGCATCGGCTGCCAGGTCTGCTTCGTCGCCTGCAACGACGGCTCGCATCAATGCATCGACCTGCGCCGCGGCAGCCGCGTGCCGCGCGTGCGCGCGGCCGACTGCGTGGGCTGCAACCTTTGCGCCCTGGTCTGCCCCGTCGACGGCTGCATCACGATGAAGCCCGTCAACACGGGCAGAAGACCCCTCACCTGGGAACAGTTCTCAAAGAGAAGCCGCCATGCCTCCTGAAACGGACAATCTGAAGCTGGAAGACCTATTCAACGCGGATCAGCGTGAACGCGGCCAGGTCCTTTCGTCGGCGGCCGAGGTCGCGGCGCTCAAGCAGAACGATGCCGTCCGCCGCAAAGAGCTCGCGGAGATAATGGGACGAGGCGAGGTCAACACCGCCAACGACCTCTACCGCGCCGGCGTCATCCTCCTGCACGGCGCGCAGCCGAAGGATTTCCTCACGGCGCATCGCCTGGCCACGATGGGCGCGCTTTCGGGCCACCGCGGCTCGCGCTGGCTGTCGGCCGCAGCGCTCGACCGTTTCCTGATGTCCATCGGGCTGCCCCAGGTCTACGGCACCCAGTTCGAGCGCAACGAGGAAGAGAGCCGCTACCAGCTGCGCCTGCCCATCGACGATTCGTCCGTGCTCCACTTCGAGAAACGCTTCTTTGACGTGCCGCCCGTGATCGAGAGACTCGCCCAGCTCAATAGACGAATCGCCGGCTGAATGCTCGAACCAAAGCAATGGCGGTCAGGAGGTCGTGAAATGTCGCGAATCGTGAAATGCGGGCTCATCCAGGCCAAATGCGACTGGTCCACGCCGAAGTTCTCCCTGAAGCAGATCAAGCGGAACATGATCGACAAGCACGTCGCCCTCATCGAGCAGGCGGCCAAAAAAGGAGTGCAGATGCTGAGCCTCCAAGAGATCTTCTACGGACCCTACTTCTGCGCCGAGCAGGACGCGCGCTGGTATGACTGCGCGGAACCCATCCCCGGCCCGACGACCGCGCTGATGCAGAAGCTGGCCAAGAAGCATGAGATGGTCATCGTCTCGCCCATCTATGAGACGCCCTCGACCGGCACCTACTACAACACCGCCGTCGTCATCGACGCCGACGGAGCTGTCCTGGGCAAGTACCGCAAGAACCACATCCCGCACTGCCCGCCCGGCTTCTGGGAAAAGTTCTACTTCAAGCCCGGCAACCTGGGCTACCCCGTCTTCCAGACTCGCTACGCCAAGATCGGCGTCTACATCTGCTACGACCGCCACTTTCCCGAGGGCGCGCGCCTGCTGGGCCTGGGCGGCGCTGAGATCGTCTTCAATCCCTCGGCCACCGTCGCCGGCCTCTCCGAATACCTCTGGAAGCTGGAGCAGCCCGCCCACTGCGTGGCCAACCAGTACTTCATCGGCGCCGTCAACCGGGTCGGCACGGAGAAGCCCTGGAACATCGGCGAGTTCTACGGCCAGTCGTACTTCTGCGACCCGCGCGGCAAGATGCTGGCCGTCGGCCCCAGGGACAAGGACGCGCTCGTCGTCGCGGACCTGGACTTCGACTTGATCTTGGAGGTCCGCAAGACCTGGCAGTTTTTCCGCGACCGCCGCCCCGAGACCTACGGCGACATGGTGGAGCAGCTGCCATGAGGGTGTTCGACGACCTCTTCGACGCGGAGATACACGACCATACCGAGCCGCTGCGGAAGTCGCCGTATTGGAATGCCGACATCGCCCCCATCTCCCGCGCCCAGCGCACCTGGGGCACGCGCGACATGGCCGTGCTCTGGATCGGAATGAGCGCCTGCGTGCCGACCTATATGCTGGCCTCCTCGCTGATCGCCGAAGGCATGAACTGGTGGCAGGCGGTGCTCACCATCTTCCTGGGCAACTGCATCGTGCTGATTCCCATGATCCTCAACGCGCACGCGGGCACCAAATACGGCATCCCGTTCCCCGTCTACTGCCGCGCCTCCTTCGGCCTGCGCGGCGCCAACGTCCCGGCCCTGCTGCGAGCGCTGGTGGCCTGCGGCTGGTTCGGCATCCAGACCTGGATCGGGGGTGCCGCCATCTACAAGCTCGCGGCCATCTATCTTCCAGGCATGACGCTTGAGCCCGCTCTCTTCGGCGGCCTTAACTTGCCGCAATGGGTCTGCTTCCTCTTCTTCTGGGGCGTGAACATGCTCGTCATCCACAAAGGAGTGGAGTCCATTCGAATCCTCCTCAATATCAAGGCGCCCCTGCTCGTCGCCCTGGGACTGGCCCTGCTCGCCTGGGCCGTGACGCAAGCGGGCGGCTTCGGCCCGATGCTGGCGGCCCCCTCGGCCTTCGCGGTCGGGCAGCCCAAGCAGGGCCAGTTCTGGGTATTCTTCTTCCCGGCGCTGACGGCGATGATCGGCTTCTGGGCGACGCTCTCGCTCAACATCCCCGACTTCTCCCGCTACGCCCATACCCAGAAAGCCCAGATGCTGGGGCAGGCCCTGGGCCTGCCGACGACCATGGGACTCTTCAGCTTCATCGGCGTGGCGGTGACCTCGGCGACGGTGGTCATCTACGGCAAGTCGATATGGGACCCGGTGGACCTCCTTGGCTCCTTCCACAACCCCTTCGTGCTCGCCGTCGCGATGGTCGGCCTCTGTATCGCGACGCTGGCCACCAACATCGCGGCCAACGTGGTCGGACCGGCCAACGACTTCTCGCATATGTGGCCGGAGAAGATCGACTTCCGCATGGGCGGCTACATCACGGGAGTCATCGGCATTCTCATCCAACCCTGGAAGCTCATCGCGGACCCCTCGGGCTACATCTTCAGGTGGCTGGTGGCCTATTCCGCGCTTCTGGGCTCCATCGGCGGCATCCTGATCTGCGATTACTTCCTCCTGCGCCGCTGCCGCCTCCATGTCCGCGAGCTCTACGAAAAGTTCGGCGAGTACTGGTACAGCGACGGGGTCAACACGCGCGCGCTGGTCGCGCTGTGCTTCGGCTGCTTGCCGGTCCTGCCGGGCTTCCTCGGCACCGTTGGCCTCGTCGACGTCTCCCAACGCTGGATCACGCTCTACCATTACGCCTGGTTCATCAGCTTCGGCGTCTCGTTTTCCGTCTATCACGTGCTCATGAAGTGGGGGGAGGACTGATGTCTTACGACCTGGTCGTCAAAGGCGGGAGCGTCGTCTCGGCATCGGACACCTTCGTGGCGGACGTCGCCGTGGCCAAGGGCCGCGTCGTCGCGGTCGGGCGCATCGAGGAGCCCGGGCGCAAGACGGTGGACGCGCGCGGCAAGGTCGTCCTGCCCGGCGGCATCGACGCGCACACGCACTTCGACATGCCCTTCATGGGGGCCACGACGGCCGACGACTTCACGACCGGCACGACCGGCGCGGTGTTCGGCGGGACGACCTCCATCATCGATTTCGCCATACAGACGAAGGGCAAGACCTTCCGGCACGCCCTGGACGACTGGCACAGGCGCGCCGACGGCCGGTGCGCCGCGGACTACGGCTTCCACATGATCGCGACGGACTTCACGGCGGGCTGCGAGCTGGAGATGGACAAGATGATCGATGAAGGTGTCACGACCTTCAAGCTCTTCATGGCCTATCCCGGCTCCCTGATGTCCGACGACGGGGCGATCTTCCGCGCGCTGCAGCGCACGAAGGACAACGGCGGGATGGTCTGCATGCACGCCGAGAACGGCAGCGTCATCTCGGTGCTGGTCAAGCAGGCGCTGGCCGCGGGCCACACCAGCCCCGAGTGGCACGCGCTGACGCGGCCGATGACGACCGAGGCCGAGGCGACCCGACGGGCGATCGCTCTCGCCGAGCTCGCCGGAGCCCCCATCTACATCGTGCACCTCACGGCCGCCGGCGCGCTGGAGGAGGTCCGCCGGGCGCGCGCGCGGGGCTTGCCGGTCATGGCGGAGACCTGCCCTCAGTACCTCTATCTGTCGCACGACGATTACCGCCGTCCCGGCTTTGAGGGCGCCAAGTTCGTGATGTCGCCGCCCCTGCGCCCCAAAGGCAACGAGGAGAAGCTCTGGGAGGGACTCGGCCGCAACGACCTCCAGGTGGTCTCCACGGACCATTGCTCCTTCAACATGAAGGACGGCGGCAAGAGCCCGGGCAAGGTCCTGGGCAAGAAGGACTTCTCCAAGATCCCCAACGGGGCTCCGGGCATCGAGTACCGGATGCTGCTGATGTGGGACGCGGTGCAGAAGGGGCGCATCACCGAGAACCGCTTCGTCGAGCTGACGGCGACGAACCCGGCGAAGATCTTCGGGCTGTACCCGCGCAAAGGGCACCTCAACCCCGGAGCGGACGCCGATATCGTCATCCTCGACCCGAACAAGACGCACACCTTCTCGGCGAAGAACCATCACGTGGCCGCCGACTACAACCCCTACGAAGGCAAAACGGTCAAGGGCTCCATCCGCGACGTGTTCGTGCGCGGCACGGCGATGGTGGAGGGGGGCAAGTGGGCCGGCAAGACGACGCACGGGAAGTTCCTCCGCCGCACGCCACGCAACTTC
>CAYHNV010000093.1:0-9738 GCA_964358065.1 uncultured Elusimicrobia bacterium | reverse complement strand
CCGCCGCCAGGGGCCGGCAAACCCCTTCACCTTCGCCGAACTCTGCCGCGCCCACCCGCGGGGCGACGCGGCGGCCATGCTCGCCGCCGGACGCCGCCTGCTGCGCCTGGAGCTCGGCTCGGCAAGCGAGGGACTTCGCGCGCTCGCCAACTCCCTGGGCGACGCCGCGGCGGCCGCGCGATGAGACTCTCAGCGGCGGCCCTGCGCCGGCGGGCCAAGAAGATACGCCTCGTGCTGAGCGACGTGGACGGAGTGCTGACGAATGGGACCATCTATCACTTCGTGGACACGAGCGGAGAACTCGTCGAGTTCAAGGGCATCCACGCCCAGGACTCCATCGCGATGGCGTGGCTGGCGGAGTCGGGCCTGGTGACCGGCGTCATCAGCGGACGCATCTCCAAGGGGACCGAGGCACGTCTTAAAAACTTGAAAGTCACGCACATCTACCAGCATCGTCTCGACAAGGCGGCCGTGCTGGCCGAGATCATGAAGGCCGAAGGCCTTGCGGCTGATTGCGTCGCCTATATGGGCGATGACCTCCCTGACTTGGCGGTCATGAGCAAGGTCGGCCTGAGCGCTGCTCCCGCCAACTCCCGCCCCGAAGTGCTGGCCGCCGTACACTGGGTCACCAAGGCGCGGGGAGGAGGCGGCGCCTTCCGTGAGATCGTCGAACTCATCTTGAAGTCTCAGGGACGCTGGAACGCCATCCTTGAGAGATATGGGGGCGGTTGACGAAGGGCCTCCGCGCAGGCTAGAATCCCGACAGATATGATCGACCTCTTCGGACTCAAGAAGCAGACCACGGAAACGCCGTCATTGGACGTCGTCTCAAATCCCGTCCCGGAAACCCCGCGCGGCTCGCACCGCCTATGGGCCTTCCTGCTCATCCTGAATTCGGTCTTCATCATCGTCTTCGGCGGAGCCGTTGCCGCCAAGCTCTACCAATATTGGAAAGCGCCCGCGGCAATCCCCGTGGCCATCGCCCGCCGTCACCCAGTCACGCAACCGCTCAAGCCGCCCGAGCCGGCCAAAACCGCGGAGCCACCCAAAGCGCCGGAACCGGAGAAGCCCGCGGCCAAGCCCGAACCCGAAATCTCCCGCCATGCCGACACGCCGCGCCCGCCCAAGCCCTCCCTCCTCACTGACGCGCCCAAGCCCCGCGCGGCGCCGAAACTGGCTGGACCCTCGGGAGCCAAACCCGCCGTCGCTCCCGCGCCGGGCGGCACGGAGGGACGCCCGAAGGCTCAGCCCGCGGAGTTCAAACTGCGCAGTGCCGACGCAAAGACCGTCCAATTGGTCGGCGCCTTCATCGTACACGGCGGGCGCAAGGACCTGGTCCGCAAGAGCGACGGGAGCTGGGCGCTGACGCTCTACCTGCACCCCGGACAGTACCGATACTTCTTCTCCGTGGACAAGAAGAAGGTCCTCGACCCCGAGAACCCCCACACGGAGCGGGGCGCCTCCCTCCTGACGGTCCCCTGAACGAGGCTATTCCTGTCTTGATTCTGTAACATCCCTTCATTACACTGGAGCCGTGACACGCAGCCTTGCCGCGACACTCGTCCCGGCGCTCTTGCTCCTCCTGTCGCCTTGCGCCCAGGCGGCCCAGACGCCGCGCGCCCGCCACACCGCGACCCTCCTGCCCACCGGCGACATCCTCATCGCCGGCGGCGTCAATACGGCCGGAACAGTCCTGAACAGCACCGAGCTCAGGCTCTCCGCCACGGGCACGACCTACAAGGACGGGCCCAACATGACCGCCGCGCGCTCATCGCACACGGCCACGATTATGACCAACGGCTGCGTCCTGATCGCAGGCGGTTGGACCGGCGCCGCCGCCCGCGACGACGCCGACGTCTACGATCCGGCCACAAATGCCGTCGTCGCCAATGTGACCGGCCTCTCCGCCCGCTACAACCACACCGCGACCTTGCTCAACAACGGCCAGGTGCTCCTCTGCGGCGGCCAGGACACGGCGGGAACAATCCTCTCATCCTGCCGGCTCTTCACGCCCACGGGCACGACGGCAAACACCTGCGGCGGAAGCTTCGCCGCGACAGGTTCCCTGCAGTTGGGCCGCGCGCTGCAGACCGCAGTCCTCCTCAAGGACGGCAAGGTGTGGTTTGCCGGCGGACTCGCATCGACCGGATTTACGCCGACGACCGAGCGCTACGATCCCTCCGGCGCGGGCAGCTTCAGCTCGGCTCAAATCTTGGCCGAGGCCCGCGCCTACCACACCGCGACGATGATGGGCGACGGCAAGGTCCTGGTCGCCGGCGGCTCCAACGCGCAGGACAAGATCGCAAACGCCGGCATTCTCGACACGCTTGAAATCTACGATCCCGTCGCCAACACCGTCACCCCCGCTCCGCAGCTGGCGGCGCGGCGCCAGATGCACAGCGCGACCCTCTCCCCCGACGGCACGGTCATGCTCTTCGGCGGACTTGGCAACATCACGACGAGCTACGCCAATACCAGCGGCGTCCTCGACTCCGGCGCATTGACCGCAACATATGCCTACCCCAATTCGACCGGTACCATCACCGGCGCCAACGCCGCGCTCCCGGTCGATTTCAACCTCAGCGTGCCCGTCACCGGAAGGATCAGCGAGGGCTACGTCATGTTCTCCACCCCCTCGGCGACGTTCCCCTCGGGCATCGCCTACTTCACCCCGGGCATCGACGCGACAAACGGACTGCGCGCCGATCTCGCGGGCGTGCCGGTCGACTCCGGGAAGATCGCCGCCGACTTGACGCTCACTCCCATGAGAGGCAAGGTTCACTTCCTTCCAAAGGATGTCGCGCTCAGCGGCAATGCGCTTCCCGGCAGCAGCCTCAGTTTCCCGGGCACGCTCAATGCCGCCAACCCCTCGATCAGCTTGACCGGCGGCAGCCTAGACATGCTCGTGACGATTGCGATGGCATCAGAATTGAGCGGGGCCTCCATCATCGCCGGCACGATCACAATCACCAGCGGCTTGATCGTCCAGAGCGGTTCATACACCGCCACGCTCAACGGCGGCAACATCGGCATCCCGGCCGGCTCCGTCATCGACACCAGCGGATACCTGACGTTCACCGCGAGAGCCCGCAGCCTGGCCGGCATCATCGACTACACCGGCAGCGGCGGAGCTCAGGCGTTCACCGGCGCGCCGATGGCCGTGCCGCAAACGGGCTCACAGGCGCTCACCTCCCTCACCGCCACCATGGAGTACGTCGCCAGTCCTATGAGTCTTGCGGAGGCCGCCTTCAGGGTCGACGTCGCCACCATCGTCATCCGCAGCATGGTGTTCGGACAGGCCGAGTTCTACTATCCGAAGGCCAACCAGGCCACATTCGCGCCGCCCAACGGCAGCATCGCCGCGAGCACGGCCATTGCGGCCTTCGGACACACCACGACCCTCCTGCCCAACACCGACGTCTTCGTGGCCGGCGGCTTCGACTGCACGGGCGCCGCCTGCGCGAGCTTCACAGCCAAGAATAACGCCGGCATCCGCTCCGATCTCATCTTGCTGCCCTCCGCAGTAAACTTCAGCGCCACGCCGGGCAGTCTGCTCACGCCCCGAGCCTTCCACACAGCGACGCTGCTGCCCAACGACACCATCCTCGTCGCCGGCGGCACCAACGGCCCGAGCCTGCTTGCCTCCGCGGAGATCTTCAATCCCGCCGCCGGCACGTTCTCTCCCGCGAACGGCCCCCTGCGAAACACGCGCGACCACCACACCGCCACCCTCCTGCCCAACGGCCGCGTTCTGCTGGCGGGTGGATTTACGACCAACGCAGCCAGCACCGCCTCGACTAATTCCGCGGAGATCTACTACCCGGACACGAAGCTCTTCATCCCGACCTCGCTGATGATCTCCTCGCGCAGCAACCACACCGCGACGCTGATGCCGGACGGCAACGTCATTGTCGTCGGCGGCTTCGGCGACAACGACATCATCACCGGAACGGCGGAAATCTACTACTCGACTTCCGGCGCCTGGAAGCCATTGGCGTCGTCCACGGCGCGCAAACAGCACACGGCGACGCTCTTGAAGGACGGCCGCCTGATGACGGCCGGCGGCGTCAACTCAGGCGGCGTGCTGAATACCGTCCAGGCCTACACCCCCACGACGAACAGCTGGGCCGCTCTGAGTCCGCTGCCGGTCGCGCTGCACTCGCACACGGCCACTCTGCTCTTCGACGGCCGAGTGCTCGTCGTCGGCGGCAACAACGGCTCCGGCGAGGTCAACGCGTCCTACATCTACGACCCCGGAGCGGACAGCTGGGTCGCAACTGCGGCTTCCCCGCTGAGCCGGCCGCGCTTCGGCCACACCGCCACGCTCCTACCCGACGGCAGCGTGATGATCAGCGGCGGCTCGACGGTTTCTGGCGCGGTCCCCACTGGAATCGAGGTCTATCGCATCGACGCAAGTTCCTGGGTGCCGACGAGCAACTCTTTTGCGGGAGGAGCACGCGCTTTCCACACGATGACGTTGGCCGCCGACGGCAATGTCTATGCGATCGGCGGAAGCAACGGCCTCATCGGCGGCGCGGGCACCTCGCTCTTCGGCCCCGGAGAACATAGATACTTCACAAACGACGCGGACGTTTACACAAAGAACGCTCCACCAAGCATCCGTCGCTCCACGATCACCTCGACAAGCGCAACTCCGCTGCCGCCGGGCGCCACCCTGAGCGTCAACGGCCTGCAGTTCAGAGGAGGAACCGAGGCCAGCGGCGGCGGCTCGGGCGCTGCGAACTCCTCGTTCAGCTTCCCGCAGATGATTCTTCAGAAGATCGACGGCACGGGCTTCGCCGTCGACCTGACGACCGAGATCTGCAAGAACACGGCCAACCAGGCGAGCCTGGACACTTCGTTGAGCGTGGCGCTGCCCCCCGTCGCGGCCCGACTGCCGACCGGCTGGTACAATGCCCGCATCAGCGCCAACGGCGTCTACTCGAAAGCCGTCTTTCTCCAGGCGGGCCCGGACAAGCCGACCTTGCCCCCCGGCGTCGCGTCCGGAACGGCGGTCGGCATCTCGTCGATGCTCTGGACCTGGTCGAACATCGGCGGCCTCGTCGACGGCGGCTACAACATCTACCAGGCCACAAGCGGGATATTTCTCGGGACCGCGCCCGCCGTCACCAATCCGTTCTTTTTCCAGACAAATCTCTCGCCGAACACGACCTGTTCGATACTCGTCGCCGGCTTCAGCATCACGGGCGACGGCCCCCTGGCGGCGTCCTCCACGCACTACACCCCCTCGGCCTTGCCGGTCAACATCGCAATCGCCTCCGTGACCTCCTCCGACCTCCTGCTCCAGTGGAATGCGAACGGCAATACCCCCGGCACGATCTACGAAGTGAGCATGTCCACGGACTACCCGAGCTATGCATCCTTCAATTCCATACCGGTGCCCTTCTCGCTGGGGTTGACGAACAACTTCGCGACCATCGGACAGCTCCAGGCGAACACAAGATACGCCTTCCGCGTTCGCGCGTTCAACGCAGCCGGCCTGCCTTCACCCTACGGCGTCTACGCCTCGACGCTCACTCGGATCTCGGTCTCCGTCGTCAGCGGCAACGCAACCGCCCTGACATCCATCCGCTGGCAATGGTCCCCGTCTCCCGGCGTCCTCTCGTACCGCGTCTTCAACGCCACCACGGGCGCGCAGATCTATGAAACCCCGCCCTTCACCCCTCCCGACGAGGCCCCCGTGACCTTCCTCGACGTCGGGCTTGCGACAAATACCGCCCGCTCCATCCAGGTGGCGGCATACACAACGGCCGGGCTGGGCCCCCTGTCCAATGCGGCCACCGTCTACACCTATGCCGCCACGCCTCTGCCCAACAGCCCTCCCATCACAAACCTGAGCACGGGCAGCTTTGTAATCGGCTGGCGCGCCGACGACGGCAATCCCGGCGGGACGCAGTACAAGGCCACCATCGGCATGGGCGCCGTCATCATCAGCACTTTCTACTCCACCGGCTACCCCTATACATTGGGCGTGACAGGCCTGCTGCCGTCACAGAACTACACGATCAACCTATACGCTCTCAACGGCGACGGCATCGCCTCTGCCGCTCTGGTGATCGGCTCGACCGACACGCTGCCGCTGGCGCCCACGACGCCGGTCAGGGTCGCAGACACGCCGAACTCCATCAGCATCGCCTGGACTGCGAATGGAAATCCGCCCAACGTGATCTACCAGGTCACCTATGCCAGCTCCGCCGACTCTGTCAAAACGGCAATCCCGTTCTCCTCAGGCTACGCCCTCTTGACGGCGACCATCAGCGGACTCCTCACTTCGAAGACCTACTGGTTCACGGTCCAGGCTCGCAATGCCTCCGGCGGGCTCAGCGCGACGGCGACCTCCCTCAACATGACCACGTCCAACGGCGGAGCGGCGCCGGGCGCTTTGGCGGGCATCCTGAACTCGTCGGGCAGTTCGGAGATCATCGGCAACATCACGGCGGGCCCACCCAATCCCAACGGCATGCGCGACATCGACCTCCGCTCGCCCGCCGGAGCCTTCCCCAGCAACGTCAATCTGACCATCTCATCCTACAACGCGACGATCCCTCTCTGCCCCAACGGCGCGAACGTCGCTGTTGAGCTCACGGTCTCCCCGCTCCTTCAACCGCTCAAACCGATCCATCTGTCGGTTTCCTATGACCCCACGGAACTGGGAGGCATCGCACCTGAGCGCATGGCTCTGATGCGCTACGAACCCGTCAGCAAGACCTGCGTGCCCCTGTCGACGACTTTCGACACGACATCCAATCTCTTCACCGCCACTCTAAACCACTTCTCCCTCTACCAGCTCGCCCAAGTGCCCGTGGCGACAAGAACCGACGCGGCCCGGGTCTTCCCGAACCCGTACCGCGCCGCGAGCGACGGCTACGTCACCATCGACAAGGTCCCGCCCTTCTCGCGCGTCCGAGTCACGACGCTGCGCGGCGAGACGCTCTTCGACCAGCGGGCCGATGCGCGCGGCATCCTCATCTGGACCCCGACCAACGCAACCGCACGCTCGGTCGCCAGCGGCCTCTATCTGATCGTCGTCGAATCCGAGGCGGCGAAGAAGATCCTCAAGCTGGCGGTGGTCCGATGACCGCGCGTCTGCTCGCCGTCCTCCTCGTCGCGGCGGCCCTGCACGCGAGGGCGTCCGACTTTGGACGCGGCGCCGTCGGAACCGCGGGCTCAGAATTCCTGCTGATGGACACCGGCGCGCGCGGCATCGCCTTGGGGGGCGCCATGACGGCCCTGACCAGCGACGCCTCTTCCATCTATTGGAATCCGGCGGGACTCTCCGCGGTTGCGCGCCTGTCGGCCACCTTCCTTCATGCCCGCTCCGTCGCCGACATCTCCTACAGCGCCGCAGCCATCGCCCAGCGCATCAACGACGCTGCGGTCATCGGCGCGGGCGTGCGCTACCTCGACGCGGGAAGCATCGACCGGACCGACATCAACGCTCTCAACACCGGAACCTTCAACCCCCGTTCCTACGTGGCGGAGATCGGCTGGGGACAGGCGATCTACGACCTCTCCGACAGCGAGATGGACGTCGCCATGGGCATGACGGCCAAGGCCATCCGCACCGACCTGGGGGCCGCCAGCGCCAACGGCTACGCCGGCGACCTCGGCATCCTATCACGTTTCTACACCTCGGCCCAGAGCTATGACGTCGGCCTGGCCTTCCAGAACATCGGCCCCGGTCAAAGGTTCAACCAAGTCCGAGACACCATGCCCACCCGCCTGCGCTTTGCGGGCGCGGTCCACCCGATCAAGCCTCTCGCGCTCAGCGCGGAACTCATCGCCCCGATCAACAACGCCCCGCACGCCGCCGTCGGCGCCGAATATTCGACCGAAGTCGACCGGGCCATCACGGCCGCGCTGCGCGCGGGCTTCAACTCCTTGACCTACGACTCCCTGGGAATCGTCTCGTGCGTCAGCTTCGGCTTGGGCCTGGCCGCCTCCGACCTAAGCTTTGACTACGCCTTCGTCCCGATGGGAGCGCTGGGCAACCAGACGCACCGCGTCTCCCTCAGCTTCAATCTGCCCGCGAAAGCCTCTCGCCGCTACCGGGGGAGATAGCCGATGGAACCCAACGACCCCCCCAAGCCAGCCCCGCCGCGCCCCGAATGGCTCAAGCCCGCCTCCGCCCCGGCGGCCAATCCCGCAACCCCGATGCTGGAGTTCTTCCAAAAGCGCATGGAGACGCTGGAGCGGGAATTGTCCCTGGAGCATGAGCGCTCCAGGGCCGCCCAAGAGTTCATCTCGCGGCAGGAAGCCCTCAAATCCGAGGTCGAGTCCAACCTCAAGGACCTCTCCGCCCAGCTCCGGCGGGAGAAATCCGAGAAAGAAAGCACGGAAGCCCGCATCCACGCGCAGGGCCGCATCGAGGCGCTCGAGAAGCGCCTCGATGAGATGAACGCGACTTTTGCCCAGCTCCTCAAGGAGGCCGTCGGTCGACGAGAGGCGGACGGACCTTCCGCGGCCGCGCTCACGACCGAACTCGCGTCCTTCCGAAACGCCCTCAAGGATGCCGTCGACGGGCTCGCCCGGTGGAAGGGGGAACTGAGCAAGCGTCTTCCCAAGGAAGAAAAAAACTTCGAGGAGAGCCTCAGCCGCCGCCTCGACGAGTTCTCCGCGCGCGTCACCCGCTCCCTCGATGACTGGAAACGTTCCCAAAAAGACGAGCGGCAGCGCCAGGATGAACGTCTGGAGGCCATGACCCGAGAGCGCGCCGACCTCGCGCGCCTCTGGGACGACCAATCACGCCTGCTGCGCGAGGAGCAGTTCAAGGACCGCGTCGCTCGCGAGTCCGAGGTCTCCCGCCAGGTCTCCGCTCTCGCTTCGCGCCTGGAGGCGCTGGCGGAGGATCAAAAATCCTCCGTCCAGGGCGCCTCATCCGTGCGCGAAGACGTGGCACGGGTGCTCGCTCTTCTCACCGCCACGCCCAAGGCCAAGGACATGCTCATCGCGCAAGCCGACGCCGAGAGCGCGGAACTGCGCCGCGCCCTGGCCGAGAGTCAGGAGGCCCTGCGCCGCTTCGCCGGCGAGCGCCGAGACGTTGAGAAGTCTATGGGAGACAGCCTCGTCCGGCTCAGCGCCGAGTTGGAGAATGAGCGCGCCCGCACGCGGGCCGCCGACGCCCTCGCGTCCGCACGACTGGGCGAGACCGAGAAGCTCAAAACCCGACTGCCCGACCTCGAGCGCTCCATCTCCGAGCGCGACGAACGCCTGACGGCCCTCCATGCTGAGCGCGACGAACTGATGAAATCCCTCGTCGCCGAGACCGAGAAGGTCCGCCTCTCCATCGAAGAGCGCCGCAAAGCGGACGCCGACGCGGAAGCTCAAGCGGCCCTCCTGCGCAAGCGACTGGAGGAGGAAGCCGCCCGCCGCGACCTCTGCGAAGGCGCGGCCGGTAATGCCCGCGCCGGGATGGCCGCCATGGCCGACCAACTCGCGCGGACCCTCCAAGAACGCGATGCGACACTGGCGAGATTCTCGGAATGGGAGAAGGAGCGCCAGCGCAATCTCGAGACACTGCAGAAGAAAGACGAGATGATCTCGCTCTTGTCCGCGACCGTCCAAGGCGCTCTCAAAAAATCCGCATAAAAAAATGGGGTCAGGGGTTTGAAAAATTTAAAAAAAAACCGCAGGATTTTAAATAATGAAAAGCCGGCCCCAAAAGGGCAGAGGGGGGTTTTTAAAAAATAAGCATTGGGGGAGGAACCGCAAAAGGTT
>CAYHNV010000092.1:0-9969 GCA_964358065.1 uncultured Elusimicrobia bacterium | reverse complement strand
CAGCCCACTCCCGAAGCGCCCAGCGTCGGGGATTCCCAGTCATCCTCGATCCAGCGCAGATCGTGCTGTTTGGGGTCGAGGCCGATGGCCTTCAGCGACTTCTGGTAGAGGTCCGTGATCCCGACCGGCGCCGGCTTCATGATGACCTGGAACTGGTAGTACTTGCCGAGACGATTGGGGTTGTCGCCGTAGCGCCCATCGGCAGGGCGGCGGCAGGGCTCGACATAGGCGAAACGCGCGGGAGCCGCGGTCAGGACCCCGAAGAAAGTCGCGGGGTTGAAGGTGCCCGCGCCTTTTTCGAGATCATAGGACTGGACGACGGCGCAGCCCTCGACCGACCAGAACGATTGGAGTTTAAGGATGAGTTCTTGGAATGTCTTCATGCGGTGACTCCCTCGGGGCGGGGGACGACGCGCAGCGACTCTCGGAATTCGGCGGTCTTGAGGCGCCGGCCGGTCTGGACTTCGAAGTGCGACTCCAGCAGCCGGCGGGTCGACGCCGCGGCGGCGAAATCGAACGCCAAGCCCGCCAGTTCCGCCGGTTCGGTCCCGTGCAGGGCCTCCCACACCGAGGCAGCGGCGGCGGGCGCGCGCTCACGCAGGCCGAAGCCGGCCAGTTCCATAAGGCGCAGGGCGAAGGCCAGCGAGAGCCAGCGACTGGGGGAGCGCTCGAGGGCGGCCAGCGTCGCGCAGAGGAGGCGGTACTTCTCGCGGCTGGGAGAACGCTCGGCCGTCAGCTTGTCGAGGAGCTCACAGCAGTAGAGCGCGGCCGTCGTGCGCGCGAGATCCTCACGCAGTCCGGGGAAGGTCGACACGAGACCGCCGCCCACGCACCGGGCGAACTCGCTGCGCGGCGACACGTGAAGCCGGTACTCCGCCCAGACCGCGGGTTCCGAAAGCGCCTTAAGCTTGGCGGCAGGGCGGTTGACACCCACGAAGCGCACCGGGATCTTGCCGAGATCCGCAGTGAAGACGAGACTGAGACGGTCGTATTCGCCGAGAATTCGGCGCGAGAGGACCACGCCGTGGGCGTTAAGAATCATCTCAGGAGGGCCCGGCGCATCGCGCCGCGTTCGGCGGCGCCGGGAGTCCGCAGCAGGCGCAGGGACTTTTTCGGCACGCCTTCCAGAAGGGGCGCCACACTCTGAAGCGGCGCTCCCAAATACGCCAGCCACCGGCCGTCGCCGTCGAGGAGCGCGAAGGCGGTGTGCGCGCCGCGGCGGGACAGGCTCTTGAAGGCGGCCAGGCGCTCGAGCGGGGACAGGCTCGGCCAGGCGCTCACCAGCATCTTCGGCCCGGCTGAACGCACCGCGCGCGCCAGGCCCGGCAGATCGCGGCGAGCGGCGCAGGCACGGACGCGGACGGCCAGCGGACGCGTGGGCATCATCGCCGGGGCCAGAGCCGAAGGCGCTCCGGGACGCGCGGGGCCGGCTCCTCGGAAAGGCCGCCCGGCGCGAAAGACTCCGGGAGAGCGGGAGTCTCGCGCTCGATACGAATGACGGGCAGCAGCACCTCGGGCTTGTCGTAGCCCAGCTCGAACTCGTCGGGGCTGTCGAGAACGCGGCCTCTGAGAACCTCGGGGCGGGCCATCAATGCCAGGCAGTAGCGCCCGGGACCCAGCTCCCGAAACGAGAATCGTCCCTCCTCGTCGGTGAAACTGGAGCCGGACAGGAGGCGCGAGGTCGCGGTCCCGGAAGCGCTCGAGCTCTTCCAGACCAAAAAAAGTCCCACACGCACCGAGGCTGCGCCGCGGCCGTCCACCTGAAGCCGGCCGCTCACCCGACCATCACGGAAGTCTTCGACCGGGGTGACCTCGATCTTCTTCTCGTTGACGGGCCAGAGGTTGTCGACGCGGTAGAGCCATTTGCGGGCTTTCTCCTCGTCGCCAAAGCGCGCGTAGGCCGCGGAAAAGCCCTCGAAGATATGCTGTGACTGGGCCACGTCCTCAAAACCCGCGGAACTGCGCGCCGCTTCAGCCGCCAGACCCTCCAGGCGCGCGAAGCGGCCCGCGTTGAGCGGACCGGCCTTGATCAAGTCGAGCGCTTTGCGATAATCGGGATGGATGCGGCCGGAAACGGCGAGGGTCATGGCGTCAAGGGCGCGCTCGGACTCCCACCACTGGCGCCAGCCCTGGCGCACGGCGGACATCGCCTCCCGGGCGAAGATGTCGCGAGAACCCGTATGCCGGAGGAAGTCCGAGAGCTTGACGAGACTCTGGTGGGAGAGGTCCACCGCGTCGGCGGCCATGCGCACCGCGTCCTTCTGGACGCCGTGGCCGCGGCTGGAGTACAGCCACAGGACGGCCATGGTCTGCGCCGAACGGTTGGTCGGCACGCCCGCGGCCTCGGCGAGCGAACGCGGGCCGAAACCCCACCAGCGCAGGAGTGCCCCCTCGGTCGCAATCGTGGGCAAGACCCAGGCGGCACAGAGTCCGAGAAGGAGGGAGCGCGCATGCGGGCGGACGTCCTCGGACATGAGGACGAAGGCGGACAGCCCCGCCGTGAGGGCGACGGCCGTCGACAGCACGGCGGCCAGGAGCGGGCCGACGAAGATCCAGCCCGACAGTTCGAGAGCCCGCGCGAGCTGGGGCCAGCGCGAAGCCGACCAGCCCACCACGCCCAGCATCAGCCCGAAGGCCGCGCCGAGCCGGACCGCACCGGGCCCCCGCGCGGCGGTCAAGGCCGCCGCGCCCAGAGCAAGAAGCGCCGCGTGAAGGAACAGCGCCGCGCGCGGAGCGATCTCGGCCGGGAAGGATTCGGGAAAGGAGCGCCGGCCCCCTGTCCAAGAGAGAACGGCCCCGGAAAGCAGGAGCAGCAGCACGGCGCTCAAGGCGCTGCGCGCAACTGCGCGCTCGCGAGGAACGAGCAGAGCCCATAACGCGGACGCGAGCGCGACGCTGAGGATGAGGCGTTCGACCAACCCTACACCTCGTCCTGCTGGAGCTTCGCCAGGATGGAGAAGTCCTCAATGGTCGTCACGTCGCCCTTGACGGCGCCGCCGACCGCGACCTCACGCAGCAGACGGCGCATGATCTTGCCCGAGCGCGTCTTGGGCAGGCAATCGCTGAAGCGAATCTCCGCGGGACGGGCGATCGCGCCGATGGCCTTGGCGACATGCTCACGCAGTTCTTCCTTCAACTCGCGGGAGGGCTGGCACCCGCCCTTGAGGGTCACGAAGGCGGCCACGGCCTGACCCATGACCTCATCCGGGCAGCCGACCACGGCCGCTTCCGCGACGAAGGGGTGGGACACGATGGCGGACTCGATCTCCATCGTGGAGAGGCGATGCCCGGCCACGTTGAGCACGTCGTCGATGCGGCCGAGGATCCAGAAATAGCCGTCCTTGTCCTTGCGCGCGCCGTCGCCGGTGAAATACATCCCGGGGATATGCGACCAATATTCCCGCTTATAGCGCTCGTCGTCGCCCCATATGGTGCGCAGCATCGCGGGCCAGGGACGGCGCACGACCAGGTAACCGCCCGAGCCGAGGGGCACGGGCTTGCCGGCCTTGTCCACCACCTCGGCATCCACTCCGGGCAGGGGAAGGGTGGCCGAGCCGGGCTTAGTCGCGGTGGCGCCGGGAAGCGGCGAGATCAGGATGGCGCCGGTCTCCGTCTGCCACCAGGTGTCCACGATGGGACAGCGGCCGCCCCCGATGACATCACGATACCAACTCCAGGCCTCGGGGTTGATGGGCTCGCCGACGGTCCCCAAGAGGCGCAGCGAAGACAGGTCGTGGCGGCGTGGAAACTCCGCGCCCAGGCGCAGGAAGGTCCGGATGGCGGTCGGCGCGGTGTAGAAGACGCTGACGCGGTGGCGCGCGATGATCGACCAGAAGCGGTCCGGGTGGGGGGTCAGCGGAGCGCCCTCGTACATGAAGACCGTGGCGCCCACGGCGAGAGGTCCGTACACGACGTAGGAGTGTCCCGTGACCCAGCCCACGTCCGCGGTGCACCAATACACGTCGGTGTCGCGCAGGTCGAAGACATGCTTCGTCGTCCAGGCCGTCTGGACGAGGTAGCCTCCGCTCGTATGCAGGACTCCCTTCGGCTTGCCCGTGCTGCCGGACGTATAAAGGATGAAGAGAGGATGTTCGCCGTCCAAAGGCTCCGCCGGACAGTCCGCGGAAGCCTTGGCGGTCAAGCGGTGCCACCAATGGTCTCGCCCCTCATGCACGGCGATGTCTCCGCCCGTACGGCGCAGGATGACGACGCTCTCCACGCAGGGAGCTCCCGCCACGGCCTCGTCGACGGCGTCCTTGAGGCGCACGACCGCCCCCTTGCGCCAGCCGCCGTCGGCGGTGACCACGACCTTGGCGCCGGCATCGACGATGCGCTCACGCAGGGCCTCGGCGGAGAAGCCTGCGAAGACCACGCTGTGCACGGCTCCGATGCGCGCGCAAGCCAGCATCGCCACCGCGGCCTCGGGGACCATGGGCAGATAGATCGCGACGCGGTCGCCCTTTGCGACGCCGAGGCCCTTGAGGGCGTTGGCGAAGAGGCAGACCTCGAGGTGGAGCTGGAGATAGGTGAGGGTGCGCGTCTCGCCCGGTTCACCTTCCCAGATGATCGCGGCCTTGTGGCGGTTGGGGCCCTCGAGATGGCGGTCGAGACAATTGTCGGCAAGATTGAGACGGCCGCCGACGAACCATCTGGCGAAAGGGGGCTTCCAGTCGAGCGTCTTGCGCCAGGTCTTCATCCAGCGCAGCTCGCGTGCGGCGCAGTCCCAGAACTTCTCCGGCGAACGACGTGCCGCGGCTTGGAGCCTCTCGCGCGCCGCCTCCCCGGCGACGAGCGCGGACTTGACGAAAACGGGCGGAGGGGGATAAAGGCGCTTTTCCTTGAGGAGAACGCTGATCGCTTTCTCGGCCCGCGATTTTTCCATGCAATTGATGATAACATTTTTCTATAATTCCGCCTTATGCTCCCCACTTATCGACCCCACAAGCGCAAACGCGCGAAGAAGATCGGATTCCGCGCCCGCATGAAGACCGCCGGCGGCCGCGCGACGCTCAAACGCCGCCGCTTCAAGGGCCGCCGAAAACTGACACACAAGCAGGCTTGACTAAGGCGTCCGGCTTCGGGGCCGAGGCGCGCCTGAAGGGCCGCCGGGAGTTCCGACGAGTCTTCGACACGGGTCGAAAGGCCGTCGGACGCTGGCTCATCCTCTGGTCTCGCGAAGGCTCCGCCGAACGCGGTCCCCGTCTGGGACTTTCGGTGAGCGCGAAGGTCGGGGGTGCCGTCAGGCGCAACCGCCTCAAGCGACTCATCCGGGAGGCGTTCCGCCTTCACCGCTCGGAGTTCCCCGCCGGGCTCGAGGTGGTCGCCTATCCACGCCCCGGATGTCCTTGGGACACGCGGGCGGATGCGGAAGGCGACCTCCTCGGCCTGCTGAGGAAAGCCGGGCATCTGCAGCCATGAAAACCATCCTTCTCGTCGCCTTGGATCTCTACCGGGCCGCTCTGCGGCCTTTCTTCCCGCGCGCCTGCCGCTTCCATCCCAGCTGCGGCGACTACGCGCGCGAGGCGGTCGAAGTCCATGGCGCCTGGCTCGGAGCGCGGCTGGCCGCGCTCCGGCTGGCGCGCTGTCATCCCTTCGACCCCGGCGGCCTCGACCCCGTGCCCGGCATCCCGCACCCATAACCAAAAGAGAGAAACTAATCATGGATCGAAACCTTTGGCTGGCCATCGCGCTCTCCGTCGGCGTCTACGGCGTCTGGTTCGGCTTCATCGAGAAGCGCGTCGCACCGCCTCCCGCTCAGCACGCCGCGACAGCGACGGCCTCCGCGTCCAGGACGACCGCGCCGACGGAGACTTCTTCGACCGCGACCCCGGCCGTCCCGCCGGCGCCCGCGCGCAACACGTCCGAGCTTCTCGCCCAGTCCGACACCGTGAGCCTCGATTCGGCCGAGGCGCGCATCCATCCGCGGGGCGCGGCGATCGTCAGCTTCCTCTACCCCGAACCTCTCGGCCGCGTCGAGCTCGTCTCCGACGCGAATGCCGGCCTCTTCTCCACCTGGCTGGAATTGAAATTCAAGCGCGACGCGTCGGCCAAGAACATCATCGCCTACACAGCCGCGCGCGCCGACGGCCTCTGGATCGTCAAGGAGTTCCTGCCCGGGGAGGGGACGCTCCTGCCGCGAATCCGCGTGACCGCGCTCAATCCCACCAAAAAATCGCTCGATGTGGGGTCCTGGTCGCTCAGAGTAGGGCCCGGCCTCGGCACCATCGAGAGTGAACGCAAGGAGAACAAGGATGTCTGGCGCTCCATCGCGCTGACTCCCGAGGGCAAGGGCCTCAAGGGCCGCATCGAGGTCCTCAGCCCCGGCCGTCACGAGGGACCCTTCCGCTGGATCGGCATCGACAACCGCTACTTCCTAGTCGCCCTGATGCCCTCCGCCGGGCATTTCGAGCCGGTGGCCTCCGACACGCCTCCCACTCTCGTGCTCACAGCCAAGCCGGTGACGCTCAAGCCCGGCGGCAGCTTCACATGGGAGGTCCCCTACTATCTCGGCGCGAAGGGACACACCTGGCTGTCGCGCTACGGCGTGGGCCTGGAGCGCTCCATCGACTTCGGCTTCTTCGCCCAGCTCGGACGCGCGATGCTCGCCGCCCTCGAGAGGATCAACCGCACCACCGACAACTGGGGCTGGTCCATCGTGGTCCTGACCCTGGCCCTTCAGGTCCTGCTCTTTCCTCTGACCTGGAAGAGCCTCAAGGCCGCGGCGGCGATGAAGAACCTCCAGCCCGAGATCGCCAAGCTCCAGAAGCGCTACGCCGACGACCCTCAGAAGCTCAACGCGGAAACGATGGCGCTCTACAAAACGAAGGGAGCCAATCCCCTCGGCGGCTGCCTGCCCATGCTCCTCCAGATGCCCATCTTCCTCGCCCTCTTCAACGCCCTGCGCAACTCGTGGGAACTGCACGGCGCGACCTGGATCTTCTGGGTCCAGGATTTGTCGGCCAAGGACCCCTACTATGTCCTGCCCATCGTCATGGGCGGGCTGATGTTCCTGCAGTCGAAGCTCAACCCGCCCGCGGGCGACAAGACCATGCAGCAGATGATGATGTTCATGCCTCTGATCTTCACCTTCATGTTCCTCAACTTCCCGTCGGGCTTGGTCCTCTACTGGCTGACGAACAGCCTCGTCAGCACCGTCCTTCAAATCGCGCTGAAGGACCGGTTAGAGGCGGCCTGACCCCCAGGAGAATGCCCATGCAACCCATCGAAAGCGAAGGACCCTCCGTCTGCGAAGCCGTCGACGCCGCTCTGAAGAAGAGCGGCCTGCGCCGCGATCAAGTCGAAGTCGCCGTCCTCCAGGAATCCTCCTCCGGCTTCCTGGGCCTGGGCTCCAAGCCCGCGCGCGTGCGCCTGAGCGAGAAACGCTGGGGGCCCGCAAGCCCCGTCCCGCCGACCGCGCCGCCGGTGCCCGCGCGGCGCGCACCCCCCCGGCAGGCCCCGCCTCGGCAGGCCGCCCCGCCCCCTCGCCCGGTGATCCCCGCGCCCCGCGCCCAGAGCCGCCCCGCTCCTCGTCCCGCGCCGCCCGCACGCCGAGCGGAAAGTCCCCGTCAGCGGCAGACCCCTCTCTCGCCCGCCGAGGCGACCGAGGCCTGCGCAAGAGCGTCCGCGCTCCTGAGCGAACTGCTCAAGCTCATGAGCGTCGCCGCTCCGACGGTGAGCACCGCCTGGGACTCCGACATGGAGCGCGTCAAGGCGGTCGTCGAGTCCCAAGACGCCTCCGTGCTGGTCAGCCGGGACGGACGCGTCCTTGAGTCCATGCAGTTTTTGACCACGCTCATGCTCTCGCGCACGACCAGCGCCCCGGTCGCCGTCCAGGTGGACGCCCTCTCTTATTGGGAGAAGCGCGAGCAGGCCATCCTCGATCAGGCGCGCCGCGCCATCGCGGAAGTCATGACCACGGGCAAACCCTGCCGTCTGGAACCGATGGACGCTTCAATGCGCCGCCTGATCCACCGCACTTATGCCGCCAACCCCGACATCACGACCTCTTCGGAGGGAGAGGGCCCGTGGCGCAAGCTCGTCATCCGACCGAGGAAGGCGTGAGCGACACCGTCTCCCCACGCCATACTATGCGGACCGGCCCGGTCGGCCTTTGTCGGTTTAATATTTATTCGCAGAGTGGCGAAACTTATATTTTTTCTCTACAATTCGACAATGGCCGGTTCCGACGACCGTGCTATACGGATCCACATACTCACAAGCTAGAACTCACAACCCACCAACAACACGAGGGAGTCCATGTCTTACATTGAGCAATCGTTGTCCACCGGCGAAAAGGTTGAAGGGCTTTTCAAACTTCACTGGATCGCCTGGGCACCAATGGTCATCTGGATCATCTTGGGGTTCGTATCGTTCGGCCTCACTTGGCCCCTCGCCATCTACGAGTTCTTGAGGCTCAAGTTTTTGGAACAAGGTGTTACAAGCAAGCGCGTAATCCTTAAGAAAGGCATCATCAGTCGAAAGACTGAAGAGATGAAGCTCACGTCCATCGAGACCGTTGAGATCAATCAGGGGATATTCGGCCGCATCCTTGGCTTCGGCACTGTAAAAATTACTGGGCGCGGCATCAGTGATTTTATGTTCAAGGGCATCGACGACCCGATGTCAGTAAAGCGCCAAATCGAGAGTGTCAGCAACCCGGCCGAATGAGTTCTAACAACACCATCAACTCGGGCAATGAAAAGCGGCGCGCCTTCGTCGCCCCGCTTTTCATTGCCGGTTATGGCGAACGTTATGCGGACCTGGTGGAATTTAAGCACCTCAAGGAGACACGATGATGCGATACATGTTCGCATTCCTGTTGGCCGCAAGCCTGGGCACCTGCACCACGGCAGGGCCATACGTCACAAACATATCCAGCGATGGAGATTGGGGTCTTACCGTCGAGAAATGCCAAGTTCACATGAACGCATTTATGGGTACCGTACTAGCATAAGACCAAGCGGAGGCATACAGATGACCGTAGAATCCAAGAGGGTCCTCGAAAAAGCTTTGACCTTGCCCCCTGTAGAGCGGGCGGAACTAGTCGAACAAATTCTTTCAAGTTTCGAGTTTCCTTCACGGGGAGAAATTGACGCTTTATGGGCGAAAGAGTCTGAGGCCCGCATCGACGCCTATGACCAAAAGAAACTCAAAACGACCTCGGCCAGCAAGGTTTTCGACAAAATCGACAAGCGAACGACGAGATGAATCTCGCCTTCCTTCAGCCAGCACAGACTGAGTTTCTCGCTGCCATAACCTACTATAACCTACAAAGCGAAGGATTGGGCTATGAATTCGCTGCGGAGGTCAAGCGGACGCTCGGGCGGATTATTCAGTACCCAGACGCTTGGTCTGCGCTATCGGCGCGCACTCGTCGTTGTCGCACCAGCAGGTTTCCCTATGGGATTATTTACCAAGTCAGGGAAGAGGCGATTCTGATCGTGGCCGTCATGCATCTCCACAAACATCCGGACTCGTGGAAATCCCGGCTCAAGACGCCGGACAAATGATACGGCACCGCATAACCAAGCGCTTGAACGGACGGCGGCCATGAGGAGTTCTTATAGCCGCCGCCGTCCAGCCATTCGTTATCCACCGATTTATGCCGGCATAATTCTGTGGATAACTGCTCGCGCGGACTGTTGTTGCGTTCATGGGGGAGTAGAACTTATGACTGGGATGGAGACCGCCTGATGGCTGGAACGACAGACCGGCTCATTGAGGAAGACACCATCGATTGGTATGCGCAGGACGACGCCGGAAATGTCTGGTACTTTGGCGAGGACACCAAGGAGTTGGACCCGCAGGGGAACGTTCTCTCCACGGAGGGAAGTTGGGTCGCTGGTGTAGCGCGTGGCGCTCCACCAGGCGTATCATTTGGAAGAGCGGGAGGCGCTAAACTGCCGGCGACCCCAGCGGCGGCGACTCGGCGAACGGTTTCAATAAATCTTGACGTAAACTGCTTCCAAA
>CAYHNV010000091.1:0-9982 GCA_964358065.1 uncultured Elusimicrobia bacterium | reverse complement strand
CCGCCGAGGCTTCCCATCATCCTCTATGCCCTGGGGGGGAAGATCTCCATCGACAAGCTCTTCGCGGCCGCGGCCGTGCCGGGACTCATCCTCTTGGCGACGCTGTCGGCCTACGCGGTCCATGTCGCCAGGAAAGAAGGAGTTAAGCCCATCCCCTTCTCGCGCCGGACCCTGCGGGGCGCCGCGCGCGGCGCCCTATGGGAAATTCCGCTGCCTTTCATCATCATCGGCGGCATCTACGGCGGCCTTTTCACCGCCTCCGAAGCGGCCGCCGTCATGGCCTTCTACGTCGTGATCGTCGAGACGCTGGTCTACAAGGACGTGGCTTGGTCAAGCCTGCCCAGGGTCGCGCGCGAGAGCATGATGCTGGTGGGCTCCATTCTCATCGTGCTGGGCTGCGCCTTGGGCCTGACCAACTACCTCATCGACGCCGAGATCCCCGGACGGCTCTTCGCCTTCCTCCATGAACACATCTCCAGCCGCTGGGCCTTCCTCGCCCTGCTCAACGCCTTCCTGCTCGCGGTCAACATGGTGGAAATCTTCTCGGCGATCGTCATCGTGGTGCCCATCATCGTGCCCGTCGCGGTCCAATACGGGATCGATCCAGTCCATCTCGGCGCCCTCTTCCTGCTGAACCTGGAGCTGGGCTACATGACGCCGCCGCTCGGCCTCAACCTCTTCCTCGCCTCGCGCCGCTTCGACAAGTCCCTGCCCGTCCTGTACCGCGCGGTCGCCCCCTTCTGGGTCCTCCTCCTCGCGGCCCTTCTGCTCGTCACCTACTGTCCCAGCCTGAGTCTCTGGCTGCCCAGGCTGCTGAGGATCCCGTAATGGAAGCGCGCAGCTACTCAGCTTCGCCTTGCGTGGGGCGCCGCCCGGCCGCGTCACCGCCGGGACCGCGCGCCGTTGAGGCGCGCTTAGCGGTCTTCGCCAACGATTCCAGCCTTGCGCGGCCCGTGGGTCAAGGGCCGCGCGTCGACCAAATCCCGGCGGCAACGTGTCCGGTCGGCGACTCGGAAACAGGAAACGGCGGGCGGCAGGGTCTCCGGCGGGATTTGGTACGACGACGGCGTCATGTACGGTATTCCGCTTTTAGCCGCGGAGTACCGCTAAGCGGCGGTCAAACCGCCGCGGTCCCGACGGAGACCCTGCCGCCCGCCGTTGCCATGAACGCAGACAGCCGCCGCGCAGGCCGTACATAGAGGTACTCACATGAACCCCCGAACCACCAAAGAGCTGCTGCCCGAAGAAAAGCAGGCCCTCCTCGTGAAAATCCGCGAATCGAAAGCCTATCTCAAGGCCTACCTCGACTCGGACTTCATGTGCCGCAAGGACATCCGGGCCGTACGCCTCCAGCTGGAGCTCCTCAAGCCGGAGCTGATCCTGCGCGAGCACAAGATACGCTCGACCATCGTGGTCTTCGGCTCGGCGCGCATCCTCTCCCCGGAGGAGGCGCAACGCCGCCTGAAGTCGGCGCAGGAAGACCGCGCCGCGCATCCGCGCGACGTGGAGTTCAAGCGCCTGGTCGCCGACGCCGAGAAGAAGCTCGAGTACTCGCGGTGGTACACGCAGGCTCGGCGCTTCGCCTGCGTCCTCTCGAAGGCCCAGCAGCAGGGGCAGGACCTGGAGTATGTCATCGTGACGGGAGGGGGGCCCGGCGTCATGGAAGCGGCCAACCGCGGCGCCTGGGAGTGCGGCGCCAAGAGCATCGGGCTCAACATCACCCTGCCCCACGAGCAAGACCCGAACCCGTACATCACGCCGGAACTCTGCATGCAGTTCCACTACTTCTCCCTGCGCAAGATGCACTTCCTGATGCGCGCCCGCGCGCTGGTCGCCTTTCCCGGCGGCTACGGCACGCTGGACGAACTCTTCGAGACCCTGACGCTGGTGCAGACCGGCAAGAAGCGCCCCCTGCCGATCGTGCTCTTCGGCCGTCAGTTCTGGAAGCGGCTGATCGACTTCGACTATCTCGCCGAGCAAGGGCTCATCGGACGCGACGACACCAAGCTCTTCAAGGTCGTGGAGACGGCCGAGGAAGGCTGGGATCACATCCGCAGGTTTTGGAAGACCCACCGCAGAGGTATTGCGACCGAGTGAAGATCGACATAAAACCGTAACGGGAGACGACTACCCTCAACTCAAAACCTCATCCCCATGCCCAACATCTCGCTCTGGCTCGGACTCATCGCGGCCGGCGGCGTCCTCTCCTGGAGCCTCTTCCAGCAGGGCGTCGCCCGAAATATCCTGAACGCGCACGGCCTTCTCATCGTCTTGGGGGGGACGGCGGCGGCCATGCTCATCAACACGCCCGCAGCACAACTCTTCACGGCGCTGCGCACGCTGCTGTGGATCATGGCGCCCGCCGGACTGCCTTCACGCCCGGAGGTCGCCGCCGAGGTCATCCGCCTCTCGCATAAGGCCCGCGCGGAAGGGGGACTCCTCGCCCTGCGCGATGAATCTCCCGATTTCGCGGGAGGCTTTCTCCGGCGGGCGCTTGAAACCGCCGCCGCCTGCTCGGAAACCTCCGCCGCCCGGGAGATCCTCGAGGGAGAGATCCGCAACCGCCGCCTCGCGCGCCAGGAGGATGCCAACGTCTTCCGCACGATCGGAACCCTGGCCCCGATGTTCGGTCTGTTGGGCACCCTGCTCGGCATGCTTCAGGTCCTGACGGCGATGTCCGACCCCGCCAAGCTCGGGCCGGCCATGGCGCTGGCCCTCTCATCGGCCTTCATCGGCATCGGAACGGCCAACTTCCTCTGCATCCCGATCGCCGGGCAGATCCGCCTTCTCGCCATGCGCCAGACCCTCCTGCTCGAGATGATCCTGGAAGGCGCGCTCGACATCGCCGTCAATCGTCCCGTCTATCAGGTGGAGATGAGGATGGCCTCCTATCTTGCGAGTCCCGTCGCCTCGACCGCGCGCCAAGAATGAGCAGAGGGGCCTGGTACGAACGCGACGAGGAGCTGGAGAACCAGCTCAACAGGGGCGCGATCTGGGCGGTGACCTACGGCGACCTGATGAGCTACCTGATGCTCTTCTTCCTGATTCTCTATGTCACGTCCGCCTCCCGCAGCGTCAAGCAAGATGTGAGCCTCAAGGCCGCCGAGCAGCAGTTCGGCGGCGATGAGAAGACCGTCGCGAACCTCTTCTCGCGCTACGGCGCCGAGAAGATCGCGCGCATCGAAATGGGGGAGAATAAGATCCGCATCATCTTCCTGGCCCCCGTCCTGTTCGACTCGGGAAGCGCCGAGCTTAAATCTGAATCCTTCCCGGCTCTCGGGCAGATCGTCAAGGCCCTCACGGACTTGCCCAATCCCGTCCAAATCGAGGGGCACACCGACGACCGTCCCCTCGGCCCGGGAGGCAGGTTCGCGTCGAACTGGGAACTCTCCTCCGCGCGGGCCTTCGCCATCCTGCGCTTCCTGGAAATCAGCGGCGTGCCTCAACAGAGGCTGTCGGCGATCGGTTACGGAGAATTTCGTCCGACGCATCCTAACGACACCGCCGAGGGGCGCAGCGCCAACCGCCGCATCGAGATCAACCTCATCCGACGCGAGGATTGACTCGACGACTCAGCCTACATGTCGGGAGGCTCGGGCGTCGCCGGGGGGGCGAAGCGGAGGATGAGCGAAGCTCCACGGCCTCCCGCCGCGTTGGAGGCCTCGGCGTCGCCTCCCCAGCGGCGCATGGTCTTGCGCACGAGGGCCAGCCCGAGGCCGGCCCGGCCGCGCCGGGGCGCGGCAAAGGGCTGGAAGCGCGAAGCGAGCCACTCAGCGGGGTAGCCGGGACCGTCATCGCGGAACTCCAGGCGCAGGGAAGCGTCGCAAGCGCTTGAAGAGCGCACCGTCAGCTTGCCGCCGCGCGGCAGCGCCTCCAGCGCGTTGCGCAGGAGGTGGTAGAGGACCACGCGCAGGGCCTTGGGCTCATGGGCCGCGGCGGGCAGCGGCGGGAATATCTCGCGGACCAGGCAGACCCCTTGACGACGGAAAGAACTCTCCCAGGCGGCCAAGGCCGACTCCAGAACGGGCAGGACGGAGGAGGGCGCCTCGGCCGAGGTGCCCTCCTCCAGGACCAGCTCCACGGAGGAAAGCGCGTCGGCGGCTTGGGAGATGGCGGCCGCCGATAGGCGCACCAACGCGCGGTGGCCCGGAGAGAGGGGGACGGCCGACAAGCGACGCAGGTGCGCGTAGGCCGCCTCCAGAGGAGGCCGGATCAAGCGCAGGAGCCGGCGCCAGCCCGGCTCGAGGATGGGCTCGATGGAGGGCTGGATGAAGGCCTCCCCTGCCGGCGCCTGGACCGGGATCGCAGCCGACGCGCGCTCGAGGGCCTCCGAGAGCTCATGGACCTTGGAGGAAGCCGCCTGCGCTCGCGCCTCCTCCCCGATCTCCAGCGAGAGCAGGCGTTTGTTGGCGGCGTCAAGACGCTCGCGCAGATGGGCGCCGTCGGCTCGCGCGGCCTGCAGCTCGCAGCGCAGTACCTCTTCGATGGCGCGGCGGTCGGACTCCGAGACGTCGGCGGCCTGCGCGGCCTTCCGGCTCAGCGCGTCGAGGCGCGCGCACTCAGCCTGAAGCAGGGCGTTGCGCTCGGTCTGCGACGCGAGCCTCGCCTCGAGCTCTTCGCGCGCGCGCGCCTGCCGCGCGGCAAGATGGACCCTGTCTTCCTGCGCGCAAGAGGCTTCGCGCAGGGCGCAGTTCTCCTCCTCGAGGACCAGTCCGCGCGCGTGCGCCTCCTCAAGCTCGCCCGTGACCTCACGCAGCCTCTCCAAGCTCGCGCGCAGGACGGCCCTCAGCCCGGTCCCTTTCGATGGGGCGGCAACGGGCGCGGCGGCATCATCCGGCCCGACGGCCCCCGTCGAGCCGCCTCGGCGGAAAGCCTCCAGGCTTTCCGCCGCCTCGGCCAGCCGTCGGCGCGCGGCCTGCAGCGGCGCAAGCCTCATACGAACCCTCCCTCAGCCTCGACCGCGCCGAGCGCGACTTCGCCCTTGGCGGCCATGTCGGCGAGGGCGTCGAGGATCTTCGAGCGGGCGGAGCCCACCTTCTCCCGGGACTGCGGCGTCTGCGCCGCATCCCTCACGCCCTGGCGCGGACCCTCGGGCAGATCGCCCAAGACGCGGTCGAGGACCCCTTGCGGCGCCCCGCGCAGGGCCGGTCCCCACGTCTCGTATGGGACGGCCGCCAGCAAACGGCGCAGATCCGCCGCGGACAACCCTTCCAAGTCTTCGAAGGCGAAAATATGCCTCCGCACTTCCGCCCCGACGTCCGCATCCGTCTCGGCCAAGCGCGCGAAAATATCCGCTCGCGCCTCTCCGGGAACGCGGCTGAGGATCTTGGCCAGGCTCTGCGGGCCTTCCACCCCGTTCTCCACGGCCAGGCGCAGCTTCGCCTCGATCTCGCCCAGACGCTCCGGGTCCACGGCGCTGAGCTTCGCCAGGGACTGCGACACCGCGGCCTGGACGTCCGGGCTCAGGCTTGAGAAGAGGCGGGAGGCAAGCTCGGCGGAGCCGGAGGCGAGATGGCTGAAGAGAATGCAGAGCGTCTCGGGAGTCTCTCCCGCCAGGGCCCGCATCACGACGGAGGTCTCGCGCGAGAGGAGAAAGTCGAAGCGCTGGCCCAGCATGAGGGGCGCGGCCAAGCCGTCCGGCGCCGAGCCGCCTTCCAGGAGACCGCCGGGAGGGCCGCCGGCGACCAGTTCCGGCAGCGGGGCTTCCACGCCCGCCCCCGGCGGCGGCTGGCTCCCGCCGTGCCGGGAGGCCAGCTCCGCGCCCAAGGCGCGCGAGCCGCGCACGAAAGCCCCCGCCATGATGAGTGCCGCCAGCAGGACCGCCAGGACGGCCGCGGCCGCATACGACGCCGCGCGCCAGTCCGACGGCGCGGCGAAGGCCGACTTCCAGGCCGGCCGCATCGGAGCGCGCAGGATGCTCAGGACGTCGCCCCGGGAGGCGTCGATGCGCAAAAGCTGCGGCAGGAGCTGTGAGACCTCCCGGACCGGGCCGTCGCCCAGAGCCGAGTCCAGGATGACCGTCGCCTCGATCTTGCGAATCTCAAATCCCGACTCGCGCACGCTCTGCTCGTGATCCCTCTGGACGAAAGCGGGGGAGGCGGCATTCGCCTTGTCCTTCTGCGAGCCGGGCGTCTCCGGGGCCGACACGCCGCGCTCGCTGTAGCCCGGAAGGTTCAGAAGCCGGTCGGCGGAGCCGCCCGCCGCCGAGCCCTGATCCAGCGGAGAGACGATCTCGCTCTCCGTGCGCATCTGGGAGCTCCCGCCGCGAATCTCAACTTGAACCTTCGCCCGGCCGGGACCCAGTATGGCCTCCAGGCTCTCCAGGGCATGCCCCGCCAGGCGCTGAGACGCCTGCGCCTCCTCCGACTCAACGGGGACGGCCGCCGCGGGGGCGGCCGCCAGCAAGGCGGCCAAGAACAGACCAGTCATACGCTTATGAGGATAGCTCATTGAGCGTCCGGCGCGATTAAGGATTTGTGTTATCCGGACCGCCTGCAAGGGAAGGTTTCGCGGGCGGCGCCTCGACAAGCTTCAAGACGATGAAGGCGCCTTTCTTGTTGGGCGCGTTGGCGGCCGACACCTCGCCGCCGAATCTCCGCACGATGCGCCGCGCCAGGCACAGGCCGAGGCCCAGATGGCCGGGCCGGACGGCGCCGAAAGGCGTGAACAAATGATCCAGCGTCTTCGGCGCAAATCCGGGACCCGTGTCCGAGAAGCGCACGAGAATGGCGCCCGTCTCGGCTTGCCGCGAGGCCTGCACGGTGAGGATCCCGCCGCGAGGCATGGCCTCATAGGCATTCCAGAGCACCTGGAAAACGGCCACGCGCAGAGGCTCCTCGCGCAGGAGGACCTGCGGCAGGTTGCTTTCCACGCGGCGCACGATCTCGATGCGGCGCTGCTTGAAGGCGTTCTCCCAGGAGGCAAGCGCCTTCTCGAGCGCGGCTTCCGCGCGCCCCGGTTCTGCCGCGAAGCTGCTCTCGTCGAAGAATTCCTCCAGGGTCTTGAGCATGTCCGACGTCTGCGTCAGCGAGACGGCCGCCAGGCGGATCATCGCCCGTGGTCCCGCGCCAATCGCCGCAAGGTTGAGCTGTCGCAGGCGCGCGTAGGCGCTCACGATGGGACTGCGCAGGGCCGCGAGCGCCTTGACCCAGACGGGGTCGAGCAAGCCCTCCAGGGCCGCGGGCGCCGGAAAATCGGCCGGCGCCTGAACCTCGGCGCAAGCCTGCAGGGATTGACGGAGCGCGCGCTGCGCGCCGCGGGCGTCGCGCCGCTCCCACTCCAGCTGGGCCTCCATCGCCGCCAGCACGCGACGGTCGTTCTCCTCTTTGGCCGCCATGATCAGCCGGCCGTTTTCCTCCGCGGCGCGCAGCGCGGCGTCACGCTCCCTCAGCTGCTGCGCGCTTAAGCCGGCCGCTTCCTCCTTTTCCTTGCGGGCGATGCCGGCCTGGAGTTCCAACAGCTTCGCGGCGTGGAGCGCGGCGTCACGCTCCCGCTTCATTTCGGCCACGTCGCGCAGCGCGATGTCGAGCTGGAGCTTCAGCATGCCCGCTTCCCGCAGAGCCTCCTCGATCCGGCCTTTGACGTCCGACTCGCGGGCTTCGGCCCCGGCCAGCGCCTGTTGAGCCTGGTCGAGACGCCGGCTCAGCTCGTCGCGCTCCAGCATGGCGCCGTCGCGCTCCAGCATGGCGCCGTCGCGCAGCTTGAGATTTTCTTTCGCCTCGGCCTGGGCTTGGTCGCGCTCTCTGGCGGCGGAGAGGATCGCCCGGCAGAAATTATCCAGCGCTTCCTGCTGGCGGGCGAGCTCGGCTTTCGCCTGCTCCAGCTGTTCGCGCAGGGCGGCGTTCCGGAATTCGGCGTTGAAGCTGCGCTCGGACAGGCGGTCCTTCAGCCTGTGATTGGCCGTTTCGACGAAGGCGAGGCGCTCCAGGAGGGGATCGAGGATCGCGTCGGGATTGGGCGTCAAGCGCGGGTCGTGCATGGCGTTACACGAAGTCTCCTTCGGTCTTCGAACGGTCCAGGTCGATCGTGCCCTTGGCGGCCATGTCGATGAGGGCGTCGAGGATCTTCGAGCGGGCAGAGCCCACCTTCTCCCGGGACTGCGGCGTCTGCGCCGCATCCCTCACGCCCTGGCGCGGACCCTCGGGCAGATCGCCCAAGACGCGGTCGAGGACCCCTTGCGGCGCCCCGCGCAGGGCCGGTCCCCACGTCTCGTATGGGACGGCCGCCAGCAAACGGCGCAGATCCGCCGCGGACAACCCTTCCAAGTCTTCGAAGGCGAAAATATGCCTCCGCACTTCCGCCCCGACGTCCGCATCCGTCTCGGCCAAGCGCGCGAAAATATCCGCTCGCGCCTCTCCGGGAACGCGGCTGAGGATCTTGGCCAGGCTCTGCGGGCCTTCCACCCCGTTCTCCACGGCCAGGCGCAGCTTCGCCTCGATCTCGCCCAGACGCTCCGGGTCCACGGCGCTGAGCTTCGCCAGGGACTGCGACACCGCGGCCTGGACGTCCGGGCTCAGGCTTGAGAAGAGGCGGGAGGCAAGCTCGGCGGAGCCGGAGGCGAGATGGCTGAAGAGAATGCAGAGCGTCTCGGGAGTCTCTCCCGCCAGGGCCCGCATCACGACGGAGGTCTCGCGCGAGAGGAGAAAGTCGAAGCGCTGGCCCAGCATGAGGGGCGCGGCCAAGCCGTCCGGCGCCGAGCCGCCTTCCAGGAGACCGCCGGGAGGGCCGCCGGCGACCAGTTCCGGCAGCGGGGCTTCCACGCCCGCCCCCGGCGGCGGCTGGCTCCCGCCGTGCCGGGAGGCCAGCTCCGCGCCCAAGGCGCGCGAGCCGCGCACGAAAGCCCCCGCCATGATGAGTGCCGCCAGCAGGACCGCCAGGACGGCCGCGGCCGCATACGACGCCGCGCGCCAGTCCGACGGCGCGGCGAAGGCCGACTTCCAGGCCGGCCGCATCGGAGCGCGCAGGATGCTCAGGACGTCGCCCCGGGAGGCGTCGATGCGCAAAAGCTGCGGCAGGAGCTGTGAGACCTCCCGGACCGGGCCGTCGCCCAGAGCCGAGTCCAGGATGACCGTCGCCTCGATCTTGCGAATCTCAAATCCCGACTCGCGCACGCTCTGCTCGTGATCCCTCTGGACGAAAGCGGGGGAGGCGGCATTCGCCTTGTCCTTCTGCGAGCCGGGCGTCTCCGGGGCCGACACGCCGCGCTCGCTGTAGCCCGGAAGGTTCAGAAGCCGGTCGGCGGAGCCGCCCGCCGCCGAGCCCTGATCCAGCGGAGAGACGATCTCGCTCTCCGTGCGCATCTGGGAGCTCCCGCCGCGAATCTCAACTTGAACCTTCGCCCGGCCGGGACCCAGTATGGCCTCCAGGCTCTCCAGGGCATGCCCCGCCAGGCGCTGAGACGCCTGCGCCTCCTCCGACTCAACGGGGACGGCCGCCGCGGGGGCGGCCGCCAGCAAGGCGGCCAAGAACAGACCAGTCATACGCTTATGAGGATAGCTCATTGAGCGTCCGGCGCGATTAAGGATTTGTGTTGCGCGGGATGCGGAAGGCGAATCGGCTGCCCGCGCCGTCCTTGGACTCGACCCAGATGCGTCCGCGGTGCAGTTCGACGACCTTTTTGCAGATCGAGAGCCCCAGTCCGTAGCCCGCGCGCGCCGCCGCGTCGCTGTCAAGCTGCTTAAACTTCTCGAAGACAGCCTCGAGCTTATCGGCGGGGATGCCGGGCCCCGTGTCGCGAACGAAGAACTCGACCTCCGCCCCGCTGCCCGCCGCCCCCAGGAGGATGCGCCCGCCGGCGGGGGTGAACTTGAGCGCGTTGCCCACGAGGTTCATCACGACGCGCTCCAGCAGCTTCATGTCGCCCGTGAGTTCGCCGGCGTCGCCCGCCGCGAGCTCGATTGAGGCGCCGTTGCTATCCCCGGGGAGAAGATAGGAAGAGCACCCGGGTGGACACCCGTCCACAAGGCCGGGGGGGGGGGGGGGG
>CAYHNV010000090.1:0-9999 GCA_964358065.1 uncultured Elusimicrobia bacterium | reverse complement strand
CGCCGCGCGGCGCGTGAAGCGCTCGCAGTGCACGCGGTGGTCGTAGACATGACCGGCCGTCTTGTCCTCGAAGAGGAGGGATACCGCATAGTGCGCGGCCACGTGGTCCCGGGTCACAATCCGCGGCTTGATCAGGCGCGCCCAGATGCCGGCCCCGTCGCGCAGGGAGGCGTCGTTGCTGGGGGCCGCGGCAAGATCCTTGACGAAGTCGGCCTCCAGCTCCGCGCCGCAGTCGCGGGCCAGCTCGATTGCGCGCGCCGCGTAGAGCAGGACCTGGACCGGCTCGAGGCGGGAGAGCTCGTCGAAGAACCAGCCGCAGCTGGTGAACATCATCAGCGAGTGGCGTTGGAGCTCCAGGAGCGTGAGCGCGCGGATGCGGGAGGGCTCGTCCTTCGCCCCGGGAGCATGCTGGGCGAGGAAGCGCTCGACCGCCTCGGTCGAGCGGTCCGGCACGACCGAGACGTAGGCGTCGCGCGCCCCCCAGGGGTCGGCCATCAGCCCCGCGCTTTTTTCTTCATAGAGCGCGGCCAGCTTGGCGCGCAAGCGCTCCAGGGCCTCGCGCAGGGGCTTGCGCCAGCGCTGGTGGCGGCCCGGCTGCGCGCCGCAGCCGCAATCGCCGCGCCAGCGCTCCACGCCGTGCGCGCAGCTCCATGAGGTGCCGCCCTTCTTGAGGCGCGCCTCGTGGCGCGGCGGGTTCTGGGCCAGGTACCAGCCCAGGCTGACGGGGCTCACACCCGCCTGCGGCAGGGCGTAGCGCAGCAGGTGGGCCAACCCCATCTCCGCGAAGGAGTGGTGGTGGCCGTAGGTCTCGCCGTCGGTGGCGATCAGGCAGAGCCCGTCTTCGGCCGCGGGCGGCAGCTTGGCCGCGATCTTGGCCGCGAAGGCGCGGCTGTCGGACATCGCGTGCTCGAAGGCGACGGCCCGCGAGAGCCTCCCGTCATAGAAGAAGAGCGACATCTCGTCGCCCTCGGGGCCGCGCCAATGATAAGGAACACCCGGCTTGAGCAGTTCCGCGGCGGGCAGCCAAGTCCCGCCGGTGATGGGACGCACGGACTCGGCCTGGTGCGGCTCCAGGATGGCGAACTTGACGCCCGCTCGCGCCAGGGCGGCCAAAGTCGCCTCGTCGACCGCGCACTCGGGCAGCCACATCCCCTCGGCGTCCCGGTCGAAGCGGCGGCGGAAGTCGGCCAGGCCCCAGAGGATCTCGGTCCGGCGGTCGCGCGGATCGGCCAGGGGGAGGATGGAATGGTGGAAAGACTGGGCCAGGGCATTGCCGTGGCCGTCTAGGCGCGCGCAGCTGTCCTTGTCGGCCTGGATGAGGCGGGCGTAGGCGTGGGGGTGGGCCTTCTCATACCAGGCCAGCAAAGTCGGGCCGAAATTAAAAGAAAGCCAGTCGTAGTTGGCCACAAGGTCCACAATGCGCCCGGCCACATCAACGACGCGAGCCTCGGAGTTGGGGACGTAGCACTCGCGGGCCACGCGCGCGTTCCAGTCGTGGTCGCTCCCCGCGGAGGGCTGGCGCTCCACCTCCCCGGTCCACGGGTTCTCCCGAGGGGGGTGATAGAAATGGCCATGGACGGCGGCATAGCGCTTCATCGACCTTATATTAACAAAACGAGTAGAATCCCGTCATGAAGCCGCTGCTGGCCTTGCTCCTCCTGGCCGCCTCGCCCCTGTGCGCGCAGGCGTTGAACATCAAGGAACTGGTCGACCGGGCCAACAAGGCCCTGCGCGGCGACTCCAGCCGCGGGCGCCTGTCTCTGACCATTGAGACGCCGGAATGGCGGCGGACGCTGGAGGTCGAAGGCTGGAACAAGGACCGCGCCTACGCCCTGCTCGTCCTGCGCGCCCCCGCCAAGGAACGCGGCAACACGACCCTGCGCAGGAAAAACGAGATGTGGGTCTGGATGCCGAAGGTCGAGCGCGTCATCAAGATCCCTCCGACGATGATGCACGCCGCCTGGCAGGGCTCGGACTTCACCTACGAGGACATCGTCAAAGCCGACTCCATCGTCAAGGATTACACTCACAAACTCCTCGGAACGACGAAAGTGGAGGGCCGAACGATCTACCGCATCGAGGCCGTCCCTCTGCCCGACGCCCCCGTGGTCTGGGGCAAGGTCCTGTCCGAGCTGGCGGTCTATGATGATGACCAGTCGGTCGTGCCCCTTCTGGAGGAAGACTACTCGGAACGAGGAGAACTCATCCGAACGATCACGCTGTCCGACGTGAAGATCCTCGGGGGACGGCGCGTTCCCGCAAGATTGGAGTGTTTGTCGGCTAAAAAGAAGGGCAAACGCACCATCTTACAGTACCATGAACTGGAGTTCGACGTCCCTTTGACGGAAGATTTCTTCAGCTACCAGCGGCTTCAGAGGGCGGGCGGCTCGTGATCCGCCTGGCCTGGCGCAACGTCTGGCGAAACCGCCGCAGAAGCCTCATCAACGTGGCCTCCATGGGCTTCGGCTTGGCCGCCATCATGTTCGGCCAGAGCCTCCTGCGCTCCCTGCAGGTCCAGCTCATCGAGAAGTCGACGGGCTCCATCACCGGACATCTCCAGGTCCAGGATGACAGGGTGGACGTGGTGAAGATGCCCGACCGCTTCATCATCGACCCGCGCCCGGTGGCTGCGGCGCTTGAAAAGGACCCGCGCGTGCTCGCGCACGCGGGGCGCATCCACCTCACGGGCCTCGTCTCGACACCCGCCTCCTCGGTGGGCGCGCTCGTCTGCGGCGTGGACCCCGAGAAGGAGCGGCTCATCACGGAGATGCACACCTACATGACCCAGGGAGAGTATCTGGGCAAGACGCCCAAAGGGCTCATTCTGGGAGAGTCACTGGCCAAGCGCCTGGACCTGCGCCTGGGCGAGAAGGCGGTCATCATGGCCCAGGCCGCCGACGGCTCGATGGGTGCGGAAGCCTTCCGCCTCGTGGGGCTCTTCAAGACGGGCTCGGAGTCCTTCGACAACCAGATCGTCTACGTTGCGCTGGCCGCCTTCCAGGAACTGCTGGCGCGCCCGGGCCAGGTGAACAACTACGTGGCAAAACTCAAGGACATCGAGACAGCCGACGAGGTCCAGAAGGACCTGTCCGAGACGCTGAAAGGCCTGCCCGCGCGCGTCCTGAGCTGGAAGCAGATCGACCATGAGATCCTGGGCGTGAAGGCCTTCCAGGACGCGATCCTCTTCATCGTGCTGTGCGTGGTCTTCGCGATCGTGGCCCTGGGCATCCTCAACACCCAGCTGATGAGCCTCTTCGAGCGCGTGCGAGAGTTCGGAGTGCTGATGGCCATCGGCGCGCGCCCGCGGTGGGTGATGCGCCTGCTCGTGACCGAGTCCGCCCTGTTGGGCGCGGTCGGCACGCTCTTCGGGCTGTGCGTGGGCGGCCTCTTGATCGCACATTTCGGCCGCACCGGACTGCATCTGCCCGTGGGCGAGGCCCTCTCCTATTTCCTGCCCTTCCCCTCCATCATCTACATGCGCCCGAACTGGTTCGCCCACGCCTACGCCTGCCTGGCGGTCTTTGCGACCACCATCCTCGCCGCCCTGCCCCCGGCCCTGCGCGCCGGAAGACTGAAGCCCGCCGAGGCCCTGCGCCATGTCTAAGCCCACGCACCCTCTCGTCGAAGTCCGCGGCCTAGAGAAGGTCTATCCGGGAGGCAGCAAGGTCGCGGCCGTACGCGGCGTGGACTTCACGGTGGAGTGGGGGGAGTTCACGGCCCTAGCCGGCCCCTCGGGCTCCGGCAAGTCGACTCTGCTCAATCTCATCGGCACGCTCGACCGTCCGACCAAGGGCGAGGTGCTCTATGAAGGACGCTCCGTCTCAAGACTGCCGGTGTCGGACCTGGCAGACTTCCGATTGCGCGCGCTGGGGTTCGTCTTCCAGGCCTACAACCTCATCCCGGTGCTGAGCGCGGTCGAGAACGTGGAGTATCCCCTGGTGCTCCAAGGCGTGGGGCCCGGCGAGCGCCGGCGCGCCGCCCAGGAGGCCCTGAGTTGGGTCGGGCTTGAGAGCTACGGCGACCGGCGCCCTGACCTGCTCTCCGGCGGCCAGCAGCAGCGGGTGGCGGTGGCGCGCGCGATCGTGCACCGTCCGGCGCTGGTGCTGGCCGACGAGCCGACGGCTAACCTGGACTCCAAGACGGGGGGAGCACTCCTGGACCTGATGCAAACATTGAACAAGGATCACGGGGTCACTTTCCTTTTCTCCAGCCACGACCCGGCCGTGCTGTCCCGCGCGCGGCGCGTGGTGCATTTGGTCGACGGCGAACTGCTTCAGTGAAAGGTCGGCATGAGGACCACGGGCAGGACGGCCTTTATTTTCTGGAAGGCAGTATCGAGCGTGAAGAGCATCCTGCGGTGGTGATGGGCTGAGGCTGCGATGATGATGTCGGCGATGCTGGCCTGGAAGCCGCTGCGCGATAGCTATCCACAAGAACGCGGCTCATCGCGCGCGGGATTTGCGAAGGTCAATATCCAGGGGGGCAATCTTTCCCCGAAGGTTCCAGAGCGTCTCGATCTTCTTCGTCCTGATCAATTCCTCCAACCCCCAAACGATGGTTTGCGTCTTGGTGCGGGCGCCAGAGGCCCGCCGCGCCTCGGCTAAGAGCTTTCCGGGAAGATCGAGCGTCGTTCTCATATCGCCTCCGATACAAAGTATAGCAGGCGTATGCATTCGGCGCAATGCCACGAAGAAAGCTTTTTCAAGTACAATCCGGTGCATGGGTCCGTCAAGGGGCGTCATCTTCGTTCTTTTGTGCCTCCGCGCGGCACCCGCCCCGGCGGCGGAGCTGAAGGCCTCCGGCTATCTCAAAAACGTCTGGCAGTCCTCGCGCTCGGCCTTCGACGGGCGGCCCTTCTACTTGAACCTCTCCCGCGCGCGCCTGACGCTGGACGGCTCGGCCTCGATCTTCAAGAGCCATGTCGAGTACGACCACCAGCTGGCGTACGGCTCCTACTTCCGCGCGACCGAGTTCAAGGTCTACGGCTACTCGCCGCCCAAGCCGTGGCTGGACATGGAGCAGACGATCTCGACCGGAACTTTCAACGGCTGGGGCCATGGCGCCTACCGCGCCTGGGTCGGCGTGGAAGATGAACGCGGCGTCCTGCGCGCCGGGCGTCAGCGCATCGCCTGGGGCACGGGCAAGATATGGAACCCCACCGACGTCCTGAATCCCTACCAGCCGACCTCGGTGGAGCGCGACGAACGGCGCGGAGTCGACGCGCTCTACGCTCGTCTCGGCCTGGGCGCGCTCGGCCAACTCGAATTGGCCTGGACGGGAGAAGACCGCTGGGTCGATCACGCCTTGCTCGCGCGCGGCCGCGCGAACCTGTCCGGCTGGGATATCTCCCTGTTGGGCGGAAAGGTCTCCGGCTCGACCGCCTCTCTGGTCATGGGCGGAGACTTCGCGGGGACTGTCCGAGAAGGCACGCTCCACGGGGAATGGGCGTATTTCCGGCCTGAATGGAGAACGCCGTACTGGAAAGCGGGCCTCGGATACGATTACACCGTCCCATCCGAGACCGAATGGCGCTGGCTGAAGGACACCACGTTCGTGGTGGAGTATTTCCACGCCGGCAACGGGCAGACCGACGTCCGGAGATATGATTTCGCGCCGGTGCGAGCCGGCAAGGAGGTCTCCGTGGCACGGAACTACGCCGGAGGATCGATTTCCAAAGACCTGCATCCGCTGCTGAAGCTGGAGATGTTCGTTCTCGTGAACGCCGACGACGCTTCGAGCTTCTTCGCTCCGTCCCTAACGTGGAACGCGCTCAACGACCTGCACCTGTCGGCCGCGCTCCAGCGCTTCGGAGGGGGGAAGTCGACGGAGTACGGCCGCGGCCCGAACTCGGCCGTGCTGAGCGCGCAGTACTACTTTTAGTAATTGGACGTCCTCTTGAATAGACCCGCGCAAGAAGCGCATACTCTGGTGGTCCATGATCGCGCAGATACTGATCGCCGATGACGACGCCGCCATCACGACCCTGCTGGGGGATTACCTCGCCGCGAAAAACCACCGCGTGATCGCCGTCAACGACGGCTTCCAGCTCGCGCAAAAAGCATCGGAACACCGGCCACATCTCATCATCACGGACGTCCAAATGCCCGGCGCCTACGGCTCCACCGTCTACCAGACTCTGCACAGAGATATCAACACGATGAATATCCCCATCATCTTCATGTCCGGGCACCCCTACGAGAAGCTCAAGACGCTCCTCCCGGAGGGTCCCAAAACTCGCTTCACCCAGAAGCCGCTGAAGCTGGAGGAGCTGGATCGATTCGTCCATGAGCTGCTCCCCATGGGAGGCTATGCCCCCTGACGGGAACCTCCTCAGGGCAGGGCCTTGAATGCCGCCAGGGTCTTGGGCCAGTCCCGGCCGTTCTTCTCGAAGAGCGCGTCGAAGGGGGCCAGGTCCGGGGCGTAGAGGCCGTGGGCCAGAACCACCGCGTTGTTGAGCGGCTCGGCAACGGAGACTCCGCGACTTGCGGCTTGCCGGCGCGCCCATTCGAAGATGGCTTTCCTCTTCTCCAGTTTCTCGGCCGCGCCCTCGGGACCCTCATACAGCGCCGTCAGCATGTCTTTTAATTCGCGGTAGAGATCGTCCCCGAGCTTCCGCCCGGCCAGGCCCTCCCTCCATTCCTTCATCTCGAGCGAATCCTCTCCAAACCGCTCACGAAGGAAGGCTTCCGCGCCCCGCAGGCCGATCCAGGTCGCGACCGCCTCGTCGAACTCCGTCCGGTTCTTCACGTAGAGCGTCCCGTGCGCAAGCTCATGGATCAGGGTCTCGGCCAGGGCGCCCGCATCGTAAGACAGGAGAGACGAGGGGAGCGGATCCGAAATCGGCAGCGGCGTGTTGTAAGCGGCCGAGCCCGAGACCGCCGCGTCGTATCCCTCCCTCTCCAGCGCCGCTGCCTCGCGCTCGGCCAGGTCCTTTCGAAAATGGCCCTTGTAGGGGAAAGAACCGGCCAGCGGGAAACGGAACTCATGGGAACGCAGCTGGAGGCGCTCCGAGGCGAAGACGAGCCAGGTCAGCACGGCGCCCTTCACCGGGGTCCAGGTCTCATAGTCGCGCGAGCTCTTGAGCGCAAGCTGATCAAAGGCGTAGCGCCGAACCGCGACGACCAGTTCCAACTTCTTCCTCAGCTCTGGAGAAGTCTTCGGGTCCGCGATTGTTTTGACCAGAGGCCGACGCCGCCACAGCAGCCCCGCATGGCCCGAAGCCGAGCGCGCGACATAGGCGGGCGAGCAGGCGCTTAAGAAGGCGAGAAAGAGGATCGCAAGAGCGCTACTTCGGCTCAACCCACTTCCCGTTCTTCTTGATGAGTTCGACCAAGGCGTCGTCGGCCCCGTCCGTTGGGACGCCCTTCTGCACGCACTCCCTGCCCACATAGAGGTTGATCATGCCGGGAGCGCCGCCGACATAGCCGAAGTCCGCGTCGGCCATCTCGCCGGGCCCATTGACGATGCAGCCCATAATGGCGATCTTGACGCCCTTGAGGTGGCCGGTGCGGGCCTTGATCTTTTCGGTCGTCGTCTGCAGGTCGAAGAGGGTGCGTCCGCAGGAAGGGCAGGAGACGAACTCCGTCTTGGTGATGCGCGCGCCCGCGCCCTGCAGGATGTTGTAAAGGAACTCGATGACCCGCTCGAAAGGGAGGTCCGCGTCGATTGAGACCGCATCGCCCACTCCGTCGCAGAGGAGGCCTCCCAGGAGTGTTGCGGAGCGCAGGATCTGCTCATCGGCGGAGGCCTCGCGCGGCGCGCGCAGGAGGATCGCAGAGGAAGCGCTTGACGCGGCCAGCAGGCGGTACTGCCGGAGCAGCTTGCCGGCGTCGCCGCCGCGCAGGCAGACCATCGTCTTGACCTCCCGAGAGAGGGAGGCGGCCGCGAACTTGCCGGCCTTCTCCGCGCTCTCGCACTCGATGAGATTGACGACGCTCTTGGCCTTGAGGGCTGTCAAGAAAGCGGGGTAGTCGGCGTCGACCGGGCTCGTCCAGCACACGGCATCGGCGGCGCCAACGGCGTCCGTGGCCAGGCCGAGGGGACCATCCACCCGGGCGCAGAAGGCCAGGCGGGAGGTCTCGCCTTTCAGCGTGGCGCGAAACGACTTGAAGCGGTCCAAGGATTGGGCGTCCGTGATGCCCAACTCCAAGACCTCCGGGTCGGCATCCCGGCCCTTTTTAAGGAGGGCTTCGTACTTGCTCAAAAGATCCGTCGGCGTCATGGAGTCCGACACGCGCGCGAAGACGCGCACCGGGCCCAGCCCGCCCACGCTGATAGGCCCGATCGAGAGGACGTCGGACTTGCGGCGAGAGTAGGAGTAGAAGTCGGCGCAGTAGTCGTCGGGCTTCCGGCTCCGCGGGCAAACGGGCTCCTCGGCTCGGGCGGAGAAGGGGCGGGCCAGGACCTGGCAGACCGGAATCTCCCGCTCCGGGTCCTCGGTGAGCGAGACGCGGATCGTGTCGCCCAGGCCGTCTTCCAAAAGCGAGCCGATGCCGATAGCGGACTTGATGCGGCCGTCCTCGCCGTCGCCGGCCTCGGTGACGCCGAGATGAAGAGGATAGTCCATGCCCGCCTCATCCAGGCGCAAGGCGAGCAGGCGATAGGCGGCGATCATGACCTTGGGGTTGGAGGACTTCATGGAGAAGACCAGCTCGCGGTAGCCGTTCTTTTCCGCGATGCGCGCGAACTCCAACGCGCTCTCCACCATGCCCAGCGCGCAGTCGCCGTAGCGGTTCATGATGCGGTCTGAGAGCGAACCGTGGTTGGCGCCGATGCGGCAGGCGCGGTGCAGGCGCTTAAGCTTCTCAAGGAGAGGCGTCAAGCGTTCCTCGATGCGCGCGAGCTCCGAGGCGTAGGACTCATCGGTGTATTCCTTCACCGCGAAGCGCTTGGTGTCGACGAAGTTGCCGGGATTGATACGGATCTTCTCGCAGAACTCCGCGGCCTCGAAGGCGGCGGCGGGGTTGAAGTGGATGTCGGCCACGAGCGGGACGCCGACGCCGGCCTTGAGCAGGAGCTCCTTGACCTTGCCGATGGCGCGGGCGTCTTCCACGGTTGGGGCGGTGATGCGCACGATCTCGCAGCCGGCTTCGGCCAGCTTCAGCGTCTGCCGGAAGGTGGCCTCCGGGTCCATTGTGTCCGTGGTGGTCATGGACTGCACGCGGATGGGATTGGCCCCGCCGATACCCACCGAGCCGACCATGACCACGCGGGTCCGGCGGCGGCGGCAGGAGAAGAGGTCGGGCACGTACTTGGAAGGGACGGCCATTGCGGAGGATTATACCATTGCTCGACGGACGCGCCGTGTTGCTATAATGACTCATGGAACTCGCCACGCGCGGACAACGCCTGATCGCCCAGATCATCGACGTGGGCGCCCTGCTCACCCTCGGACTGCTCGCCTGGCTCGGAACAGCCAACGGCCCCAGCGCCCTCGGACTCGTCTTTTCCGCGCTCATCATCGTCTTCCTCCTCACCCAGTTCGTCATGCTCTGGAAGAAGGGCCAGACCCTGGGCAAGATCGTCATGGGCATCCGGATCGTGCGCGTCGACACCCAGGCCAACGGCGGCTTCGTGACCAACGTCCTCCTGCGAACCTTCCTGAACAGCGTCATCACGTCAATCCCCATCCTGGGCCCCCTCTACGGCCTGGCCGACGCCCTCTTCATCTTCAAGGAAGACCGCCGCTGCCTGCACGACCGCCTGGCCAAGACCTGCGTGATCGTCGCCTGAGATGACGTTATCGCGAGAGGAACTCCTGCGCGCCGTGTCGGCGCTCGAGGCCTTGGTCGCCGACCCCGGCCTCTCCACGCTGCTCGACCTGCGCTACCAGCAGCTCTATGTCGCCAAGCGCGGCGAGCACGGCCAGGGACGCGATCGCTACGGCCACGGCGGCGAAGACCGCGTCGTCAAGGTTCCCTGCGGCACGCTCGTGAAGGACCACGGCTCGGGCGAGATCCTCGCCGAAGAAACCGCCTTCTTCGTCTTCCCCGCCAAGCA
>CAYHNV010000089.1:0-10227 GCA_964358065.1 uncultured Elusimicrobia bacterium | reverse complement strand
GGTTTTTTTCGCGACCTCGGCGAGCACGCCCCAGGCCTGCTGGTCCGCTGCTGGGGCGACCACTCCAGCTACATGCCCCTGCTCCGTCTCAAGCGCCTGATGGGCGCGGCCTGCGACGACCCGCCTCGCGCCGACCTCTCCCGCCTGCGCCCCACGCAGGCGCGTAAGACGGTCGCGCACCTCCAACTCGTCTCAATGCTTCTGCGCCGCTTCTTCGACCGCGACCGCTCCCCTGTCCCCGTACGCCTGCTGGACGGCAGGGAGGTCATGAAGGTCCTTAAGATCCCGCCCGGCCCCCGGATCGGAGACATTCTAGAACGCCTGCGCGAAGCTCAGGCCGAGGGGACAGTCCTCACCCGGAAGGCCGCGCTGGAGTTCATCGCGCGTTTCTAGTCCGCGCGAAAGGGATTTAGTATCCTCACCGGCATGGGTGGACTCCGAGCCTTCGCCGCTGAACTCGCCGGGACCTTCGCTCTGACCCTGGCCGCCGCCGGGGCGGTCTGCATGGATGCCGCCACGGGCGCGCGTCTAGGACCGCTCGGCGTCTCCTTGTCTTATGCGGCGGCCATGACCGCCGCCTATTATGCCTTCCCGGGCCAGATCTGCCGCTTCAACCCCGCGCTGACCCTCGCCGATCTCGTGGTACGCCGCACGCCTTGGATGGGCGGAGTCTTCGCGCTGGCGGCCCAGCTCCTGGGCGCGGTCTGCGCCGGGCTCTTCCTGCATGCCGTGCTCTCCGGCGGCAAGCCCGAGCTCCTGGGCGCGCCGGCCTTCCTCGGCTCCTGTCAGCCCAACGGCATCAGCTACCGCGCGGCCACGCTCGTCGAAGCCGTCCTGACCTTCTTTTTGGCCTGCACGGTCTTCGCCTCGGCGCCGCGTCGCCGCCGGGCCCTGGGGCCGATGGCCGTGGGCGCGTGCGCCCTCTTCGGGGGGCTCTCCGCCGGGCCGCTGACCGGGGCCGCGATGAACCCCGCGCGCGCCTTCGGGCCGGCGCTGGTGAGCGGCTACTGGAACTCGCACTACGTCTACTGGGTCGGCCCGCTCGCGGGCGCCATCCTGGCCGCGCTCATCGCCCCTCATCTCGTGCACGAGGAGAACCACCCCCTATGATGAGCGTGACCCCGATCGCACTCAAGGCCCTTGCCGCTGAAAAGACCGACCTCGCCGTCTTCGTCTATGAGGACGCCGGCGTGACCGGAGCCAAAGCCCTGCCCAATCCGGTCAAGGCGGCTCTCAACACCAAGCTCAAGGAAGAGGGCTTTAAGGCCAAAGCCAAAGAAGTCTGCCGCGTCAGCTTGGAAGTCTTCGGTCAAACGCGCCGCGTCCATGCGGTGGGGCTGGGCAAGAAAAAGGGCTCGGGCCCCGAAAGCCTGCGCCTGGCGGCCGGGACTCTCGTGGGCGCTATCCGCGCCAAGCGGTCGAAGATCGCGTTGCTTTGCTCCGAGTTCCCTCAGGCCGTCGCCGAAGGCCTGACGCTCGCGTCCTACAAATATGAGGAGTACAAGAAGGGCGACGCGGACGCGCTGAAGTCCGCCCACCTCGTCGTGCCGGACGCCGCCGCCGGCGGGCCTGTTGCCAAAGCCTGCGCCAAGGCCGCCCTCGCGTGCGAGGCCGTGGCCCTCGCCCGCGACCTCGTCAACCGCGCCCCATCCGACAAGCCCCCGAAGAGCCTGGCGGACTTGGCCAAGACCTTCGCGGGCTCAGGCGTCAGCGTCACCGTCATCGACAAGGAGAAGGCTGCGGAGCTGGGCATGGGCGCCTTCCTCGGCGTGGCGCGCGGCGCCGCCCAGCCCCCAGTCATGGTACACATGATCTACAAGCCGAAGGCCGCGACCAAGAAGCGCGTGGCCCTGGTCGGCAAGGGCATCACATTCGACTCGGGGGGCTTGTCGCTGAAACCCGCGGCCTCCATGGAGGATATGAAGTGCGACATGGCGGGTGCGGCCAGCGTGATTGCCGTCTTCAAGGTCATCTCCCGCCTCAAGCCCGCGGCCGAAGTGCATGGGATCTTCGCCGCCGCCTACAATCTGCCCGGACCCGACGCCTACAAGCCCGGCGACGTGCTCAAGGCGATGAACGGCAAGACCATCGAAGTTTGGAACACGGACGCCGAGGGCCGCCTCGTCCTGGCCGACGCGCTCTGCTTGGCCGCCCAGCAGGAGCCCCAAGCCATCATCGACCTGGCGACCCTGACGGGCGCTGTCGTCGTCGCCCTAGGCTCGAAGGTCGCCGGGGCGATGGGCAACGACCGCCGGCTCCTGGCACAGGTCCTGGCCGCGGGCAAGCGCGCCGACGAGGCCTTCTGCGAACTGCCCCTGGTCGAGGATTATAAGGAGAACATCAAGGGCAACATCGCCGAACTCCTCAACATCTCCAAGGTGCGGGGGGAGGCCGGCGCCATCATCGGCGGGCTCTTCCTGCAGGAGTTCGTGAACGGCAAGCCCTGGCTCCACCTTGACATCGCCGGGACGGCGTTTGCGGGCGGCGACTGGAACTCCTACTCCCCGAAGGGCGGCACCGGCTCTCCGGTGCGCACGCTCATCGAATGGCTGGGGGCACTGTGACGAGGAGACCATGAGCCGCATCAAGAGCCGGCCGCCCAAGCGCCGGGAGTCCCCCGAGCCCGACCTCAAGCGCATCGAGTCCCACATGCGCGACATCATCGGCGACCTCGGCGAGGACCCGAAGCGCGAAGGCCTGTTGAAGACGCCGGGGCGCGTGGCCAAAGCCCTGTGCGAGTTGACAAGCGGCTACCGCGTGGACATCGACAAGATGATCAACGCGGCCCTCTTCACCGAGTGCTACGACGAGATGGTGCTGGTGCGCGACATCTCCTTCTACTCGCTCTGCGAGCACCACATGCTGCCTTTCTTCGGGCGCGCCCACGTGGCGTACATGCCCGACCAGAAGATCGTCGGCCTCTCCAAGATCCCGAAGCTCGTCGAGATCTACGCGCGCCGTCTTCAGGTCCAGGAGCGCTTGACGCTGGAGATCGCCTACACCCTCCAGGAGAAGCTCAAGCCCCGCGGCGTGGCCGTGGTCCTGGAAGCCCGGCATCTGTGCATGGAGATGCGCGGCGCCGAGAGCCACCACTCGCCCACGACCACCTCCTGCATGCTGGGCGTATTCAAGGAAGACGCGCGCACCCGCAAGGAATTCCTGGAGCTGGTCAAGACCAAGCCGGTCTGAGGAGATTTGATATACTTTTTTCGCTCGGTTGTGAAATCGTTTTCGCGGGCGTAGTTCAATGGTAGAACGAGAGCTTCCCAAGCTTTAGACGTGGGTTCGATTCCCATCGCCCGCTCCATTTTTTCCGGCATCGTGACGAAACCCGCCTCCGTGGCCTTGCTTCTTTTCGCGGGGTCCTGGGCGGCCTCCGCGGCTCCCCAAGACCTCGCCAGGGCCCGCGCCCTTTATTTCTCCGGCGATGTGCTCAAATCGGCCGAGTCTTTCGAGGCGGCGGTCAAGATCTCCTCGAGCGACGCCGAAGCCTGGCTCGACGGCGCCATCGCCTGGGCCGATGCGGGACGCCCGGAGAAAGCCGTCGCCTGGAACCAGAAGGCCTCAGCCCTCTCCTCCGGGGCAGAGGCCCGCGCGGCGTTGGGCTGGTCGCTGCTGCGAACTGGAAGGGCCGCCGAGGCCGACGCGGAATTCACCCTCGCCCTCGCGCGCGAGCCGGGTCTTTCACAAGCCATCCTGGGCGCGGGCCGTGCCAAGCTCTCCCTTGGAAAGGCCGCCGAGGCCGTGCCGCTCTTCACGCGCGCCGCCTCCTGGTCTTCACAGAAGATCCTGGCCGATTTCTACCTGGGGCGAGCCCACGAGGCCCTGGGCGACACGGCTGCCGTCACGCAGGACTACAGCCGCGCCGTGAATGCCGACGCCTATTTCCATGAAGGGCGCGACCCCCTAACGCGCGCCTACCTGAGACAGAGGCGCTACAACGATGCCTGGAGGCAACTCTCGCGGCTGGCAGATGCGGAACCCAGCACGCGCCTGACGCGCGCGCTGCTCGAGACAATACGGCCGCTCTTGAGCGTATCCGCCGAACCAAGGCCCGCCGTGAAGCGCGGCCCCATCGCGGCCCCCGACGCCGTCTCGGAGACCTCGGAGAGGGGGATCTCCCTCATCCGCGTGGGTATCGCGACAACCACGATGGGTCGGCCGCGGCCCCGCGTTTGGCTCACCATCCGCGGCTCCGGCGCCTGGAAAGCCTTGGACCCCAAAAGCAAGCGCGTGCTGGCTTCTCCCGCGCCGCAGGAGTCCTGGACCGTGCGCATCGTCCCGGCGAAGAAGAAGGGCAAAAATCGCTTGGAGCTGCGCGGCCCCGACGGAGAAAGGCGCGTGGTCCCCGGCGACTCGGTCCTGCTCAAGCCCGATGCCCCGGCCCAGTCCGCCCTCTCGCTCGAGGACGATCCCGGGCGGGGGGGACCCCTCGCCGCGGGGCGCGCCCTGCGCGGAGTCATCGAGGTCACCCTCTGGAGCCGCCGCCGATCTCTGCGCCTGGTCAATATCGTGGATCTGGAAGACTACACGCACGGTGTCATCGGCGCGGAGATGCCGGCCGGCTCGCCGCTGGAGGCGCTCAAGACCCAGGCCATAATCGCCCGCACCCACGCCCTCTTCATCAAAACCGTGACCAAGCGCCATAAAAGCGAAGGCTACGACATCTGCGACGAGCAGCACTGCCAGGTCTACGCCGGCTTACGCGCCGAGACCGAACGCACGAGATCGGTCGTCACGGCCACGCGCGGCCAGGTGGCGCGCTACCAAGGCCGACTCGCCCATGTCATCTACTCCGCCAACTGCGGGGGCTCCACCCAGAGCGGCTCGGACATCGGCTGGGGGGCGGTCCCTTATTGGACCCGTGTCTGCGACGCCCCTCTGCCCGACGCCCCGCCGGGCTCGCCCCTGGAACTGCGCCGTCGGCTCATCAACTGGCCCGCCGGCTTCTGTAAACCCTCCGGCTACGTCCACGCCTCCCACTCCCGCTGGGTCCGCGTCATCCCGGCCAAGGAACTGGGAGAAAAACTCAATCGCAGATTTAAGATGGGCCGGCTCAAGGGCCTGCGCGTCCTGCGCCGCGCTCCGAGCGGCCACGTGTCAGCCCTCCTCGTACTCGGCTCCAAACGCAACGTCAAGCTCAAAGATGAGATGGCCATTCGCAGTCTCCTCGGCGTCGGCTCCCTGCGAAGCACCCTCTTCGTCGTGGACACCGAATACCGCCGGGAGAAAGCCGTCCTGGTCCCCGACGCCTTCATCTTCCACGGCGGCGGTTGGGGACACTCCGTCGGCCTCTGCCAGTCCGGCGCCATCGGCCGTGCCGAGGCGGGGCAAGACTATGAGACCATCGTGAAGTCCTATTTCCCCGGTGTCCAGATGTCAAAGCTGGACTACTGAACCTCCTTGTTTCCGCAACAGAGAAGCGTTATCATCGCCTCCATGAGGAAAACCATCCTCCTGACGGTCGCGCTGGCCGCCCTATCAGCCTGCCGGGGCGCCATCCCGGGCCGCAACGCGCCCCCCGAACAGGCCATCTCAGCCATCCTGATCGGCAGCCGCTTTCTCTTGCCGAGCGGCCAGACGTACAATGGCCTGATGCATATCAATTTCGAAAGCGAAGGCGGCCGCCAAGCGGAGGTCTACCGCCTCCCGATCACGGGCGGGGAGAACTTCCTCTATCTCGTGGAGCCCGGCGTCTACCGAATCGCGCCGACGCGGTCGGTCTTTGGCTTCTACCAGGAAATGATGAACGTCGTCATCGATGGACGACAATATCGCCTGCCTTTCCCGCGCGACCTCCTGCGCCAGCCGCCATACACGATCAAGGCCTCCAAGATCGTGGCCATGGGCATCCTGGAGGCTCGCGTCCTGCCCGCCCTGCCCGGCCGGCAACCTCAACTCCGAATCCGCCTCGATGACGGCGTGTCGGCCCGCCGCAAAGTGGTCCAGGACACGATTCGCGACATGATGGACCCCAACCTCTCCCCAGAGACGCGGGAGAGTACGATTGCCTGGTCGCGCGCCCTGCAGGACAGCCTCATGAACATCCTCTCCGAGGAACAGAAGAGGACGACGTACAAGCCGGCCCCGTGAGGACCGCGCTCGGCGTGGACCTGGGCGCGACCTGGCTGCGCGCCTGCGTGTCCGGTGCCGGCAAAGAGATCTGGACGACCAAGGTGCCGGCGGTACCTTGGCGAGAACTCCCCAAAACCCTCTCTCGACTTCTCCGCTCCCATGGACTGCGCCGCGTGGGAACGATCACGGTCGGGGGGACCCGCCTCGGCGGTGCCGCCGACCGCGCGGCGTTGCGCCGCGCGCTGGCGCCTCTGGCCCTTCGGGTGAAGGTCGTCCCTGATTTTGAGATCGCCCACCTCGCCGCCTTCGGACGCGGACCCGGGGTCCTGCTCGCGGCCGGCACCGGTTCGGTGGCCTTCGCGCGGGGAACGAACGGGAAGAGCAAACGCGCCGGAGGATTGGGACCGCTCCTCGCAGACGAGGGCTCCGGCTTCTGGCTTGGACGAGAGGCGCTGCGCGACCCTGTCCTCTCCAAAAACATTCCCCAAGCCCTCGCCTTGGCCCATGCCGAGGACCCCGTACGCTCAACGGCGGCGCTGGCGCCCCTCGTGCTGAGCCGTTCGCGCCGTCTACGCGAGGCCGCGGCAGGCCACCTGACGGCTCTCGCCCGGGAAGCCGCTCACGGGCTGGAAATTGCGGGACGCAAGCCCCTGGTCCTGCACGGGAGCCTCTTCAAGAACAACGCCCTACGCGCTTCAGTCTTGCGCCGACTCGGCAGAGGATGGGTCCTCATCAAACCGCGCGTCAGCGCCGAAAAAGCAGCCGCCGGCCTTTAGAACCAGCCATTCAAAACTCGCACCGGTGCGAGTTGTGCCCGAGTCGCACCCGCCAACCGACAGCCGGGTGCGAGGCAGGGGCGCAATATTCTAGAATCGAGGGATGATCATCGCCCTCGGTTGCGACCATGCCGGCTACCCGCTCAAGAAACTCCTCCACGGCTGGCTCGTTGAAAAGGGCCACACGGTCCTGAACCTCGGCGTGGACACCGACGCCGTCCCCGCCGATTATCCTGACTACGCCCGCGCCGTCGCCGAGACCGTTGCCGTGGGCAAAGCTCCAAGAGGCATCGTCGTCTGCGGCTCGGGGGTGGGGGCGACCGTCGCCGCCAACAAGGTCCCGGGTGCTCGCGCCTGCATGTGCCACGACACCTTCTCCGCGCGCCAGGGAGTGGAGGACGACGACGTGAACGTCCTCTGCCTGGGCGGACGCGTGATCGGCTTCGAGCTGGCCTGCGAAGTCGCGGCCGCCTGGCTCAACGCTCAATTCTCCGGTCTTGACCGTCACCAGCGCCGCAAGGACAAGGTGCTGGCCATCGAACGCGCCTACTCCAAGGAACCCGGGAAATGACCCGCAAAAACCCGCTTCGCGACCTTCACCGCTTCGGCGTCTCCGTCTGGTACGACGACGTCAGCCGGTCCCTCATCTCCTCAGGCAAGCTCGCGCGCCTCATCGAAGAAGACGGCGTGCGCGGCGTGACCTCGAACCCCAGCATCTTCGAAAAGGCCATCGCAGGCTCCTCCGATTACGATGACGCCATCCGGCGACACTCCCGCGCGGGCCAGACTCCCGTCGAACTCTTCGAGAAGCTGGCCATCGACGACATCGCGTCCGCCTGCGACCTCTTCCGCCCGCTCTATGACGAAACCAAGGCCGGAGACGGCTTCGTCAGCCTCGAAGTCGCCCCTTCGCTCGCCCGCGATGCCGCCGGCACCACCGCCGAAGCCAAGCGCCTATGGGACGCCGTGAACCGGCCCAACTTGATGATCAAGGTCCCTGGAACCGTCGAGGGCCTCAAAGCCTTCGAAGACCTCACGGCCGACGGCATCTCCGTCAACGTGACGCTGCTGTTCTCCAGCGAGCGCTACGCCGCCGTGGCCGAGGCCTACCTCAGGGGCCTGGAACGCCGCGTTTGCGCCGGCAAGGATCTCTCCAGAATCGCCTCCGTGGCCAGTTTCTTCGTCTCCCGAGTGGACAGCGCGATCGATGCGATTCTTGAAAAAAGTTCCAAGCCCGAAGCCAAAGAACTTCTGGGCAAGGCCGCCGTCGCCAACGCCAAGCTCGCCTACCAGCACGGCAAGAAGGTCTTCGCCTCCGCCCGCTTCGCGGCGCTCGCCGCCAAGGGGGCTCGGCCCCAGCGCCTGCTCTGGGCCTCCACCGGCACCAAGAACCCGGCGTACAAGGACACTCTCTATGTCGACGAACTCGTCGGGGCCGACACCGTCAACACCATGCCCCCAGCCACCGTCGACGCCTTCCGCGACCACGGCGCCCCGCGACCCAGCCTGGACGAGCGCATCGATGAGGCGCGAGCCCAGTGGGACGCCCTGCCCCGCTTCGGCATCGACCGCGCGGCCGTGCTGGCCCGGCTCGAGGAGGAAGGACTCTCGGCCTTCGCGAAGGCCTTCGAGACTTTGATGGGAAAGCTCGCAGCCAAGAAAGCGCTCCTGGAGACTGAGAATGCCGCGATGGACAAGGGCCTCGCCGAGCTCGAGGCCGCGCGTTTCTCCGAGCGCCTATGGTCGAAGGACCCCTCGCTTTGGAAGGACGACAAGGAGCACGCCAAGCTCATCCGCCGCGCGCTGGGCTGGCTCGACGCGCCGACGACCATGGCGGCGGGGCTGGGCGCGGTGCGGGTCTTTGCCGATGGAACGTCCTCAGAGGGCTTCCGCCACGCGGTCGTTCTGGGCATGGGGGGCTCAAGCCTCTGCGTGTCGGTTCTGCGCGCCGTTTTCGGCGCCGTGCCCGGCCGGCCTCAACTGCTCACCCTTGACAGCACGCATCCCGATGCCGTGACGTCGCTTGAGAAATGCCTCGACCTGAAAAAGACCCTCTTCATCGTGGCGAGCAAATCCGGCTCCACGATTGAGCCGAACTCCTTCTTCGACCACTTCTGGGCCGAGGTCTCGCGCCAGACCGGCGTCAATGCCGGTCGGCAGTTCGTCGCGATCACCGACCCGGGGACCGCCCTTGAAAAGCTCTCGCGCGAGCGGGGATTCCGCAAGACATTCCTGAACCCCTCCGATGTGGGCGGCAGGTTCTCCGCGCTCACGCTCTTCGGCCTCGTGCCCGCGGCACTCGCCGGCATCGACGTCGCAGAGTTCCTGACGCGCGCGCGCGCTGCGGCGCGGTCCTTCTCGCCCCAGACCCCGACCCGCGAGAACGCGGCCCTGCGTCTGGGGGCTTTCCTCGGCGTGCATGCGCGAGAGGGGCGCGACAAGCTCACCCTCGTCCTGCCTCCCGCTCTGGAGACCTTCGGACTCTGGATTGAACAGCTCGTGGCCGAGTCCACCGGCAAGGAAGGCCGCGGCCTCCTTCCCGTCGTCGCGGAGCCCCTCGCAGCGCCCGAGGCCTATGGCCGCGACCGGGTCTTCGTGCGCTTAGCGCTTGCGGGGCACGCCGAACCCGCCGTCGAATCCTCCCTGACGGCGCTGGCACGGGCAGGACATCCCGTCCTGCGCCTGGAAATGGCGGACCTCCGCGATCTGGGCGCGCAGTTCCTGCTGTGGGAGGTTGCGACCGCGGCCGTCGGCTTCTTCCTTAAAATCGATCCCTTCGACCAGCCCGACGTGCAGACGGCCAAGGAACGCGCGAAGGAGATCCTCTCCAAGCCGCGCAATGGCGAGGCGCAGGAGAAGGCGTCCTTCCGGGCGGGGGGACTGCCCGCCTTTGCCGACCCGGGACTGACCGCCGCCCTGCGGGCCGACCCAGGGCAGGACCGTCCACTGCGTCAGGTCCTCAAGGCGCACCTCGCGCGAGTGCGCCCCGGCGACTATGTCGCAATCCTCGCCTTCCTCGCTGAAACCGATGAAAGCCGGCGTCTGCTGGAGGAAGTCAGACGTCTCGCGCGAACGCGCGCGACGGCGCCCGTAACCATCTCCTGGGGACCGCGCTACCTCCATTCCACCGGACAGTTCCACAAGGGCGGCCCCGACACGGGCGTCTTCGTCGTCCTGGGGGAGCCCGAGAGGCTCCGCCTCCAGGTGCCGGGCAAGCCCTTCACCTTCGGCGAACTCTGCCGCGCCGCGCATGACGACGGCCTCGCCGTCTTCGCCAGCATGGATTCGAACAGCGCCCACGAGGATTTCTTCCGCGCCCACCCCGACTGGTTCGCGCGCGACGCCGCCGGCCGGCCGTACCGCAACCGCGAGCTCT
>CAYHNV010000088.1:0-10268 GCA_964358065.1 uncultured Elusimicrobia bacterium | reverse complement strand
GATCTTCGATGGTCATGATGTTGATGTCGGGGCTCTTGATGGTGTTGAGGATGGCGCCGAGCGTGGTGGTCTTTCCGGAACCGGTGGGACCGGTCATGAAGAACAGCCCGTGCGGCTTGCCGGCCGCCTCAAGGATGTCGTCGCGCTGCTTCGCGTCGAGGCCGACCTTGTTTATGTCGAGATCCACCGCGCCCTTGTCGAGCAAGCGCATGACGATCTTCTCTCCGAAAATGCAGGGGCAGATCGAGACGCGCAGGTCGATGACGCGATTCTGCACCTTGATGGAGAACTGCCCGTCTTGAGGCAGGCGCCTCTCCGCGATGTCGAGCTTCGAGAGGATCTTCAGGCGCGAAACGATGGCGCTGAACATCTGCTTGGGCGGAGGCGTGCGCTCGTAAAGGTCCCCGTCGATGCGGAAGCGCACGCAGACGCGCTCGTCGAACTGTTCGATGTGGATGTCCGACGCGCGTTCCTGGATGGCCTGCTTGAGGACCGCGTTGACCAGGGAAACGGCCTGGGCGCCATGAGCGTCCGCAGTGACCTGGTCGAGGTTCAGGCGCTCGTCGCCGGCCAGGAAGGCTTCGGCGATCTCAGGGTCTGCCTCCTCGTTCTGGGTGTCGAGCGTGCGATCGATGACGCTGCCGCTCAAGTAGAACTCGTCGATGGCCTTGATGATCTGAGTCTTGGTGGCGACAAAGGGCTGGATCTCGAGGCCGGTGAGAAGCTTGAGGTTGTCCATCATCATCACGTTCTCCGGATCGGAGATCGCGACGGCAAGGATCTTTTCGTCCGAGAAAAGGGGCAGGAGGAAGTTTTGGCGCGCATAGGACTCGGGGACGACCTTCTCAAGGTTCTGGTTCTTCTCGGCCCGGAGGATCTTGTTCTCTCGCGAGGCATAGGGGATGCCGTGCTGCTTGGCAAGCACGATGGCGATGGCGTCTTCCGTGCAGAACCCAAGCTTGACCGCCGCCTCGCCAAAGCTGATCTGCATCTGCACGGCGGCCTTGACGGCCTTGTGGCGCTGGTCCTCGGTGAGGACCCCGCAACTGACAAGCATCTCGGGAAGGCTCTCGGCCATGAGTTGTTGCGCTCCTTTAACCGAAGTATAGCCGAGCTTCGAGTCTTGTCAAGCCTTAGGGCGCATTCCCAGCCCTAGTCGCTGACGATGGTCGGGGTGATGAAGATGACCAAGTCGGAGTTGCTCCGGTGGTTGGAGGAACTGGTGAACAGCCAGCCGATGATCGGAATGTAGCCGAAGAAAGGGACCTTGCGGATGACCTTGGTCTCCGTGGAACGCAAGAGTCCCCCCAAGACGAGAGTCTGGCCGTTCTTGACGCGCACCAGCGTGGTTGCCGAGCGCTTGATGGGGTTGAAGATGCGGTTGCTTGTCACCGAGATCGCGGCCTCGGTGACATCCGTGAACGAAGGCTGGACGAGCATGGTGATATAGCCCTCCTTGTTCACCTGGGGCGTGACCTTAAGGACGACGCCCGTGTCGAAGCGCTCCGCTGTGGAAGTCGCCTGGGACGTCCCCAGCCCCCCGGTAATCTGGCTCTGTAGGGCGACGGCTTCCTGCGAGGATATCTCGATGACCGCCGTCTTATTGTTGAGCGTCAGGACCTTCGGCTTGCCGAGAAAACGCGCTTCGGAACGCGACACCAGGGCCCGCAGGGTGATTTTAAGAGAGGACAGGTCGAGGATGCTCGTCTTCATGTAGCCGTACTGCCCCGTGCCGGCGGCGGCGCCGCCGCTGCCGCCGCCCAGGGAACTGATGATGCCGCCGTCCGGGTTGAGCGGGTCGAAGAACTTCATGTTCCCCATGTTCCGGGGCATGTTCAGCGGGAAACTGGTGTCGCGCAAGCCGGCGGTGAAAGTCGCCAATTCGCCGCTGGCTCCGCCCCACTCGAAGCCCAGTTCGCGGGCGCGCGTGGAGCCGATCTCGACGATCTGGGCCTCGATCATCACCTGGGGCGCCTTCTTGTCGAGTTCCGCGATGATCTGCTCGACCTGGGGAAAGACCTCCGGGATGTCGGTCACGATCAGCGCATTCGTCCGTGGCTCCATCTCGATGTCCCCGGACTTAGAGAGCACCGTGCAGACGATTCTGGCAACCGAGATCTTGATGTTCTTCCTCGCGCAAGGCTTATCCCTGCCGGTGTCGCCGCCGCCGCCGCCGACGCCACCGCCGCCGGCGGTGCCGATGGCGGCGGCAGCCGCCTTGTCTCCTATCTCATCGGCGGAGAGAGGGATTAGGGGGATGTACGAGAGGGTATAGATGCGCGTGACGAGATTCTCGGCCTGCTTGGAGCGCTGGGTCACGATGTAAGTGTTGCTGTTGCCGATCCGCTGGTAGGTGAGGCCTTTGATTTCAAGCAGCACCTGAAGGGCCTCGCGGACCGTCACGTCCTGGAGGAAGGCGGTCACGCGCTTCTGCTCGAGACCCTCGGAGATGATGAAGTTCACCTTCGCCTGGGCCGAGATTGTATCCAGGAAGGTCGCCAGCGGAGCGCCTTTGACCCGCACGGTCACGCGGATGTCCAGCGGAGCGACCGAAGCCGAAGAGACCGCGCGCGCCGGAACGACCGCGCCGATCGTCACGCCATGCGTGCCGCGCGCAGCGCTGAACTTCTCCTCGGCGGGTGCGCCGTCATCTCCGATGGGGCCGCCCCCGGGCTTATTCGCGATGTTCTCCTGGAAATTAGGATTGGCCTCCGGCTCCGCGCGCCGTCGCTGAGCGAAGACAGGCGCTCCATCGAAGGCGAGCGCGCCTGTTAAGACGACGGCCAGCGCGGCCCGGGCGGATCTTCGACGTCCATCATTCTCGCAGACCATAGTGCCTCCTACGCGGACTACTCTTGGCTCACCGACTTCCGAAACCGGCGCTTCTTGTACTCGAACGTGACCCCAGCCGCGGAAATCTTGACGATGCGGACCTTCTCCGCATAGCCCTCGACGGAGAAGCGATCCCCCAGGGACATGGTCGCATTGTTGACGATGGCTCGACTCGCCCCGCCGGGCGTGGCGACGGTGCCCTGGAGCGCGATATGGTTCTCGACGGGCGACTCCACGCGCTTGCGGGGGTTGTGCTTGATCTGCCGGCGGCGATTGGCCTCTTCCAGCTCCAGCCGAGCGCGCTGCTTGGCCATCTCCGCCTCCTGGATGCGGACCATGTCCATGGGCGAGAGCATGGGATCGCGGGGAAAAACGATGCCGACGACCGCCGTCACGGAAGTCGTCGCGGCCGCGACCGCGGGGACGCGGCTGGCAACCGGGACAGGCGTCGCGGCAGGCGTCGGTTGCGCAATTGGGACGGCAAGTTTCGCCGCGGGGGGCGACACCTGGAAAACAGCGCCGTCGGGCAGGCGTCCCCGTGCCTTCGTCGCAACGGAACGGTCGCGATCGGCCTTCATGTGAGACCACCAGTTGTAAAAGAGGAACCCGGGCACGGCGAGTGCCGCGGCAAGCACCAGCCAGCCGAGACCGACCTTGCTTCCGGCGCCCGAAGCGGCCATATCAGCGGAACCTCTTGACGGGGACCACCGTCGAGACGTCGCAGGTCGCGAAGTTGTAGCCCGCCCCGCCCTTCTTGACGAACTCCATGCCGGACAGGTGCATCAGCGGCTTGGTGTTCTCCAGGCGCAGGAGCCAAGCGAAGAATTCGGCAAAGCGGAGGCTGATTGAGATCGTCGAGGTCTGAAAAACCAGGCCGCTCACCACCTCCTCGCGCACGGGGCGGAAATCCTCGGGGACCAGGCTCCCCGCGCTGAGCGAGTCCCGCAGCGAGTTCGAAAGCCATTGCTCTCGCTCGGCGGTCGCGGGCAGATTGATGTAAGCAGACGCGAGACGCTCGCGCAGGTCCTTGTACTGGTTGGAGTAAGAGGACATCATCTTCGCCCTTTTGATCTCGGCTGCCAGACGCGCGCTCTTCTTCTGCGGCGGGTTGTAGACTCCGGCATAAGCCGCAAAGACCATGAAGCCCGCCAGGAGGAAGGTGCGGGCAAAACGTCTGCTCCCCTTCTCCTTCAGGGTGCCCGAGACGATCGAGATCTCGCGGATGACGGCCTCGGCGTAAGGCTTGACATCGATCGGGGCGGGCATCAGCGTTTCCCCGTCATGGTCAAAGTGAAGCTGGTGCGGTCCTCCAGACGCGCGGCAAGGGCCGCCGGGGACATGCCTCTCTGAGCCGACATCTCGATATCAGCGCCCTTCTGCAGGGAGATCTGGCTGTCGAACATCTTGCCGAGGATGGGATTCTTAATAAGGTTCCCGTTGAACGTAAAGGCCAGGGCCTGCTCCTCGGTGATGCCTTGGTCCTGGGCGCGCCCCTTCAAGATGATGGTCACCGGCCGACGGACCGCCCCCGCCAGCGAATTGGAGACGGTAATGCGGTCAAGCCAGACCTTGGTCGGCATGCACTCGATGATTTCCTTGAGCATGACCGACAGCTTGGGGCGGCCTGCGCCGCTCGTGAGCGCGCTGAGCGCGTCGAGTTGGCTCTTCATCTCACCCAGACGAGCGTCGATGTCAAGGGGGCCCAAGCCCGCGAAGGCGGTGGAGACGTCCGCGTCGATGCGATACTGCTTCAGCTCTCGCGCGCGATAGTGATAAGTCATGGTCTTGAGCAGGCCTGTTCCCATGAGGAATAAGGAGAACGCTGACGCAAGCAAGAGGATGTCGCGGGCGGTCCTGAGTTCCTCATCCGTGACGAGATCGACCGCAGCCAGGTTGAGCCTGACCGGGGTGGCGACCTGGAAGAGCGCCGAGGCGCCCAAGGCGGCGTACCCGCCCCAATCCCCCCTCTTGACCGAGAGGAGCTGCGGGATATCCTGGATGACGGCTTCAACGCCGGCCTCGACCGCGAAAGCGGCGCGGAGCTCCTCGAGCTCCGGCGTCGTGCCGCTGACCCGAACGCGAACCAGACCGGGCACGCCGAGCTGCTTCTGCGCGAAGGAGAGGCATCCGGACAGGTCGATCTTGCGCTGATCGGAAACGGCGGCGTCGTATCCGAGGAAAACCTCCCGGAAGAATACCGGGAACCCCTGGTCGAAGATCGCGACTCGAACGGCGCCTCCGTCGATGTGCACGTGCGCGAAAGGCTCGGGGCCCTTCGGAGGATCGATCGCCTGCCAGAGGCGGAACACGGAGCAGGGTGCGACTTCGAGGCCGTCGAGCGTGAGGCCAAGGCTGTCGAGGAGGCCCTGAATGCAGGCGAGGTTCTTCTTTTGTGTCACCGCGATCAGCACGCCGACGTGAGGCTTGCCTTGGGCGTCCGGCGCAAGGGGGATGGCCTGGAAGTCGTGGGCAAGCACGTCAAATGGGATGGGGATGTACTTCTTCGCCTCCAACGGCACCGCCGTGCGGAGATAGCGCCGCTCCATGTCCGGCATGGTGAAGTAGCGCATCAGGCCCAGATGGTGAGAGAGGCTCACGCGGACCCGCTTGGAGTTCCAGCGCATCTGGGACATCGTCTGTCGGATCGTCCCCGCGACCTTGAGCGGATCTTTGAGGAAATCCGTGCTCATCGTGGCCGTCCCCGCGGGATTCTTGACGTCGGTCGCAATGGGGATGTGCACGAGATGGTCGACGACCAGCTTGCCGCTCCTCTCCACATGGCTCTCGGCGAGATAGACGACGTCCGGGCTCAGGTACATGCCGAGGCTGGAGCCGACGGCTCGACCCGCGGCCCCGAACGCAAGCTGTTCGATGGTCTTGTCGATGTCTGCCATCTCAGTCGCGGCGCCCCATCACGAGTTCGACTTTCGCTCCCTGTCCTGAGGCGGAAGACGAGATCCGAATCTTCTTCGGCTCGATCTGATAGCGGTTGACAAGCAGCCCCGCCACCATCTTGGCGCGCCGGTCCGCGAGGAAAGCCGGCTGCAGCTCGTCCGAAGAGGCGTGCCCGATCACCTTCACCACCTCAAGAGGGTCGTTCGCCAAATCCATCGCCGCCTGGGCAAGCGACTTTTCCGAGCCTTGCGTCATCTGATGCGTGTTCTTGTTGAAAGAGAGCTTGTAATGGCCGCCGGCGACGGCCTCCGCCTGGGGCTGGGCGGACTTGGCCTCCTTGCCTTTGTCCGCCCGAGCGGCCTTCTTGCCCCGGACGGGACGCTTGACGACCTTGCGTTGAGAACCGGTCGTGGTCTTGGGCTTGGAGATGGTCACGAATCGGCCCGCGGCGGGCTTGACCCCGGCGACGAGCGGCTTGGCGAAGTCTCCGGCAAGGTCCTCCGAGGGGGGCCGTGCGGCTCTCTCCGCGGCCGGGGCCGCAAGGAGCTTCCCGGATGAGGCTCCATCATCGAGGACCGAGATCCAGCGGTGCAGGGTGCGCTGTCGCTTCTTGGCGTCCAGAGCGGAAAGGACGCATTCGTAGCGGCCGGCGCTCAGGGGCGGGCCGAAATAGTTCAGCCTCCCGTTCCAAAAAATCTGATGAAAGACGGGAGCGCTGCCGACGACTTCCTGGAGAGGCGCGAGCTCCGAGCCGTCGCGAGAGGGCTGGAGGAGCTGAAATTTCCAGGAGACCAGCCCGGCGGGCGGGTCGGAGACCGAGAACTCGATGATGGCGCCCTGGTTGCGGGCAGGGCGGATCTGGTTGGGATAGACGCCCATAGAAATGGGAGGCCCCAGTTCATCGCCGACTGCGCCATCCACGACCAGGTTCATGGGCTGGTTGAATTGGAACACGATCACCACCCCTTTGAAGTCCTGAAGTCCCTTGGGAATGTCCACCTGCGTGTTGAGAAGGTTGACGCGCACGCGGGGCGGGGCCACGCCGGCCTGGTAGAAGTGCGACGAGATTCCCATCGTGCGGCGCATGTCCAAGACCTTGGCGTCCGCCAGAGCCGTTCCTTCGGGAAGGATGAGGACCTGAGCGCTCCCCAACGAGAAGACGAGCTTGGTCAGCGGGTCCAAGAGGCGCGAAGCGTTGCGCTGGAAGGCGATTCCGGCCTGGAAGAGCATGGACGAGGGAATGCCGATCGCCTCGGGGTTCCCGTCCTCGCGCATCACGACGCGCACGCCCTCCAACTCCTTCAGGTCTGAGACGCTCCTCTGCTGGGCGGCACGCAGGCGGGCGCGTATTTCCTTGCGCATGTCGGAGATCGTCCTGCCGTCGCGCTCGCCGACAGGCGTGGCTGCGGGCGCGCTGCGACGCGCGGGAGCCTCGGGCTCATCGATGGAATCGGGACGCGCGCCCCGGCGAGAAGGCGCGGCTTCGTCCTCAGGGACGATCTGGGCGGCTGGAGGACGACGCGCGGGAACGGGCGCTTGGGTCGGAGCGCCCTGCGCGGCGCCTCCAGTGTTCATGCGATGGGTAATCAGGTTGAGATACTCGTTGGCCATCGATCTCTCCGTCGGATTTCCTCTCGCCAGGATATCCATGAAACCGTCCATCGCCTGCGTGTCCTCGCCCTGCTCGTAAAAATCAATCGCACCGCGCATCGGTCGGCTCAGGCCGGCGCGCACGTCCTCGTCCTCCTGCGAGTGGATGCAGGGAACGGCGAGCATCACCGCAAGTATGACTATCTTTTTCAGCGTAACCATAAAACACGGACCCGAAATGGAGTCGGCATAGACAGGAGCATAAAAGAACAAAATTGCCGAATTATTACGGACCTTTCACCTTCAACTCGCGCATCGCCTGCTGAGCGCTCGAGTTTCCTGGCTCGGCCGCCAGGGCTTGACGGAATTCGCGCTCCGCGTCGGAGAGGCGACCGAGCAGCGCGTAGGCCTTGCCCAGATTGACGCGGCCCGCGGCACTCCCCCCATCCTTGGCGGCGGCTTCCAGTTCGGAGACGGCCTCGGCCGCCCGACCACGCATGAGCAGGAGGCTGCCATGCAGGAACCGCGCCTTGGCCGAAGCCGGCACGCGCCGCGCGATGGAAGCGGACAGCGCAAGGGTCTTCTCGGAGAATTCCCGACGGGCGATAGCCGCGTCCAGAGCACGGAAATCGGACAGCGCCGCCAGGATGGGAGAGCGCGGCCGGCCGGATTGGACCGCAAGGGCCGCCAGGTTCCTCTCGGCAAGGGCGATGTCCGGCGCGATGGCCAGGGCCCGCTCATAGGCCGCCTGGGCTTCGTCCCAACGCTGAACCCGGCTGAGAGCGTAGCCGAGGTTATTCCAGTGGTTGGGGTTGTCGGGAAATATCCGCGTGCCCTCGAGCAGCGTCTCGAGAGCCCGCGGGAGGTTCTGCCCCGGCTCGCGCAGGTAGAAAGCGCTCAGACTGCTGAGGACCTCGTTCGAGAGCGGATTGACGGCCCAGGCCATCTCGTAGAGGGGAAGCGCCCGCTCCGGCTTGCCGAGATGAGCGTTGTAGATCGTCGCGAGGTTGAAGAATATCTCGTCGTAGCCGGCATTGGCGTCAAGAGCCTCACGGTAGGCGCGGGCCGCATCGGCGGGGCGCGCGGACCGGGCGTAAACATTGCCCAGCTCGTAGAGGGCATTCACCTCGCGTGGTCCCCAAAAACGCGAGCGCTCCAGGTCGAGGGTCGCGGCGGGCAGGTTGCCTTGCCGCACCTGCTTAAAGCCCGCGAAATAGAAGGCTTCTCGGTTCCAAAAGCGAACCTGAAGCCACACGACGCCCAAGACAGCGGCAACGAGCCCGGCAAGCGCGAAGCGGCGCAGTGTGATGGGCGCCTTCCAGACTCGGCGCTCCGCAGCCTCGCGCTCACCCCGCCCCATCACGGTCCCCGCGGCCCACCAAAACATGAACGCCGGCACGGCGAAGTGAAGCGAGACATTGAGCATGTTGTCCGTCAGCATCCCCGCGCAGCCGGCGGCGGCGCCGATCCAGAGGCCTTCGCGTCCGGGACGCACCTTCGACCATTTCCAGACGGCCCAGAAGAACACGACCCAGACCGCGATGAAAGCCCCAAGGCCGAGCAGTCCGGTCTGCGAGAAGACCTCGAGGATCTCGTTGTGCGAGTTGTTGGCATGGGTCCGCATGGTGCGAAAGAAGGGGATCTCGTGCAGGAGATGACCTTGGTAAAAAGGATAGAAGAGCTCGAAGAGTCCCCCTCCCTTGCCCAAGAGAGGCGCCTGCGAGCCCATCAGCCAGGCGCAGGTCCAGATCAGCACGCGCTGGTGGAAGGGACTGTACGCGCCGTCATGGTGGAGGGTGGTCGCTGCTTCGGTGAGGCGCACCAAGACCGTGGGCGTATAGCCGGTGGAGATGCCGCTGGACGGCCAGAGCGCGACCAGGGCGACGATGCCCGCCAGCAACAGGCCGGACTGGCGCGGCCGCTCACGGACCTGAGCGCGCAACCGCGGAGAGAACATGAGGGCCGCAGAACCGGCCAGCGCTCCCATCCAGGACGAACGCGTCAGGGTGGCCAGCAGCGCCGCCTCCAGGGTCAGGAAAAGAGCCGCATAGGAGACCCGCCGCCAGGCCTGGCGTTCCTCGATAAAGAGAGCCAGGACGATGGGCATGAGCACGACGTTGTAGCTCGAAAGGAAGTTGGGGTTGCCGAAGGTGGAGACCGCCCTGCCGCCGTAAGGATTGAGGACGTTGGGCCAGACGACCTCCACATTGAAATACTGCAGCACGCCGTAAGCCGAGGCCAAAAAGCCCGCGCAGAAAGCCAGATGCAGGAAGTCCGTGACACGGCCCCGCTTCGTCAACCAAAAGGCTCCCCCCAGGCCGAGGCCCCAAAGCAGGGCGCCGTAGGGGTCCCAAGCCAGAGCCCAGAAGTCCTCGGGGCGCGCGGCCAGCCTTGTGCGCGCCTGAGGGAATGCCGTCCAGAGCAGGCCCCAGACCAGCGTGAAGGCGATCCAGGATCCCAAAGCGACATCCGAACTCCCGTCGTCTTGCGTGGCAATGGAGGCGGCGACGACGAAGGCGCCCACGCAGATGACCGCAAGGAAGACCGCCGCGCGAGCACCCTCGGCGATGATGGCGGAGCGATAGAACTCCGCGTGGCCGAAGTAGGCGCGCAGCCAGCTCAAACCCCAAAATACGAGGAAGAGGGCCAGCGGCGCCGCCACGGGAAGTCTCGGCAAGCGCCAGCCGTCAGGACGCGAGGACTCCGACCAGGCCCAGGCCGCCAAGGCCAGGGACACGCCCGCATGCAGGAGCGCGATCTGGGTGATGTAGGGGTTGCGGGTAAGGTTGGTGAAGAAGAGCAGGGGGCAGACGAAATGGCAGACAACCAATGGCCAGCGCCGCGCCGCGTTCATCGGGAGAAAGCCTAGCAAAAGAAAAAGCCGGGGAAGGGATTCGAACCCTCAACCTATCGCTTACGAAGCGATTGCTCTACCGTTGAGCTACCCCGGC
>CAYHNV010000087.1:0-10292 GCA_964358065.1 uncultured Elusimicrobia bacterium | reverse complement strand
TCCCCACGAATCCGGCGCGGGAACAGGCGTTATGGAATTAAGGCAAGACTGGCGGAGAGGGTGGGATTCGAACCCACGGAGGCTGTGACACCTCGCCAGTTTTCAAGACTGGTGCCTTAAACCGCTCGGCCACCTCTCCAAAATCAAAGAGCGCTACTCCAACTCGCCCAAATCCGCAAGCGCTGCGAACGCCGCATTGCGCACGCCTGGATTGGGATCGTTGCGCAACTGCTTCAGCGCGGAAAGCGCTCGCGTGCCGCCCAGGCGGCCCAGCGAACGCGCGACGCTGAGGCGCAAGGAGGAGTCCTCGGACTTGGCGGCCTCCACGAGAGGCAGGACCGCGCGGGGGTTCTCCGACTTGCCCAGGGCCTCGGCGGCCAAGACGGCGCAGCCGCCGTCGGTTCGCTTCATCAGGCCCACGAGATGCTCCAGGCCCGCGGCGCGGTCAAGCTTGGCCAGGTAATACGCGGCCAGCAGGCCGACCTTCTCGGTACCGGGGTCGCTCTTGAGATGATCGGAGAGCTTGCCCACCATGTCCTTGCGGCCCAGACGGGCCAGCGCGAAAGCGGCCTCGACTTCCACGAACTTGTCGCTGCTTTTGAGCGCCTGTTCCAGCATGGAGACGGCGCGCTTGTCGCCGATCTCGCCCAAGGCCTCGATCACGGCCTGCGTCAGGTCGCCTGAAGCCGCGCCGCGGGCCAATTCCTGCAAGGCGGGGACCGCGGCCTTCACCTCAAGACGGCCCAAGCCCCGGACGGCTTCTTCCACCACACGCGGGTCCTTGTCGTTGAGGGACTCGGAAAGGATTCTCACGACCGACTCGCCGCCCAGACGGGAGAGGGCTTCCAGAATCTTCCAACGCAGCACCTGCAAATGGCCGGGCAGCTCCATCTGGAGGATCATCGAACGCAGATAGTCCCAGGCGCCGACAAGGCTCTCCACGGCTCGCGGATCGCCCGCGCGGCCCAAAGCGTCGACGATCGCCGTCGTCTCGCGCGGGTTGCCGCGCTTGATGTCGAGGGCGGAGAGCAGCGCGTCGACGGCCTTCTTCTCCTTCGCATTCCCAAGAGCCGGGGCCAGACGCAGGCGGTCCTCCAGCTTGCCGCCCTCGAACCGGCGGATGATGTCCTTCAGGCGCGTCCTCGCGGAAGCCGAGACCGGCGGAAGAAGAAGGCAGGCCAAGACAGCAAGCCCTGATGGTCTTCGCATCAGTTCTTGCGCGGCTTGAAGCGCGTCAGGCGAAAGCGGTGCAGGTTCAGCTCGGACTTGCCCGCCACCATCAGCTCGGCCATGGATTTGCCGATGATGGGCGCGAACTTGAAGCCGTGCCCGGAGAAGCCTGCGGCGACATAAACGTTGGGCAGGCTCGGCAGGCGGTCCAAGATGAAGTCATTGTCCGGTGTGTTGTCGTACCAGCCGACGTGCCCCTCGAACTCCGTAAAGGGGGCCAGCTCCGGCATGAACTTCCTAAAGAAACCGCGGCAGGACTTCTCGAACTTCGGCGAAAGGGTGCGCAGGTCGTCGAGGTTGGCTTTTTTGACGGACGATCCCCTGCGATGGGCGCAGAGCTTGATGAAGCCGTGGATATGGACGGGAAAGCCGTAGAAGCCGCTGGCGTGGTCGGAGAACACCGGGAAGTGCTCCGGACGGTAGCGCCCGCGGTTGAACAGGGGCCGCAGGAACATCTGTTCCTGCTTGGTGATCTTCATTGGAATGCCCTGCCCCTTGAGCAGTTCGCTGGTCCAATGACCGCAGGTGAAGAGAAACTTCTCCGCCTCCCAAACCTTGCCCGCGGCGTCCTTGACCGCGCGCAGACGCCCCTTATCCTTGACCAGCGAGACGACCTTGACTCCGGAACGCAAGCGCACTCCCCGGCGCTGGGCGATGGAGGCCATGGCCGAGACGGCGTGGTTGGCCCAGATCATGCCTCCCTCGGGATGGAAGAGCGCCCATTTAAAGGCCTTCGGGTTGTACATCGGGTAGAGGCGGCGAATGGCGGCGGCGTCGAAACGCTCGCATTTGACCTGAAGGTCCTTGAGCACGGCCATGCTGTGCGCCTCGTAGCCATTCTCCTTGGTTGCCAGTTCCAGCACGCCGTTCTGCTGGAGGAGGATGTCCTCGGAGAGCGTGTTGAGTTCCAGCCACATCGACAGGGATTTCAACGCCATCTCGGAGTAGAACGCGTCCTTGCCGTAGGTCATGCGGAAGACGCGCAGATGGTCGCCCGAGGCGGCCCACTGGTTGGGGACGTCGAACTGATCAAGGACCGTCACGTTCTGGCCCAGGTTGGCCAGGCGCCAGGCGGACTGCACGCCCATAATGCCGCCGCCGACGACCACCACCGAGTTCTTGACGCTCATCGTGAAAACCGCCTCCCCATCATCCTCGCCACGCTCTCCGCGGGCGTGCCGTGCGCCACGCGCAACCACTTGCCGCCCTCGGCCTGCGTCAGTCGCCCCAACTCCCCGTCCGCCGTCACGACCGTGACGGGCCCGCCTCCGCCCCAGGCCCGCGAACGGACCCGGTCCAGGATCAACTCGTCGGCCGTGACCTCGCGGGTGAAGCGCACCCGAAGGAAGCCCGAACCTTCTCCCGGCATGACCCGAACGGCTCCGTCGAAGAAAAGCTCGACTTCAATGGCGCCGCCCGCGTCCTCGCAGACCTGAGCCATGATCGCGACCAGCCTCCGCGCGTCCGACTCTTCCTGCGCCGCGTGCGCCGGACCGCCGTAGCCATAGGCCGTGCGGACCAGGTTCGTGCCGTCGACGCAGAAAAACCTGACGCTCATGTTATCTTTTTGCCGAAGAAAGGCGCTAGCGGCACCGCAACCCGAGCTTAGCAAACCGACAAGGGCCCAGTCCCAAAGCGTTGCCTATAAGGCAAAACTCAGGGCTTGACCGCTTCGCGGCCGGCTTCTATACTTGCGGACGATGGTCTATCTGCTGGCCGCCGTCCTCATCGCGTTGAACGCGTTCTTCGTGCTGATGGAGTTCGCGCTGATGCGGGTGCGCCCGGCGCGCGTCGAGATACTGGCGCGCAGGGGGAACGTGCGCGCGCTGGCGGTGCAGGGCATCCTGGGGCGCTTCGACGAGTATCTGGCGGCGATGCAGTTGTGCATGACGGTCATCGCTCTGGCCCTGGGCGCCGTCACCGAGCCGGCGATCGCGGAGCAGCTGCGCGGGCATTTCGTCGCCTGGGCGGCATTTTTATCGCCGTCCTGGCTGAGGGTCCTCTCCTTCTCCGTGGCCGTCTCGGTGCTTGCGGGCGTCCAGATCATCCTGGCCGAGTTGATCCCCCGTGCGGTGGCCATCCACTACGCGGAGCCCATCGCCATTTACGGGGCCCGGCCGCTGCGGCTGCTGGCGCAGTTGCTGAGGCTGCCCATTCGTCTGATGACGGTCTGCTCCAAGGGCCTGCTGGGACTCTTCGGCCTGAAGTCCGCGGCGGAGGCGGAAAACTCGGTCTCCATCGACGAGATGCGTGTTCTGCTGGGGGAGACGCAGGAAAAGGGGGCAATGCCGCTGGAGCGCCTGCTTCTTCTTGAAAACCTGTTCGATTTCGCGACGGCGAAGGTCTCGGACGCGATGCGTCCGCGGGATCGGGTCTCCTTCCTCTCCCTGGAGAAGCCCTGGGCGGAGAACCTGGCGATGATCCGAGACAAGAGGTTCACGCGGTTTCCCCTCTGCGAGAAGGACTTGGACACGGTCATCGGCTATATCCACCTCAAGGACCTCATCCTTCAAGAAGGGGGGCTGGAGCCGGACCTAAAAAAACTGCGGCGAGACGTCTTCGAGGTGTCCGATTGCGAGGCGCTTGAAAAGTTGCTGAAGACGATGCCCGACAAGGGGATCCATGTGGCGATCGTGCGCGATGGTCTCAAGCGGGTGGCGGGCATCCTGACGCTGGAGGATATTGTCGAGGAACTGATCGGTGAAGTGCACGATGAGTTCGACAGGCCGAGCGCGTGGGACTCGGGGGGGCTTTTCGCGCGTTCGGCGGTGGATGCGAACCTCCCGGCGGGAGACCGGCGGGCGGCGGTGCGGCATCTGCTGGCCAAGCTGAAGGCGTTGCGGCCGACGTTGGACGAAGACGGGGCGTTCACGGCGGTGTGGGACCGGGAGCTCAAGTTTGCCAGCGCGGTGGGGCGGGGGGTGCTGGTGCCGCATGCGCGGCTGGCGGGGTTAGGGGAGCCCTTGATCGCGGTGGGGCGTTATGCGAAGCCGACGGCATTCCCGGCGCCGGATGGGGTGGCGATACGGCTGGTATTCCTCATCCTGACGCCGGCGGAGTCGCCGATCATCCAGCTGAAGATCCTCCAGCGTGTCGCGTCGCTGGTTACCAATGAGAACATCAGGCGCAAGCTATGGCGGGCCAAGACGGATGAGGCGCTGTTCACGCTGCTGAGCACGGCCGACACCCTGCTTGCTTCGTGAGCGAACTGCCGTCGCGGGGGAGGCTGAAAAATGAGGATTTTGCTCGTCGTGCTGGCCGCGTCGCTATTGTCCGGTTGTCCCCAGAAGAGCTCAGAGCCCGCCGCGAAGGCCGAGCCCGAAAAGGTCGACAACGCCGCCACCCGGTATGTCGGCGGCCTCCAGAACGACGTCGAGCGCGCGAAGAAGGCCGCCGCCGCCGCGACCGAAGCCATCAAGGCCCGCGAGGATGAGGCCCTGAAGCAGCCCGACCAGCAGTGATCACGAACTCCTCCTGGACAGCGGCGTCTTCATCTTCTCCCAGGGCTTCTTCTTGTCGAACGGCTTCTTCGGCCACGGCTCCTTCGAGGCGGCGAAGGGTTTCTTGACCCACGGCTTCTTTGTGACGGGGGCGCCGGGGGCGGGTGCTTCTCCGGCGGCTGTGCGGCGGTCGTTGCCGGAGCGGCGCTCGACGAAGACGGGTTTGGCGCCGACGGGCTTCGGCGTGAAGTCGCGCTTGGGGGCGGGGCCCTTCTGCGGGCGGCCGGAGACGACGAAGATCTTGCGGTCGCCGAGGAATGAGCCGTTGAGCTTCTCGACGGCGAGCTTGGCCTCGGCGTCCGTGGACATCTCGACGAAGCCGAAGCCCTTGGGGCGGCCGGTCTCGCGATCGAGGATGACCTTCGCGCTCAGGACCTTTCCGCACGCGGCGAAGAGCTTGGCCAGGTCCTCCTTGCTGGTCTTGTAAGGGAAGCCGCCGACATAGATGTTGTTCGCCATGGGGGTCATTATACGATTCTTGATGCGCTTCGGTGCGCGCAGACGGTGCGCGTAGACCCCTAGACGGCGGGCCTCGATAGCAGTAGAATCACGCTCACGAGGTGCGAAACCCCATGATGACGATTCAAGCCCTTCCCGTCGTGATTCTTGCCGGCCTCTGTCTGGGCGCTTCTCCCGCCGGTGCGCAGGCCGACTTGGGCGCGTCCTTCAGCGCTCTTTCCGCCCGCGTGCTCGCAACGCGCTTGGACCTGGCCGCGCGTCAGGCGGCGTACCCGCGCCGCTTCGTCTCCCGCGGAGAACAGCTTCCGGAGTCGTGCGCCGATCTGCCGGTCGTCTTCATTCGCAATGGCGACATCTTCAAGAACGATGAACTCCTCGGTCGCTACGCCGCGTCTCATAAGGAGAATTGCGACGGCCTGGTCGTCTGGCAGGATTCCTACGGCGACCTCTACCGGGACGGCGTGAAGATCGCTGCCTGGGTCCAGGGGTATGATGTCTCGTGGCACGGGGACATCATCGTCTGGCAGGACTCCTACGGCGTCTTGTTCCGCAACGGCACGGAACTGGGACGCGCCCAGAGCTATACTTTGGTGAAATACACCGGAGACGTGGTCTGGCAGGACGCGTGGAGCGACCTCCACCGCAACCAAGTGAAGCTGGGCCGCGCCCAGAGATATGCCGTGGCCGAGCGGACCGCGGATGTGGCTTGGCTGGACGGATTCGGGATACTCTACCGCAACGACCAGGAGCTGGGCCGGGCGCAGAGCTGGGCGATCTCGGACCGGACCGGCGGCGTGGGCTGGCTTGACAGCTACCGCAACTTGTACAAGAACGGCGTCCAGGTGGCGACGGGGGTGGAGCGGTTTTCGATGCGCGAGGACGGCCGGATCATTTGGGTGGACTCCTCAGGGCGATCCCACTCCGCCTGAAAACAGACGCAGCCCTCAATGGATAGCCCGAACCATCGTTTTTTGCGCGCTTGCCGCGGCCAATCCGTGGACGCGACCCCGGTCTGGTTCATGCGCCAAGCGGGCCGCTACATGGAGGAATACCGAAACCTCCGCAAGAAGCATTCCATCCTGGAGCTGGCCAAGACCCCGGAGCTGGCCTGCGAGGTCACGCTCCAGCCCGTGCGTCGTTTCCCGATCGACGCGGCCATCCTCTTCGCCGACATCCTCCTGCCCGTCGAGCCCTTGGGCTTGAAGCTGAGCTTCTCGCCCGGCCCGATCATCGCCAACCCCGTGCGCACCGATCAGGACGTGGCACGCCTGCGCGAGAAGACCGCGGCCGCGGAACTGGGCTTCGTCTACGACGCGGTGCGCCTCATCCGCCGCGAGCTCAACGGCAAGGTGCCGCTCATCGGCTTTGCGGGCGCGCCCTACACCGTGGCCAGCTACATGGTCGAGGGCGGGCCGTCCAAGAATTACCAGCGCGTGAAGGCCATGATGACGGGTCGGCCCGACCTCTGGGACAAGCTGATGCGCAAGGTGCGCCGCGTGACCGCTGAGTACCTCAAGGCGCAGGCCGCGGCCGGCGCGCAGGCTCTCCAGCTCTTCGACAGCTGGATCGGAGACTTGTCTCCCGATCAATATCGCCGTTACGTCCGTCCTCACTCGGCCTGGGTTCTTAAGGAAATCTTCAAGTGCGGCGTGCCCGTCATCTCATTCGGGACAGGCACGAACGGCTTTCTTGAAGATTTCGCCGAGGCGGGGGGCGACATCATCGGTGTGGACTGGCGCATCGACCTCGACGCGGCGAGAAAACGCCTGGGCAAGCGTCCGGTCCAGGGCAATCTCGATCCGGTCCTGCTTTTCTCAAATAAGAAGGTCCTCAAAGCGGCCGTCAAAGACGTGTTGGATCGCAACGGCGGACGCAAGGGGCATATTTTCAACCTCGGCCACGGCATACTGCCCGGCACGCCGGTCGAGAATGTGGACTTGGTTGTGAGTTTTGTTCACGAGATGACTTCGCGATGAGACCGGGCCGTTCGGATTCTCCGCGGAAGGTCGTCGTCATCGGAGCCGGCATCACCGGCCTGACGGCGGCGCGCGAGCTGGCCCGCGGGCGCGCCGAGGTCATCGTGTTGGAGGCCGCGCCGCGTATCGGCGGCAAGGTCCGCACGGAAAACGTGGATGGGGTCACCGTCGAGACGGGGCCCGACAGTTTCGTCACTCTTAAGCCCGAGATGCTGGAGCTGGTCAAGGAGCTGGGGCTGCAGGATGAGCTCGTCTGCACCGCCCCGGACCCGACCGTCTGCATCTTTAAGGAAGGCCGCCTAGTCCCCCTGCCCGCCGGGATGAATCTGGTCTCGCCCACGAAGCTGCTGCCTTTCGCGTTCTCGACGCTCTTCTCAATGCAAGGCAAGCTGCGCATGGCTCTCGAACCCCTGATCCCCGTCGGCAAGGGCCTGGAGGACGAGTCGCTGGCCGATTTCGCGCGCCGCCGCCTCGGTGCGGAGGCCTTGGACGTCCTGGTCGGGCCCCTGCTGGCCGGCATCTACGCCGGCGACCCAGAGAAGATGAGCATCAAGAGCACCTTCCCTCAGCTTCTGGAGATGGAGAAGCGGGGCGGGCTGGTGAAATCAATGTGGCTGGGCGGCCCCAAGCGCGCCCGTCGCGAGGGCATCACCACCTTCATGACGATCAAGAACGGCCTCTCCCGCGTCATCGACGCTCTGGCGCGCTCCCTGCCCGCCGGCACGGTGCGCACCGATTGCCCGGCCCAGGCCGTGCGCCGCCGCGGCGGCCGCTGGGAGGTCGTGACACCCCGGGGCGTCTTCGAGGCCGACGCGGTGGTGGCGGCCGCACCCGCTCCCGCCCTGGCCGATGCGATTGAGGGTTTCGACCCGGAGCTGGCGATCCGCCTGCGCGAGATACCCTTCGTCTCCACGGCGACGACCACTTTGATCTACGACGCCGCGACCTTCCCGAAGCTCCCGAAGGGCTTCGGCTTCCTGATCCCGCGCGAGGCCGGCTCGACCTTGTCGGCCGCGACCTTCTCCTCAAGCAAGTTCCCGGCGCGCTCGCCGGAGGGGAAAGTCGTCATCCGCGCTTTCGTCGGGGGTGCTGGACGCGAAGAGCCGGCCGAGGGCCCCCTGACCCGCATCGAGGAGAAGGTCCGCGAAGAACTCCATCGGGTGCTGGACATCAAGTCCGTCTCGCCCGTCGCGGCCAAGACCGCGCGCTGGATCAAGGGCAATCCCCAATACAACGTCGGTCACGCGCGCCGTCTGGAGCGCCTGGGCTCGTGTCTTAAGGGGCACTCTGGGCTGATCCTGGCCGGCTGTTCATACTGGGGTGTCGGCCTGCCCGACTGCGTGCGCTCCGGCCGCCGCGCGGCCGAGCTCGCCTCATCCGCGCGTTCCGGGAGGGAACATGACACAGCTCGCGCTGGACTCGCTTAGTCTCTGCATCGCGCTCTGCCTGGGCGCGGCCATCGGCCTGGAGCGGGAGCTCTCCGACAAGGCCGCCGGCCTGCGCACGAACATCCTCATCTGTGTGGGCTCCTGCCTTTTCGCCATCCTCTCGCGCGAAGTCGCGGCGGGCGTGCCGGGCGCGGACATCACGCGCCTGGCCGCGCAGGTCATCTCCGGCATCGGCTTCCTGGGCGCGGGGGCAATCATGCGCGAGGGCGATCATGTCACGGGTCTGACGACCGCGGCGACCATCTGGGTCGTGTCGGCCATCGGCGTGGCCGTGGGTTTCGGCCATTATGCGATTGCCGTGGCCGCGGCGGTTGCGACCCTGGTCGTCCAGATGTTCTTCCCGCGTCTTGACGAACTCATCGACGAATTGCGACAGCGGTACACCTTCCGCATCGTCTCCGACCTTGACGACGAGGGCTTAGAGGAGATCAAGGCCATCTTCCGCGTGGCCGACGTGAAGGTGTTGCGCCGCAAGCTCATGAAGAAGGCGGGTTTCTACTACAGCGAATGGTACGCCTCCGGCCCGCGCCTGGAGCAGAAGGAAGTCGTGCGCAAGCTCCTCGACAACAAGCACGTCCGGGAACTCACCTACTGATGGACGCGGCCAAGGTCCAAGCGGCCTTGAAGGACCTCGGCCAGCCGGGCTACCGCTGGGACCAGATCCGCAGGGCCGTCTACGACCAGGCGGTCTCCTCCTACGATATGGTCGCCGTCCTGCCCGCCGATGTCCGCCGGGCCTTGGGCCAGAAGGCTCCCATCCTGTCGATGACGGAGCGCCGCGTGGATGCCTCTCAGGACGGCCGCGCTTACAAGGCCCTGCTCGACCTGCCCGGCGGCGGCACGGTCGAGACCGTGCTCCTGCGCCCCAGCCCCACGCGCTGGACCACCTGCATTTCGTCTCAGGTCGGCTGCGCCATCGGCTGCACCTTCTGCGCCACCGGCCTCATGGGCCTGACCCGCAGTCTGACGCCCGAGGAGATCACGGACCAGGTCCTCTTCTGGCGGCAGTACATGAAGAGGATGGGCCTGGACGGGCGGCTTGATAACGTGGTCTACATGGGCATGGGCGAGCCCTTCGCCTGCTACGAGCAGGTTTCGGCCAGCCTGAAGACCCTGATGGACCAGAAGCTTTTTGCCGTCGGCGCCCGTCACATCTCGGTGTCTACTGCGGGTGTCGCCCCACGCATCGAGGATTTCGGCCGCGACTTCCCGCAGGTCAACCTTGCCGTCTCTCTCCACGCCGCCGATGACGAACTGCGCACGCGCCTGGTCCCCATGAATAAAGCCTATCCCCTGGCGAGGCTCGCGGATTCGCTGAAGAAATATCTGCTGATGACCAATCGCAAGCTTTTTTTCGAGTATGTCTTGCTCAAGGGCGAGAACGACCGCCCGCAGGACGCTCAGGCCCTGGTCGCCTGGCTCAAGGGCCTGGGGCCGCTCTCCCTTCTACATGTCAACCTCATCGTCTTCAACCAGACGGACACGCCGCACCAGCCGACGGCTGAATCGGACGCCCGCCGCTTCCAGGAGCAGGTCATGAGCTCCGGGCTCAAGGCCACCGTCCGCCGGAACCTCGGGCGCGACATCGGCGGGGCCTGCGGACAATTGGTCGTATTGGAGAAAGCCGCATGAACGACGAGCAGCCCCCCAAGCCCATCGAGATGAAGAACCGCCCTTCG
>CAYHNV010000086.1:0-10395 GCA_964358065.1 uncultured Elusimicrobia bacterium | reverse complement strand
CGAAGGGCGACGCGATCGCCGTCGCCAACATCGCCGGGGTCCTGGCGGCCAAGCGTGTCGACGAGCTCATCCCACTCTGCCACGGCCTGAGCCTGGACTCCGTGCGTCTGACCTTCACGCCGAAGCCCGGCCGCCTCTGCGTCACGGCGGAGACGATGGTCCAGGGCCGCACCGGCGTTGAGATGGAGGCGCTGACGGCCGTGGCGGTGGCGTGCCTGACCATCTATGACATGGCCAAGGCCGCCGACCGCGCGATGACGATTGGATCAATCCAACTGCTCGAGAAGGAAGGCGGACGCTCGGGCCGCTACGTCCGCGCCAAGAGGGGGGCCCGGTGACGATATCCACGGCCATCCTGACCGCCAGCGACCGCAGCGCGCGGGGGGAGCGCCCCGACGCGGGCGGGCCCGCCCTGCGCGCCGCCGTCGAGCGGCGGGGTTGGCGCGTCGCCGAGGTCCGGGTCGTCGCCGATGAGCAGCCGACAATCGAAGCCGCCCTCAAGGAATGGTGCGACGGGGACGCGGTCCGCCTCGTCCTGACGACGGGCGGCACCGGCCTCTCCCCGCGCGACGTGACACCCGAGGCCACGCGGGCCGTTCTGGACAAGGAGCTTCCCGGCTTCGGCGAGCTCATGAGGCAGCGCGGGCTTAAGAGCACGCCCACGGCGGTCCTATCGCGGGCCCTGACCGGCTCCCGCGGCCGGGCGCTGATCGTCAACCTTCCGGGAAGCCCGAAGGGCGCGGTGGAGTCCTTTGAGGCCGTCGCCGACCTGATCCCGCACGCGCTGGCGATGTTGACCGGCGGCGACCACGCGATCGCCAAGGTGACCTCGTGATCACGCCGCGTACGGCTCTGTCCCGAATCCTGGCGAACGTCACCGTGCTTGGCTCGGAGTCCGTGCCTCTTATCAAGGCGGTCGATCGTGTCCTCGCCGAGGAACTGCGCGCATGCGCCGACCTGCCGGGCTTCAATAACTCGGCGATGGACGGCTACGCGGTCCGCGCCGCCGACTGCTCCCTCGGCACTTCTCGCCCTCTTAAAGTTCTCACGGTCGCGCGCGCCGGCTCTATCTCTTTGGCCCGCGTCGGGCGTGGTGAGGCGGTCAAGATCATGACGGGCGCTTCCCTGCCGCCGGGGGCCGACGCGGTCGTGATGAAGGAGTTCACCGCGCCCGGTCCGGACGGGATGGTCCGTATCCTGCGTGCTCCCGAGCGCGGCGATCACATCCGGCCTCGCGGTGAAGACGTGCGCCGAGGGGCGCGCCTGCTACGAAAGGGAGTTCGCCTGCGCCCGTACGAGATAGCTCTGCTCGCGGCCCAGGGGATCGCGCGCGTGAAAGTGGTCCGCCGGCCCCGCGTCGCGATCCTGGCCACCGGCGACGAACTCGCGTCCGGTTCAGGCCGCCTCGCGGCGGGGAAGATCCGCAACTCGAACGGGCCGGCGTCGGCCGCGGCACTCGCTCGTTGGGGTGCTTGCGTGGTCGTCTCCCGCGTCGTCCGCGACGATCCCGCCGCCCTGCGACGTGCTGTGCGCGCGGCCCTGTCGCGCGCGGATCTCGTGCTGGTCACTGGCGGCGTCTCGGTCGGAGACTTTGACTACACGCAAGAGGTCCTCAAGAGCGTCGGTGCGCGGATCGTATTCTGGAAGGTCGCGATGAAGCCCGGCAAGCCCCTGCTCTTGGGCCTCCACGGCGGCAAGCCGGTCTTCGGCCTGCCGGGAAACCCCGTCGCGGTCATGGTTTGCCTCGAGGAGTTCGTTCGGCCCGCGCTGGAGACCCTGCAGGGCCACGCCCCCGGGCACCCCAGCTACCATCTGGCCGGGAAGGCGGACAATGCCTACCCGAAGCCGGGGGACCGCCAGCAGTACCTGTTCTGCCGCGCGCGGGCGTCCAGTGACGGCTACCGCCTGAGCATCATCCGCCCGCAGGGCTCGGCGATGCTGGCCATGGCCTGCTCGGCCAACGCCCTGGCCGTCGCGCCCATCGGCGTGCGGCGCGTCATGCCCGGCGACCGGCTCGCGTTCCGGTGGCTCAAATGAAGGACACGACCGGCGCGGTCCTCGCGGGGGGCTTGAGCCGCCGCTTCGGCTCGGATAAGTCCGCGGCCCCGTGGCGGGGAGCGACCTTGGTCTCGACGGTCGCCGATGTCCTCTCGGGAGTATTCGACTTGACGCTCGTCGTGGTGAAGGACCCCGCGCCCTTCCTGCGTCTGGAGAGGCCGGGGCGGCGCGTCGTCCGCGACCTGCGCCCGGAGGCTCACTCGCTCGGCGGCGTGCGCTCAGCACTCGCGCACGCCGCGACCGAGCGCGTCTTCGTCTGCGCCTGTGATATGCCCTTCCTCGACGCGGGACTGGTGCGCGGCTTGGCGGAGCTGGGCGGCGGCTTTGACGCCGTCGTTCCGGTCTGGGAGGGGCGCCTCCAGCCCCTCTGCGCGGTCTATGGGCGCGCCTGCGTCCCGGTCATCGACCGTCTCCTCGCACGGACGAACCCCCGTGTCAGTGACGTCTTCGACCTGGTGCGAACGCGATTCGTCACGGAGGAGGATATCCGCACGATGGACCCCCAGGGCCGCTCCTTCATGGACCTGGACACGCGCGCGGAGTACGAACGGGCACGGGAGGCGGCCTCATGCTGACCGACTCCTTTACGCGCCGCATCGACTACCTGAGGCTCTCGGTCACCGATCGCTGCAACTTACGCTGCCTATACTGCCTGCCCGCGGGCCACGCGGGCTTCGCGCCCGCCCAGGAGGTCCTGACGGCCGCGGAGATCGAGCGCCTCGCGCGCGTTTTCGCGTCCGCGGGGATCTCGAAGGTGCGCCTCACCGGCGGCGAACCCCTGGTCCGGACCGACATCGTCGAGATCGTCGAGCGCCTCGCGCGCGTGCCCGGGATCACGGACCTCTCGCTCAGCACCAACGGCGTGCTCCTGGGAACGCTGGCGCGCCCGTTGGCCCGGGCCGGCCTGCGCCGCGTCAACGTCAGCCTCGACTCGCTTAACGCGGAGCGCTTCCGCACGGTCACGCGCTTCGGCCGCCTGGACGAGGTCCGCTCGGGGCTCGACGCGGCACTCGCGGCGGGGCTCTCCCCGGTCAAGGTCAACATGGTCGTCGCGCGCGGACTCAACGACGACGAGGTCGGGGCCTTCGCGGCCATGACGCAGGACTTACCCCTTCACGTGCGCTTCATCGAGCTGATGCCGATGGGCGAGACGGGCTTCTTCTCGAAGGAGCGGTGGGTGCCGCTGCCGGAGATACTGGCTGCGGCCGGCCCGCTCGAGCCGCTGACGGAAGAGGAGCGTCCCGTCGGGCACGGCCCCGCGCGCTACTACCGCCGCCCGGGCGCGCGAGGCAGCGTCGGCGTCATCAGCGCGCTGAGCTGCGGCTTCTGCTCCTCGTGCAACCGACTGCGCCTGACCTCCTCGGGCTTGCTCGTGCCCTGCCTCGACGGCGAGACGGGCATCGACCTGCGCGGGCCACTGCGCGGCGGTGCCGCCGACGCCGAGTTGCACCGGCTCTTGGAGGAAACCGTGCGGACCAAACCCCGGGAGCACTCGATGGCGGCCAAGGCGGAGGCGGCTGTCTCGAACCCGCGCCTCATGTGTGCGATCGGGGGATGAGTCGATGATCGCCGACACGGGCGGTCACCTGCGCTGGGGTCCCGGCGAATGGACCGGGGCGCTGGGTGATCTCGGCACCTTCGTGCCGATCTACTTGGCTTTAGTCGCCTTCGCCGGCCTGGCCCCAGCGCCGAGCCTGCTCCTTGTCGGAGGCGTCTACATCGCCGCCTCGCTCTATTTCCGCACGGTCGTGCCGGTCCAGCCGCTCAAGGCCGCGGCGGCCATCGTGCTGGCCCAGGGCCTGGGTGCTTCGATGCTCGCGGCGGCAGGGGTCTGGCTGGGCCTCGTCCTGGCCCTCCTGGTGTTGACGGGCAGCGTGGAGCGTGTCGGGCGCTTCTTCACCCGTCCCATCGTCAAGGGGCTCCAGCTCGGCGTCGGCCTGATGCTCGTCAAGGTCGGTCTGGGGCTGATGGTCGCCGGTCACCTCGGGGCCGGGCTCGCGCGGTCTGCCTCGCCGCTGGACGCTTGGGGTGCCCTCTCCGCGCTCTGGCTCCTGGCTCTTCCCCAACTGCCCCTGACTTTGGGCAACGCGGTCTTCGCCGCCGCGGAGACGGCGCGCGAATCCTATGGCGATGAAGCCGCCCGGATGACGCCACGGCGGCTGTGCGTCTCGCTGGCCCTGGCGAATTTGACCGCGGGAGCTCTGGGCGCGATGCCGGTCTGCCACGGCTCGGGAGGACTCACCGCTCACCGCCGTTTCGGCGCGCGGAGCGCCGGGGCGACCGTGATTGCCGGCGGCTTCTATATCCTGCTCGGGTTCGTCTTCGCGGACCGCGCCCCGGCCGTCCTGCGCGCGATCCCGTCGGCCGTGTTGGGTGTCATGATGGTCTACGTCGGCGTTTGCCACGCGCTGTTGTTGCGCGGGCTGACGGAGAGGCTCTGGCTGGCCTGGGCCGTGGGCCTCGTCGGTCTGCTCACCGGGAACCTGGCGTGGGCGTTGGGCTTGGGATTGCTCGTCGAGGAGGGAGGGATATGGGCGAAGTGTTGGCAGTCTGCGTCAGCGTGAAGAAGGGCCGACGCAAGAACGACGTCGGCAACGCCGTCTTCCGGGAAGGGCACGGCATCGAAGGCGACGCCCACGCGGGTCCCTGGCATCGCCAGGTGAGCCTGCTTGCCTGGGAGAGTATTGAGAAGATGCGCGCCAAGGGCCTTAACGTCAACGTCGGAAGCTTCGCCGAGAACGTTACGACGAAGGGCATCGACCTACCGTCCCTGCCGATCGGGTATCGCTTCACGCTCGGCGCGGATGTGCTGATGGAAGTCACCCAGATCGGCAAGGAGTGCCACACCCGCTGCGCGATTTACACCGCGGCCGGCGATTGCGTGATGCCCAAGGAGGGTATCTTCGCCCGCGTTCTTTCGGGGGGCATGGTTCGCGTTGGAGACGCCGTCGCTGGCGAGACGGCGAGCGTCGCCGGCACTATAAATAGATGGCATCCTTGCGGCGGATATTCTTTTGGGAGACTGGTATGACGCGAGTGTCATAAGCTCCGGCGCGCGGAAAAATCGGCCTTGACGCTGATCGGGAATAGGGGCTATCCTGAGCCCATGAAGGCGGCCGCCGCCAGAAGCGGGCTAATTTCACCTACTTCGTTAGTTGCGCTTGACCAGCTCCTCGTGGGACTTCTTGACCTGGAGATGGACCTTCGCCCGGGCGAGCAGCTCCTCGGCGGCGAAGGGCTTATGGACATAGTCCTGGGCGCCCTGCTGGAAGCACTCGAGCCGCGTCTTCAGGTCGCCGCGCGCGGTCAGGAACAGGACGGGGACCTTGGGGCCGGGGAAGGCGTGCCATTCCTTCATAAGGTCCATGCCGGTGCCGTCGGGCAGGCCGATGTCGAGGACGGCCAGGTCAGGGCGATTCGCGGCGAACAGCCGGCGCGCCTCTGCGGCGGTGTCGCAGGCGTCGACCGCGAAGCCCTCGGACTCGAGGATCGTCTTGCAGTAGCCTTGGATGTCGAGATCGTCCTCGACCACCAGCACCCGGTGGGACATGGCCGCAGTTTACTCGGATTTCGAGGGGCGCGCAAGGCGTTGCGCGGGGGCAAAATAGACCTTGATTTACGGGGGCGCCGGGGCTACCCTCCTAGCGTCGGCCCCCTCTATGCTTCGTTCCCGGCCCGCCGTCCTCCTCACGTCCGCCGCCCTCCTGGCGGCGCTCCTCGCGTGCACCGCGGCGGCGGACGACGCCGACGCGCTCTCCGTCCCCGTTCAGCGCGGGTCGTCCCTCCTCTCCTCCGGCCCGGACCTCGAGAACCCCTCGACGACGGACCTCCGGGTGCTGCGGGCAAGGATCGTTCTGGGCAACGAGCTGCCGGCCGCAAAGAGCTTCTTGGGCGACGTGCGGGCTCAGGAGACCGTCAAGGCCGCCGACGCCTCCGCCTACCTGGAGGTGTTCGCGCGCGCCACCGAGCTCGTCGACCTCGAGCGCGTGCTCGACGGGGAATCCACGGTCCACTCCATCCGGCAAAGCCTCAGCCAGCGCCCGGGCTGCGCGTTCTGCCTCGACGGCGTCGCGTTCCCGGCCTGGGCGCGGCGGAACATCCCCGGCATCGGCGAGGCGAAGCTCAAGTCCCTCGGGCTGGTCCTCTGGAACTGGGACGATCTGTCGGACGTTCAGCAGGCGTGGGTCAAGACCCGGAAAAAGCAGGCGGCCTGGCCCGCGCTCGCCTTCCCGGCCCGGCACGAGGAGATGCGGGCCTGGGCGCTGGCCGAGCGCGATCGGCTGATGAAGGCCAGCCCGGCCGACGCCGAGGCCGCCTCCGCCTTCGGAGGGCGCGCCTACGTCCTGTCCGAGGTGCTCAGCAGCCATGAGATGTCCGGCCTCTGGAAGCGCTCCGGGGAGATCCGTCAGTCCTTCCAGTCTCTGGCCGAGGCGCGCGCGCGGGTCGCGATGGGCTCCGACCCCCGTCAGAAAGCCCTGCTCGCGCAGGCGATGGCGGCCGCCACCCCGGAGGCGCGCCTGAGCGCGCTGGCCCGTATCTTCGAGAACTACGGCGAGCGCCCGGCGGCCCTGCTCGCCGCCGCGCCGCCGCGGGCGGACCAGAAGTTCGACGCGGAATCCCGCAGGCTCGTCGGGGCGATGCTCAAGACCGCCATGCTCAAGGAGACGGAGGGGACGTTCGCGGGCGAGGACCTCAAGACGTTCTACGCGCGCGTCCCTCTCGAGGTCGCCTTCACGACCACGAGCATGAGCGCGCTCGGCTGGTACCACCACGGCGGCGATACCTTGTACTTCAACGAGCGCTACGTCGAGGAGTTCCTGAAGACCCGAGGAGCCACCGTCGAGAGCCTCAAGCGCGATCCCGCTTTGCTGCAGAACCTGGCCCGCGTCTTCGCCTCGACCTTCGTGCACGAGGCCCAGCACCACCGCCAGGACGTCTGGGCGCGCGACAACAAGCTGCCGCGCCTCTACCATCAGGGCGACGAGGTCGAGGCCTTCCAGACCGACGCGCTGTTCATGATGCAGAAGATGCGCGTGGATAAGAAGTTCGCGGAATGGGCGCTGAAGGAGTCCGAGTCCTCGAGCCTCGTACAAGGCGATCTCGAGTACGCCCGGCGCATGGAGGAGGAGGGCCCGCGCTACTTCGACCGGATCGTCCCCAACACGCACTATCCGGAGACCTTCTCCAACGAGGCGACCGCGTGGTGCCGCATCCTATGGCACAACTCGGTGTCCGAGCCCATCGAGGCGGAGCTCGCGCGCCGCGACCGCCTCGGCGCGGCCGCGCGCAAGAAGCTGGAGGCCGCGGCGCCGGGCCTCCAGAAGTCCTACCCGACCGCCGCGGCCTTCCGCGCCGATCTCATGCGCTCCTCGAGGGCGACGCTCGAGTCCTACCTTCAGGGATCGAAGACCGCGGCCGCGGACGCGGCGAAGCACTACAATCAGCTCCGCGCCCGCCAGGAGTCGGTGGCGGCCACTACGCAGGAGCGGTATAATAGCCTCGTGCCCCGGGATGGGGTCAGGACCGAGCGCGGGATCGACGCCGTGCCCCCGCCGCTCGGGATGGATTAATGGAGACACCATGACGCCGATCCTCATCCAGCTGCTGCTCGCCGCGGCTCTCGGAGCCTCCGCCAAGCCGTCCGTCATCGACGCCTCCTTCGAGGTGCTCCTTCCGGCCGGCTGGGAGATGGAGCGCCGGGGCGGAGGCGCCGTGTTCACCGGCCCCTCGGCGGAAGGCATCCCCGCTTTGATCTCGGTGCGCTACGTCCGCCCGGACGACCCTCAGGACCGCACGCCCAAGGAGTACATGGACCGCCTCACCCGCACCTCGTCGATCCCTCTCAAGGGCTGGAAGGACGGGCCGGTGCGGGAGATCACGGCCGCCGGGCGCAAGGCCCTGCGCGTCGAGCGCGACACGACCCAGACGGCCGCGCCCCGCAGCCTCGAGGCCCGGACCGTCGCGCTGCGCGAGGAGCATGTCGCGGTGACCGCGGCGAAAGGGTTCTATCTGCTCGTCTACACCGCCCCGCGCTCGATCGATAAGGCTCAGCGCGCGGTGTTCCGCGCCTTCGTCGACAAGGGCTTCAAGCCGAAGCTCTAGTCGGATTTCGGGTTCGGCGCCAGGCGCAGGACGGAGACCCTCGGCCATACCGACCATAGCGCCCACGAGGCCAGGAACAGCCCGCCGGCGATCCCCGCGCTCGGCGCGTGCGCGAGCCCCAGGGCGCGCGCCGCCGTGTAGATCTCGAGGACGAGGCCCAGGCGCAGCGCGGCCAGGGCCCAGCCGACCAAGGACGCGGCCGAGTCGATGAACTCCGCGGTCATCACCGCCGATTCGGCGAGCCGGTGATAGGCGGCGGGGGCGAGCAGCAGGAACATCGCGACGACGACAAGGACGATGCCGGAGAGGTGGACCAGGCGCAAGGTCTGATCGAGTCGCTCGTACAGGGCGGGGGTGAGTATCGAGAGGAGCTGGAAGCCGAGCAGCGCCTGGACGCCGACCGCCATGGCGCGGCACTCCTCGAGGATGTGCCGTCCTTCCTCTTCCAGGGAGCTGCGATGGATCGCGTGGCCGGTCATCGCAATCAGGGTAGCATGAGCTCCCGGCCGCGGCCATGGCGGCGAGGCGACGGTTTCATGTGGGCCCTTTGCCGCCCGCGTTCGACGGCCGCGTGATCCGCCGCCTCGGCGACGGCAGCCTCATCGCGTTCCCGAGCTACGCCGCCGCCCTCGGGGCCGCCGAGGCGATCCAGCGCGGCCACGCCGCGCGCGGGGAGAAGGTCCCCGCCCTGCGCGTCGGCGTGCACGCCGGGCGCGTCCTGGTCGACGCGACGGGCGCCGCCCCGGAGATCTACGGCCGCGCGCGCGCCCGATGGCCCGCGCCCGGTCGGCTCCGTGAGCGTCGAGCGGGCGGCGACCATGTTCGCCTCGCTCGACGGCTGGACCACGGCCTACGAACGCTACGGGCGCCGGCGCTCCTACGCCGCGGTCAAGGCCTTCCACGCCCACGTGCGCGCGTGCGTCGAGGGGCACGGCGGCCTCGTCGTCAAGACCGAGGGCGAGACCGTCATGGCGACCTTCCCATCGGCCGAGGCCGGGGTGAGGGCCGCCGCCGACCTCCAGGGACGCATGGCGGACCTGCGCGCGGCCGCTCCGCTCGGGCGCCTGTTCCGCGCCCGGGTCGGCCTCAGCTGGGGCCGCGTCATCCGCGAGGAGCGCGGCGGCGAGCTCGACTACTTCGGCAACACGGTCAACGCCGCGGCGCGGATGATGAAGCTGTCCGGGGACGGCGAGGCGCTGATCGCCGGCTCGGCGGCGGACGAGCCGGGCGTCGCCGCTCTGCTCGAGGGCGCGGCTCGGGAGACGGCGCGGCTGAAGGGCTTCGACGCCGGCGTGCCGGTCCTGCGGCTCAAGCCCGCGCCCCGGCCCCGCGACGCGAAGGCCTCGGCGCGGCTGCGCGAGACCGCGTGGGAGGCGCGGCGGGCTATCGTGCCGGCGCCAGACGAGAGATGACGTCCACGAACTGGAAAGGCTTGGTGATGTAGTGGTCGGCGCCGGCCGCGAGGCCCTCGGCCACCTCCGCGGGGTCCTTGCGCGCGCTGATCACGAGCACCCGGGGCAGCTTGCCGGCGCCCTTGAGCTCCCGGCAGATGTCGAGGCCGTCGCCGTCGGGCAGACCCCGGTCGAGCAGCACCGCGTCGGGCAGGCCGCCCTTCAGGTGCGCGCGCGCCTCGGCGAGGCTCGCCGCGGTCTTCACCGTGAAGTTCTCGTTCTCGAGGATGTACCGGAGGAACTCCGAGATGTCCTCTTCGTCTTCGATCACCAGCACCCAGCTCATACCCGGAGTGTAGACCCGCCTTCGCGGAACGTCATTACAGGCTGGATAGGATTCGGTGAAGGCCGGGCAAAAATCCGGTAAAGGTCAGAGGCCTTTCAGGAGCTTGAGCCACAGCGACGAGACCAGGAAATCGGCGGTCCTGGCGCGCGGCACCCATCGCGCCTCGGGCGGAAGCGCGCCCTCGAAGGACGCCTCGCGCAGCTCCACGGCGAGCGCGTGGTGGGTGATCGAGTGCGCGGCCTTGGCGAGGAGGCGGCCGGGCTCGGCCGCGAAGCTTCCCGCCATGGGCAGGCCCCAGAGGTTTTTGAGCAGGCGCTCCTTGTCCGAGCGCCGCCAAAGCAGCACCTTCCCGCCGCGCTCGATCCAAAGGCAGGTCCATTTCACGGGCACGGGCGCCCGCGCGGGCTCGGGGAGGGGGAGCCGGTCCTGCAGCCCTTTGGCGACGCTTCCAGAAGAAATATCGCGAGCTTTCGCCCGAAAGCCGCAACCAACGCGGAA
>CAYHNV010000085.1:0-10548 GCA_964358065.1 uncultured Elusimicrobia bacterium | reverse complement strand
GGAAGGTCGTCAATTTTCGTTAGCAGAACCCCGTCAAATCTCATTAGCGCCCAAGATCACCGCCTTCCATTTCAGCAGATCGCTCTTAAATTCATTATGCAAATCCTCATACAGACTCTTTTGCATATCGAAATACGAAGTCGCGGTCTTCTGAATGGAAGTCATGTAAGCGACAGCGATGAACATAAAGAGCATCATCAGCCCCGTCATCATGTCCGCAATGTTAATCCACCAATCTTCGGCAGGCGGATCGGCTGTGGTCAGTTGGTTCATTTCTTGAGATCTCTGGCGATTTTAACGACCTCGCGAAGGTTCTCAGTCAGGGGCGTATAATCCTGCACAAACTTACCTGAAAGTGCCGCAAGCTGCCCCCCCAACGTTTCAAGGGCCTTCTTCATTTCTTTGCCCATGCTTTCATCAAAAACCTTAAATCTCTCCTGCATGGCTCCCGCGTGGGTGTCCAGAAGCTTCGTATTGGCCGCCGTGACCGCCTGCCAAATCTTTGTGACATCTCCATTGGACTTGGTCAGCATATCCTCAATCTGCTTGCGCTGACCGGCAATAGACTCCCCCTGAGCTTTAACGGCCTTGCCGCTGTCCGCAACTGACTGCGTAAGAAGCGCGCTGACGTTTTGCATGGCCGCCGCGTGGTTGTCTAAGAGCTTCTGGTTTGCACCGGTGGCCGTCTTCATGATCATGCTGACATCCGCCGCGGCGGACGCCATCATTTCTTTAAGCTGATCACGTTGCTCGGAAATAGCCTCGGCATGCGCAGCGACAGCTTCACCGCTCTCGTTGACCATCTGAGTCATCTGCAAGCTAACATCACGCGAAGCCTCTTTTAGGAATTTTTCGACCTGAGGGAGAAGCTCCTTAGCCTCGCGCGAGGCATTGGCGAAGCTATTTAAATTAGCGGCGGTTTCCTTTTTGACCTCATTAAGCTCCCGCAGAATTTGCTCCAGGCTTTGCGCTGCGCTGACCAGGGCCTCACTCTTTCCACTAATCACACCCATCGAGACACTTACCGAATCCACAGCCTTAGCACTTTGATCGAGTTGCTCGACCATTCGCGCAACCTGTTGCTTATAATTTTCCTGCCATTCGAGCAGTTGCCCAACAGCCAGATTCAGCTGTTTGAAATTATCTCCGAACTGCTCCGTGATCTTGGTATTGAAATCCCGAATAACTTCCTCGAGCGCTTTAATAAAGGCCTTGCTGTTGTTTTCGGACATTTGTGTCGCAAAGGACTTGAATTCCTTGATTAATTCTTCCTGCTTATCTGCAATCGAGGTTCGCATCTTGATGATCTGTGTATGAATGGTGGATTCGCCGTCGCCGACGATAGCGGTCTCGATGCTCTTTAGGCGGGCGTCGGACTCCCGCGCGAACTCCGCATTGCTCTTATTCGCTCGCTCAAGCAGCGCGGCAAGCGTATCAATCGTTGCACCGGAGACGACGGCAACTCCGCCATCCTCGTCGGTCCGAAAAGACCCTCGGATTTTCAGAATAAATGCCGCGCCCATTCCAAAGATTGAGGTAATAAATGCGGTTTTAAGTCCTTCGAGCAGAGCCGGCACACTCGCTTCCAGGTTTCGAGGATCGAAATCCATGAGGCCCAGGAAGATCCCAACAAAGGTACCCAAGACTCCGATCGAGGTCACAAGGCCAGGCAACTCATTGGCCATGGATTCTTTGTTTCGATACTTCAACATCAAGTAGACCACCGCTCCACAGAACGTGAAGGTCACAAAATGGGATAGGGATTGGGACGTCATTGGCGTTTCTCCAAGTTTCTTAACTGGCCACAGCAAGCCTGGTCCTTTTTGCAAATCAGCTTATCATCAGTCACCGGGCCTCCCTTCGGTCGAAGAAGGGGTTAGACAGCGTTTGTTCTGGACTCACATTTCGTCACAAAAGTAAGACTATTATGTCATTTCCTGGCATAGGGGACCACCGGAGGCCATTTCTTCGTTGGATTTTGTGTTTTATGGGGTCCAACCCATAATTCCGACTTTCTGTCCTCGTCTCTTCAACAAATATAGCCGCGCCCGAACGTTGGCTTTTAGGTCTTTCCCGTTGCATGCCGCGCTTGCTTTGCGCCGAAGCTCGCGAACAATCCCGCGCATAGTATGCCCGCCGGCCAGGAGCATGGCGTCGATGATCGGGGCCAGGAGCTTCGGGGGTGCTTGGCCACGGCGCGGCTTGACCCGCGGGCCCAGGTAGGGGCTCGGACGTGCCTGGAAGGCCGCCGCCTCGCCCTTGAAGGGCCGTAGCGGGTAGCCGGCGGGTGCCACGAAGCGGTTGTCCGAAGCGAGGCCCTGTAGCACCATGATCCCTTCATGGACCTCGAGGACCTGGACAGGAGCGCCGGTGACGGTGAGGTAGCGATTCCCCGCCTTTGGATCAAGGCTGGACATACGCTATCGCTGCCCTTTCAGGGCGGCGTTTTTACGTTTTGCTCCCGCCATTCTGTAAACCATGGGATTCAAACTTTCGCCAGAAGTCCGTGATAGAGGCCCGGTATCGATGGGGTGGGAGCGCAGAGCGCGTCGATGGCTACCAGCTCCCCGTTGGTGATCCGACCCCACTTCAGGGCCCAGGTAAGATCAAAAGATGGGGTAAAATGCGTTTCTTCGGCCTTTGGAACAAGGGGGCTCATTAAAATGTTATCGTTTTGCCCTGGTCGGCCCCGCCAGTCTTGCCTTAATTCCATAACGCCTGTTCCCGCGCCGGATTCGTGGGGACAGGCGTTTTTGGGTCCGGCAGTTTGATTTGGCCCCCGCCGTTCACAAAGACGACAGGATTTGAAACCTTGCCCTCCGGGGCCGAGCTTGCCGTCGAGGGCCCGCTGGAGATCCGGAATGGCGAGTTCGTGAATTTCCACCCTGGCCTTCCCCTCGCCCCAGACCGTCACCTGTTTTACCAATAGCTGGAGGGTGCTGACCTGAGACTCAAGCGGGACTGCTCCGGTCAGGCGTGGACATCAATACGATTCGTGCCTGGCTCGGGCACGTCTCGGTCGACACGACGAATATTTACGCTGAGGTCGATTTGGAAATGAAGGCAAAGGCACTCGCCCATTCTGAGATTCCGAGCTTGGTGCCGAGCAGAAAAGTCTGGCGCGAAGACCAGACGACAATGGCCTTCTTACGAAACCTGACTGCACGATCTCTCTGAGCCGATAACAGAATTTCAGCGATAGAAGACGAAATAATCCTGCACCCTTACGCCACTGGGTGGGCAACTATTGGGCGCAGGTCCTCTCACTATTTTAGGACATCCACTGCGCGACTGCGGAAATTAGCGATCCCGTGTGGGCGTCTATATAGATCTTGAAAGGGGACCCATCGGGCAACAGCTCCTCATGGTCTCCTTTTTCCATCGACCATAGGCGGTGGATGGATTTACGACCGCCGCCACCGACATACACCTCTACTTCCCAGGCCAGGCGGGCCGGTCCCTTGCCCGGTGGAATGATCACAAGCCGATTCGGTTGCCTGATTTGTGCAATGTCTTCTTTGGCGACGGTAAAGGAAATGTCGCAACTCCCCAGGCAACTCGGTCCGTAAACTTTAGTTCCGACTACGCTGGTCAAGGCCGCCTCAAAATCCGCTGTGGGCTGGATCGCCAAGGAAAGGTTCCCATAATATTTGCCTGAGTTTTCTTTCGGAGCGACCGTCTTCTTAAATGGATCGACCCCGATCCTGATCTCGGTGCCGATCACATCCACACCACGGTATTTCTGACCCTCAAAGCTGACGATGTTCCCCATAGGGACATAGGGGTAGTTAGGCGGAGCATCATGGACCATGAAGAACGCTGAATGAGCGTCCTTGAGCCTCGGCAGCGGAGCCGCGAGGTCTAAACCGAATTCATTGCGATGGGTCGCCAAGTAATCTGAAGCAATTTTGATCGTCTGAGCATCTTCCTTATCAGCGGCCTTCTTCTCTCGCTCATGCTTCGATGCAGCAAGGCGAGCCCTAGTCTCGGCCTGTTGAGCCTCGATTTCTTTGCTGACCCGTTGCAACTGACTCTCAAAGCTTTGAGAGAAACTGAGAGCCGGGATGGCTAACGACAACAACGATACGGCGATGATGCTTTTACTCTTCATTTCGATACCTCCCGGGTCTGTCCACCTTTGATAAGTGTAATGGTGCCGTGATTATTTACAGGTGTCTTTAGACCCAAATCAACGGTGACCAAAGGACCCATGAGACTTGCCCATTATGTGGCATAGGAACTGCGGAAGTTCTATTTCTACAAAGGAATTCTGGCCGAGACCACATAACTGCGGCCGCAACATAATTATATGCGGACGACTCCGCTGCAAACGCAAGTTCAAGCGGACATTGGATCGCGCGTGGAGACAGCGCGAGCCTGGCTGGCGCAAGGATTTAGAAGCCAAGAAGCGCGTGTGGGCTGCGAAACGAAAATACTGGTCATGGTATCGCAGCGGACATCCGGCCTATGTGGCGCGCGATAACCGGCGGCGAGTGCGAGCGCGGCGGCACCATGTCCGCAAGACAGGAACGATGAATTAATCCTCGTCGAGGAAAACGACGAAATGTCCGCAAGACAGGAGTTTATAGACGCGGGAAGAAGTCTGCGGGATAATGTTGGACACCATGAGGATCAGCGAAGTGGGCCTTGAGCAGTTGGATCTGAAGTACGAGCGTTTGAGCGCGCGTCGGCCTGGAGCTGAGAAGCGATTGCTGGCGTCGCTGAGCGAGTCGGGTCAGCAGAGCCCGGTGATCGTGGTGGCCGGCGGCGAGGCGGGGCCGAGGTCTAAAAGCCTCCGTGGGTTCGAATCCCACCCTCTCCGCCGTTTGAAACGCGTTGCGCGCACACACTCATTGAGACCCTCCCGGCGCCGCGGACGGCAGGCTCAATGTAAAAACGGTTCCCCGGCCTTCTTTCGATTCGACCTCGATCTCGCCGCCCATCGCGCGCATAGCGGCTCGGCAGAAGGTCAGGCCGAGTCCGAGCCCGCGGTGCCGTCCGTTGATTGACCCTTGATAGTAGCGGTCGAAGATGCGAGGCAGATCCTGAGCCGTGATTCCAGGCCCGTTGTCGGTGACTCGGATCAAGACGTCGCCGCCGCGCCGAGAATGTTGACCAGCGTGCGGCGCAACAGTTCTGGGTCGGCGCGCGTGGTCAGCGCCTGGGGGGCGATGCAGGTCAGCTTCTGGCCGCCCATTCGCGCCGCCGCCGTCAGATCATCAACGACGCCGCCAATCAACGTCTCGAGATTCACTGACCCGGCGTGAACCGGCATCGTTCCGTCCTCCAGGCGAGTCATATCGAGGTAGGCGTTGATCAGCAAATTCGGTGGCCATGCAAATCGTGGTGCACCAAAAGGGCCAATGCCGGGTGGCTAGGGACCGGAGACACGCCTGGTTTATGAGGAGAAGGTCGTATGCCCGAAGTTGCGGGCGTGTCTTGCGGGAACTCGGCCGACGGCATGCTAGGTTTCGGGCGTCGGGGGAATTTTGGGGGCGGGCCGGCCTTGACACTTGCCGAGGTGGGTCAGCAGGCTCGTGACCTGCTCACCGCACTGCTTGCAGTCGCCCGGTTTGTTGAGGCGGCCGTAGCCGCGCTCGGTCACGGACTTGTTTTTCTGACGGTAGCGGTTGACCAGGGTCGTTATCTTCCGGGCCTTTTCTTCCTTCTCCTTGACCACGGGGCAGTTCGGCTTATGGTCGGAGAGTTTCCCGGTATCCACGGCGTTACAGCGGAAGCAGGTCTTGAGAGGGAGCTCTTGGCTCATGAGGGTGAAAGGATACAAGGTTATGGGGTATGCTTTCATCATGATCAAAGAGACCATCGCGAAGATCGAGCAGGCCATCCGTCGGGCCGGCGAGGCCGACCCGAAGCACAAGGCGGAACTCATCCGCTTGTTGGAGCAACTGAAGTCGGAACTGCGTTCCGTGTCCGCGGTGCAGGGTGAGAGGGCCCGCAGCATCGCGCACTTCGCGGAGGCGGCGGCGCACGAGGCGGCGCGCCGGGACAAGTCGCCCAAGCTCCTGGAGTTCTCGCGCGGTGCCCTCAAGGAATCCGTCGTCGGCTTCGAGGCCTCGCATCCCCAGCTGACCGCGGTGGTCGGCAAGCTCTGCGATCTCCTGTCGGCTATCGGGATCTAGGCGCAGGCGCGGGCGCGCGGGTCTTGACGCGGCCGTCCCCCCCTGTTACACTGGGAGCGTCGGACGTTCGTCTGACGGTGGGACTTTAAGGATCAAATTGGCCCCGGCCTAAACGGGACCTAAAGCGTGAGCAGTATTGACCCTGGTCCCTGTGCGTTCGGGCCGGGGTCGCGCTTTTTATGGGCGCGGCTATCGGTACCTCCGAGGAGACAACGACGAGGAGGTGGGGAACATGGCCATCCAATCGAGCGGGGATTACGAAGAGCGGGGTCGGCGCCTTCTCCACGCGGGTCGGGCGGAGGAAGCGCTGACGGTCTTTGAAGAAGGCGAGCGCAGGTTCCCTGGGGACGTGGAGCTTTTGATGGGAACGGCGATGGCGCGCCTGCGCATGGGCGACTTCGCCGTGTCGTGCGGGATACTGGAGGGATTGCGTCAGACGCGCCCGACGGCCGAGGCGCTGCAGGCCCTGTCCGAGGCGTATCTGGAGCGAGGGATGCTCCGGCAGGCGATGGACGTGGCCGTGGAAGCAGCCAAGGGCTCCGGGCCGGATGCGGGGTTCCTTTATCGGCTGGGTCGCGCGTTCTACACCCGTCATCTGTATGGGGAAGCCTTCCCCTTCTACGAGCGGGCCGCGGAGATCGCTCCGGCATGGGCCGAGGCGTGGTTCGGACTCGGGGCCTGCCAATGGGCCCTAAGGCAGTCGGCCGGCGCCGAGGCGGCGTTGCGCCGGGCCGTGGAGTTGGACCCGGCTGACTGGCAGGCCAAGCAGTTCCTCGGGTGCGTGTTGTGCGACGTGGGACGCAAAGCGGAAGCAAAGGCGATGCTGGAGTCGATTCCGCTTGAGGCGCCCTGGCAAAAGCCGGCCCTCGAGCGGCTGGTGGCGATGTCCTGGTGGCCGACGGACGTGGAGCGTAGTCGTGCGATGGAAGTCGTCTGGCGCAAGGTGATGGGCGCCGCGCCGCCTACGGCGGCGCTGAGCATGCTTGAAGAGATCAGCCGGAAGATGGAGACTTGACCGGTGCGAGACCGAGCGCCAGGGCGCGCTTCTCGTCGAGTGCGGCCAGGAGCCGGTCTTTCTCGGGGCCGGCGTCGACATATTTCTCGGCCCATGTCGCAAGCGTTTTAAAGCGCAGCCCCGTGATGTGCCGGGCGCGCGCCGGCGCGTGCCGGAAAGCGGCGTCCGCCATGCTCAGGATGAGCTCGGGCGTGTAGAAACGCTTGTCGTGCTGGAAGACGAAGATCTCCAACGCGTCGGTCATGTCGGCGTGCTCTCCGCGGGCGGCGGCGTGCCGTTGATAACGGACGGCGAGTTCGACGATACGCCGCGGCTCGGCCTGTCCGGAGAGCTTGAGCGCGTGGAGGAAGCCCGAGGTGAAGCCATAAGCATCGATCGGCATCCTGAAGTAGGCGGCCTCAAAGGCCGCGAGAAGCTCCCGAACCGCTTCCGGCTCAAGGACGCGCCGCCCCTCCGCCTTCACGGCGCTGTCGAGGAGGGTGGCCAGTGTTCCTAGGGTGTTCGCGCCGAGCGCGGGATGACTCAGCAAAGCGAGATGGAGTTCGATCAGCGCGCCGTCGCGGCCCAGCCAGCCAGCCAGCAGGTCGATTGTCCGCCCACCGGCACTCGCCAGCATTCGCCGGCGCAGAAAATTATCGTCGGGCAGCAGGGCGACGCCGCGCAGTTCCCTCACCGTCCTGGCCAACGAGGCGATATGAACGGGATGTGCTCGTGGGTCGGCCAGGAGCGCCCGCGCGGATCGCGGAGATCACGGTCACGCCTCCAGCGGCGCCGCGCGAAATAGTTTGGGCGGAGGCGGTCATAGGGCCGGGTCCGGCCACGATGAGCGCGGCCAAAACGGCCGCGGCGACGGACTCCTTAATCATATGGGCGCTCCCCCGAAGGCTGTTTACGACGCCCCTCATTGTAGCGAGATCGGCGCCGGACCATCTGGGACCTTTGGTCTTGTATTGACGATTCATTGGACCTACGAGACTTAGAGTCCTACGATGAGGCAGTCAGCCGGGGCCGGGTTTGGCGGGCGAATATGGCAGAATGATGCCATGAGCCGGGGCCGAGACGAGAGCCTCATCGAAGGAGTCGTGCAGCTCCATGGGCATTTCGGTTTCCTGATCTCCGAGGTTCCCGGGAGGCCCGATGTCTATCTGCGCGGCGCCGGCCTGCGCCTGGCCATGGAAGGCGACCGCGTCTCGGTGAAGATCACCGGCGCCAAGGGCGAGCGCCGTTTCGGCGCGATCGTGCGCGTCGTCAGCCGCGGCCGGACCACTCTCGTCGGGATCCTGCGCAAGGCCGGCAAGTTCTGGACCTTGGTTTCCGAAGCGGGAGACGCGTCGGAGGGCGCTCAGGTCCTCGACTGCGCCAGGGGCATTCAGCCGGTCGAAGGCCACCTCGCCAGCCTTCAGATCACGCGCTGGCCCACTGAGGAGCGCGGCCCGGGTGGGACCGTGATTGAGGTCCTGGGCCCTCCCGCCGATCCGAAGACGCGCGTACGCGCCATCCTGGCTGCACGGGAGCTGCCCACCGTTTTCCCCGATGAGGCCCTGGCGGAGGCTGACGCCCTGCCCCGCACGGTGGAGCCCGACGCCTGGCAGGAACGCTCCGATCTTTTCGGCCTGCCCCTCTTCACCATTGACGGCGAAGACGCCAAGGACTTCGACGACGCGGTCTCCCTCGAACCGCTGGACAATGGGCGCTTGCGCCTGGGCGTGCACATCGCCGACGTCGCGCACTATGTGCGACGGGACACTCCGCTCGACACGGAGGCCGTGCGCCGCGGCACCAGCGTGTACCTGCCCGGGCGCGTGATCCCCATGCTGCCGCCCAAGCTCTCCGACGACCTCTGCTCCCTGCGCCCCGACGTGGCACGCCTGACCTTAACCTGCTGGGTCGAGCTCGACGCGCGCGGCCAGGTTCATGGCTCGAAGGAGGAGGAGACCGTCATCCGCTCCTGGCGCCGTTTCACCTACGAGGAGGTCCAGGATGTTCTTGACGGCAAGGTCGTAGAGCGCGTGCGGCCCGAGGTGCGCGAGTCGGTCCTGCGCATGGGTCCGCTGGCCAAGGCCATGACCGCGGAGCGCATGCGCCGAGGGGCTCTCGACCTGGGCGTGCCCGAGTACCAGGTCAAGACCGACCCCGAGGGTCGGCCCATCGAGGTGGTCAAGCGCGCGCGCCTGGACAGCCATCGCCTGATCGAAGAGTTCATGCTCGCGGCCAACGAGGCCGTGGCGCGAACTCTTTCCAAGGCGCGCAATCCCTTCCTGCGCCGCATCCACGAGGACCCGGATCCCAAAAAACTCTCCGATCTTCAGGAGGAACTGGGCAAGCTCGGCATCCATTCGAAGACCTCGCTGGTCGCGCATCCCGTCGAGGGTCTGCAGAGCCTGCTTCGGGCCGCGGTCGGCCATCCTTTCGAGGAGATCGCGCAGATCCAGGTCGTGCGGAGCCTGAAGCTGGCGCGCTACTCTTGCGAGCCGGGGGGGCATTTCGGCCTGGCCTCCAAGGACTACTGCCACTTCACCTCGCCCATCCGCCGCTACCCGGACCTTTTCGTGCACCGCGCGCTGAAGGGCCTGTTCCACGGCAAGCCGCGCGAGCATTCCAATGGGATCGATCCCGAGGCCCTGGCGTTGAAGTGCTCCGAGCGTGAGCGGGCCGCGCAGGACGCCGAGCGCAAGGCGGTCGATCTGGCGCGGGCGCAACTCCTCGACCGGCGAGTCGGCGATGAGTTCCAGGGCGTGGTGGTCAACGCGACCGCGGCCGGGCTCTTCGTGGCCCTGCCCGAGTCGGGCTCGGTGGGACTCCTGCGCGGGGCCAGCGCGCCGCTGGGCTCCCCGATCAAGGTGAAGCTCCTCTGCGTCGATCCCATCACGGGGCGCCTCGAGTTCGGCACCGTGCGCGACGCCGTGCCCGGCCAGGTTCGGGTGTCGTCCCCTTACCGTTCCCGCGCCCGACGACGCCGTTCGTAATACGGCCGTAACTCGCCCGCTAGCCTCAGTCTTTTTGTACGATGGCGGCATGAAGATCACTCTTATCGTGCTCGCCCTGTCGGCCGTCGCTGCGTCGGCGACGGAGGTGACCGTCTACAACTCGAACCTCGGTCTCATCAAGGAGACGCGGTCCTTCTCCTTGAAAAACGGCGTCAACGAAGTGAAGGTGGAGGACGTCGCCGCCCAGATCGACGCGACGAGCGTGCACTTCAAGTCCCTGACCGCGCCGGCGGCGGTCACCGTGCTGGAACAGGATTTTCGTTACGACCTGGCCAGCCCGGACACCATCCTCAACCGCTATCTGGGCAAAGAGATCGAGCTCGAGCGCGTCGTGGGCCGCGACGGAGACAAAAAGGAGCCGATCAAGGCCGTCCTGCTTTCCAATTCGGGCGGGCGCGTGCTCCAG